>DATAGU010000070.1:0-29097 GCA_036263495.1 Polyangia bacterium | reverse complement strand
CGCCGATGAGCACGTGGAGCGACACGTTGGCCACGGTCCAGAGCGCCGTCACGACCAGGGTGAAGTAGAAGGAGAAGGGGTCGGTGAGGGGGTAGTCCTTGGCCCCGAGGATGTTGGTGAAGTTGCCGAGCCCGATGAAGCGCCAGTGCCCGTTCTCGTGGTGGCAGAAGGCCATGCCCACGCCCACGGAGAAGGGGATGAACACGAGCACGAGCATGGAGAGCATGGCCGGCAGGAGGTAGGCGTAGGCGGCGCTCTGGCGCTGGATGGGGCCGGCGCTGTCATCGGCCGGGGCGCGCCGGAGCCGCCGCCACGCCAGGCCGGCGGCGCCGAGGAGGCCGAGCCCCAAGGCGACGAGGAAGGGGAGCGGGGAGGCCTCGGGCGGCGCCGGGCGCAGGATGATGGAGATGCGGCGGTCGGCTTCGGCGAGCGCGCCCTCGGGGCTGGCGTCGCCGCGGAGCACGCGGCGGAGCGCCTGCTGCGCCGGCTCCCAGACGAGGTTCATGACCGGCGCGTTGGACGTCGGCACCGTGGCGTCGAGCTGCCGGCGGAAGGCGGCGAGCCGCGGGTCCCTGGCGATCGCGGGATCCTCCCAGGTGGCGCGGTCGGCCACGGGCTGCCGGCCGACGCGGGCGCGGATGCGCGCACCTTCGGGGCCGGCGAGCCAGCGGGCGAACGCGAGCGCCGGGCCGGGATGCGCCGCCCTGGGCGGCATCATGGCCGCCTCCACGGTGAGGAGGGGCGCGGCGCGCCGGCCGGTCTCGGACATCACCGGCAGCGGGGCGATGGCGAAGGGCACGTCCTTCTGTAGATCGCCGAGGAACCAGGGGCCGTTGATGGCGAACGCCGCCTTGCCGCTGTTGAAGAGCTCGGTGACCAGCGTGCCCGTCACCTCGTCGGGCACGTAGCCCGCGTCCACGAGGCGGCGCACGAAGGCGAGCGCCCGCACCCCCTCGGGGGACGCGAGGTGGGCCTCGCCCGTCTGGCCCGGGCGGTCGTTCTCGACGATGGTGCCGCCCTCGCCGTGCACCCAGGCGGTGTGGAAGAAGAAGCTGCCGTCCTCGTAGACGAGGCAGTAGCGCCCGGCCTGCTTCTCGCGCCGGCACAGGGCCAGCATCTCGTCGGTGGTCTCGGGCGGCTTGGGGACGAGGTCGGTGCGGTAGAAGAGGACGGCGGACTTGAACGCGAGCGGCACGCCGTAGAGCTGGCCGCCCAGGGTGAGCGGGGCGAGGGTGCCGGGCAGGAAGTCCGCCTCCGGGGCCGCCTCGCGCGGCAGCGCGGCGATGAGGCCGACCCGCGTCCAGTCGCCGATCTTCTCGTGCGCGGCGATGTAGAGGTCGGGGCCGTGGCCGCGCGGGATGGCGGCCTCGAGTTTTTGCGAAAAACCCTCGGCCGGGATGGCCTGCGGCTCGACCGGGGTGTCGGGGTGCGCCCGGTTCCACGCCTGCACCGCCGTCTCGAGCCCTTGTTGCTCCGCGGCGTGGTAGCTGTGCCACAGCACCACGGTCGCGGCCGCCAGCGGCGCCAGGATCATGCCCTCATCCCCTCTGTGGTCTCGGAGGCCGCCGCCATCTGGGACGTCTGCGCCGGGAACGGCAGGCGCGCGCCGCTGGGATCGAAGAGGTGCACCTTGCCGGGGGTCATGGCCACGCCCACGGCGCTCCCGGCCCCGGGCGCGCGGACGGTCTCGATGCGCGCCACCAGACGATACGTGCCCCGCGCCCCGACCTTGAGGTGGAGGAGCGTCTCCCAGCCGAGGTTCTCGGTCACCTCCACCTGCGCCGGCAGGTGGCCGGCGTCCTCGGGGGATCCGATGAGGACGTCCTCGGCGCGCACGCCGAGCGTCACCTGGCCGCTCGGGAGCCGTTCGGCGCCGGGCAGCGGCACGCGCAGGTCCTCGGACTCCCAGACCCCACCGCGCAGCTGGCCGGCGAGGGTGTTCATCTCGGGGGTGCCGAGGAACCGCGCCACGAACAGGTTGGCCGGCGTCTCGTAGAGCGCGCGCGGCGAGCCCACCTGCTCGAGCGCGCCGGCGCGCAGGACGGCGATGCGGTCGGCGAGCGTCATGGCCTCCACCTGATCGTGGGTGACGTAGATCATGGTCGCCCCGAGGCGCGCGTGGAGCTGCTTGAGCTCGACGCGCATCTGCCCCCGCAGCCCGGCGTCGAGGTTGGAGAGCGGCTCGTCGAAGAGGAACACCCGCGGCCGGCGCACGACCGCGCGCCCCATGGCCACGCGCTGCCGCTGCCCACCCGAGAGCTGCCGCGGGTAGCGGTCGAGGTAGGGCGCGATCTCGAGCATGGTCGCGGCTTGATGGATGCGCGACTCGATCTGGTCCTTGGGGGTGCCCCGCATCTTGAGCCCGAAGGCGAGGTTGTCGCGCACGGTCAGGTGGGGGTAGAGCGCGTAGGACTGGAACACCATCGCGATGTCGCGATCGCGGGGTTCGAGGGCGTTGACGCGCTCGCCGTCGAGGAGGAGGTCGCCGCGCGTGATGGTCTCGAGGCCGGCGACGCAGCGCAGGAGCGTGGTCTTGCCGCAGCCCGACGGGCCTACGAGGACGAGGAACTCGCCGTCGCCGATCTCGAGCGAGACGTCGCCGAGGATGCGCTGTGGGGGTTTGCCCTTGGGTCCGGGGACGTCCTTGCCGAGGTGACGGATCGAGACGCGCGCCATGTCATGCCCGAGGCCGCATCGACGCGGCAGGAGACGGATTCATCACCCATGAAGACAACACACGCGGGGGGGCGCCGCAAGTGGGGATGCGGGCGGATCCTCGCAGGGGATCGGATCAGTCGAGGAGCGGCAGGCGCAGCGTGAACAGCGTCTGTCCGGGCCGGCTCTCGACCTCGATCTGCCCGCCGTGATCCTCTACCACGCGCTTGGTCACGCACAGGCCGAGCCCGGTCCCGCCGCGCTTGGTGGACCAGAACGGCTCGAAGATGGGCGCGTCGGCCCCGAGCAGCCCGTGCCCATCGTCGAGGACCTCGACGAACGCGTGCCGGCCGAAGGCGCCGGCGTGCACCTCCACGTGTCCCCGGCGCCCGGTGGCCTCGATGCCATTGCGTACAAGGTTGAAGATGGCCTGGCGCAGGCGCTCCTCGTCCATGCGGACCGAGACGCGGAGATCGCCGTGGAAGCGGAGGTCCACGCCCGCGGCCATGGCCTCGGTGCGCGCGAGCTCCGTGGCCGCGCGGGCGGTCTCGCCGAGATCGCCGGCGGTGAGCTGCAGCGCCGGCGGCCGCGCGAAGCAGAGGAACTCTTCGACCACGAGCGCGAGCCGCTGGAGCTCGTGCGCGACGAGCTCGGTCACCTCCGGGCCGCCGCCGCCGTGCGCGCCGTAGCTCCGGCCCGGACGGGCAGGGTCCGAGAGGGCGGAGGCGGCCGCGGACACCGCCGCGCGCCGCTCTTCTATGGGGCGATGGGCCTCCGCGGTCACGACACCGATGACACACACGATGGGCTTGTTGCTACCGGGCAGCATGGTGAAGTGCCAGCGGACCAGGAAGACGTCGCCGTCGACGCGGCGGATCTGCCCGGCGTACGAGGGGACGCGGCCGCCCGCCTGCACATCGATGAGGCGCACGGCGAGGACCGACTTGCCGTCGGCTCTCGGGCCGGCGCCGGGGCTCGGGGCCGAGGGCGGCGCGAACAGCTCCAGCCACAGCCGCCCGACCACCTCGGACCGAGGCAGCCCGGTCAGCTCCTCGCCGTGGCGGTTGAAGAGGAGGATGCGTCCGGAGGTGTCGAGGGTGATGACCACGGCCTCGGCCTGCTCGATGATCTCCTCGTAGCGCGCCTCCGAGACGGCCAGGCGTCGCCGCAGGAGGTCCTTCTCGCGCTGCTCGAGGGCGCGCACCTGGGAGACGAAGGCCTCCCGATAGCTCTCGAGCATGATGGCGAGCTCGAGGTCGATGATCTTGTCGAGGGCCTCGCTCAGCCGCGGCTGCGTCCCGGCCCCGGGCACCTCTCCGGCCAGGCGACGGAGATCGCAGCGGATGAGGTTCATGGCGCCGAACATGTACCGCTGGGGCAGGCGGATGGCGACGTGCATGTGGCCGATGCGCGAACGTCGCTCGTAGTAGTCCTCGTCCCAGGGCCCACGGAACAGCAGATCCAGCCACTGACAGAGGCTGACCTTGAGCCGCTCGACCTGCTCCGGGCCGGTGAAGACCTGCCGCGCCTCGGCGTGCTCCGCCAGCCGGGCGTAGAAGGTTTCCGCGATGCGGCCGAAGTGGGGTTGGATGTGCGGGAGCAGCCACTGCAGCGCCTCGCCGTCTGCAGGTTCGAAACGGACGTAGCGCTTCATTTCAGCGAAGAAGGACTCACCCACCGCGGCCATCGAATGCATGGTCTACAAACGAATGTCATCGGAGGTCCAGGATTATCGCCGTCCCACGAAATCCGGCACCGGCGGCCCTCGTCGCTGCGGCAGCAGGCGGGTGCTGGATCGTCCTCGTTCAGCAGGATGGAATGGCCGCCTCCTTGCACTCCAGATCCGGTATGGATCAGCCACATCTGGGGGACTCGAACGATCTCCGTGCCCTCGGCACAGCGCAGCTGACGAGGACCTTCCTCGAACGCGTGACCCAGCTCGTCCGCAAAGAGGTAGAGCTGGCACGGCGTGAGGTGGAGGAGGATGTCAAACACACCAAGACCGCCGGCGGTCTCGGCGGCGGGGGCATCGTGGCCGGCGTCTCTGCCCTGATCTGCGCCCTCATCGCCGCGGTCGATGGTCTGGGCCATGTCATGCCGCACTGGCTGGCCGCCTTGATCCTGATGGCGGTCTTCGCCTGCATCGGCGTCGGCCTCGGGTGGGGCGCGTGGAAGGAGGCGCGGGCGGCTCAGCCGCGGCGCTCGCTGCGGGAGGCCAAGGCCACGGTCCGCTGGTTGACCAGGAGATATGCATGAGCGACGGTCTGATCCACACGGGTGAGAACCGTTCACCAGCCGAGCTCCAGTCGGAGGTGGTACGGCTGCGCAACGAATGCACGCTGCTGCTCGAGGAGCTCGAGACGCGCGTCAAGCGCACGCTGCGCCTGCCGCAGCGGCTGCGGCGCAGCGCGAAGCAGCTCGAGGAGGAGGCGCGCGAGTGGCTGCGCGAGCATCCTTCCTGGGGCATTGCCCTGGGTGTGGCCGCGGCCACGGTGCTCCTGGGCGGCGCCTACATCCGGCGGGTGCAGCGGTCCCGGTTCGTGCGGCGCCATCCGGTGCGGCGCATGGTCCGGCTGCTCGCGGGCTGAGCCCGAAGACCACCGTTGCCTGCCTGCTGCGGCGCCGCCAGCGACGGCGATGCTGCGTCAGTCGGTCGGTCGCGTACTTCCAGTACGCTTCCTCCCTCCTTCTTTGCCTCGCCGCCGCTGGCGGCACCTCGCGACGGTATTCAACGGTGGTCTTCGGGCTGCGTCCCGAGGCCGCTGGGCGCCGTCGCTGCCCGCGCTGGCGGGGACGGGGGCGGGAGCTTTCGGCTGAGCGTGACGGTCAAAAATTTGGGCGCCGTGCGGGCCTGTGGTACTCCCAGGCTCTACCCCCATGCGCTCCTTCGAGAACCGTCGCGGTCCGGCCCCGCTCGCGGCGGCCTCGGGCCTCGGCCTCCTGGCTGTCTTCGCGGTCCTGATCGCGTTCAACGTGTACTTCTTCTTCTATCGCCGCGGGACCTCGCTGCCGCAGCTGCAGGCGGCCGTGCGCCAGGACGCCTCCCCGAAGCCGCGGGCGGGCGCGCCGAGCGCCGCGGCCGCCAAGCGTCCTCTCCCCGCGCGCCGTCCCCCGGACCCCGTGGTGGAGCCGCTCCCGGAGGGCACGACGGGCGGCGGCGAGTTCGGACCCGCGGACACCCTGGAGGCGGTCCTCCGCCGCGAGGGCGCCTCCCCACGCACGGCCACCGAAGTGATCGCGGCGCTGCGCAAGTACGTCGATCCTCGTACGCTGCGCCAGGGGCAGCGCTATCTCGCCCGCCGCGACAGCGAGGAGCGGTTGCGCGCCTTCGAGTACCGTCCGATCGACAAGGACAAGGCCGGGGCGGCGGTGGGCTATCGGGTGGAGCGACGCGGCGAGACCTGGCGCGCGTTTCGCGTGCCGGGCCCCATCGAGACCGCGGTGGTCGATGTGGCCGGCACCATCACCACCAACCTCTACGACGCGGCGCTGCAGGGCGGCGAGGGGCCGGCGCTGGCCAGCCTGCTCGTGGACGTGTTCGCCTGGGACCTCAACTTCTATCTCGATCCGCGCCCCGGCGACCGGTTCCGGCTGCGCGTGGAGAAGCACTCGGTGCAGGGCCGCTTCCACCAGCTGGGTCGGGTGCTGGCCGCGGAGTACGTGGGCCGGGGTGGGACTTATCGCGTGTTCTATTACCGGCCCCAGCATGGCGAGCCGGGCTACTACACCCAGACCGGGGAGGCGGTCGCCCGGAGCCTCCTCGGCACGCCGCTCAAGTATGCCCGCCTCCCGCAGGGCTTCGATCCGCGCCGGCTCCTCCCGGTGGCGCACAGCGAAGACGCCCGCCCGGGCGTGGATTACGCGGCGCCTGCGGGAACCCCGGTGTGGGCCATCGCCGGTGGCAAGGTGAGCTTCCGCGGCGCGGCGGCCGGAGGCGCGGGCCAGACCGTGGTGATCACCCACCCGGGCGGCATGGAGTCCGTGTACACCCACCTCGGCCGCCTGGCGCGGGGCCTCGAGGTCGGCGACACGGTCCGGCCCCGGCAGGTGATCGGCTACCTCGGCGCGGGCGGGCAGCCCCCGCCGCCCCTCCACTTTGCGGTCAAGCTCGGCGACCACTTCGTCGACCCCGTGCGGCTCCGTCCCGCCCGCTCGGCCCCGCTGCCCCCGAGCGAGCGGGAGCGCTTCGCCCAGGCCATCGCTGCGCAGGTGACGGCGCTCGATCGTTCGCCGCCCGAGCACGCGACCGCCGAGATCCACGAATAGGCCCGAGCAGGCCCTGGAGCGCGCGCGCCTGCCGACCCGGCCGCTGTTCTAGAGAGCCGGATCGATCGGAGACCTACATCGCCTACCCCGTGATCGGCGGGCTGGAGCGCCAAGATTCGCAGGGTACAGCGCCCATCTGTCGAGACTGCCCCTGGCAGAGTGGATCGACGTGGCCCATAACGACGTATTATCTACCTATAGTGGCTCTGGCTCCCTGGAGGGCTCATGCAGCGCGTACTGTTCGGTTTGCTGAAGGGACTATTGATCGGCGGTGGTGCCGGGTATTTGCTGCTCCACCTCGGCTGGACCAGCTCGATCCCCGCCTATCTCGCCTGCGCCGTGGTCGGCGCCCTGGTCGGCTTGATATGCGGTCGGCTGCCGTGGAAGAGCGAGACGATCTGGACCCCGGTGGTCAAGATGATCGTGGGCAGCCTGGTGGGAGCCGGGTTGTGCGCGCTGGGACTGAAGTTCCTCCCCGAGGCGAAGCTGTCGCTCGCTGCCGTTCCGGGAGGCGAGCTCGTCACCAACACCGCGCCGGTCCTGGCGGTGCTGGTGGGCGCCCTCTACGGCATCTTCGTGGAGGTCGATGATGGGGGGAGTCGGCCCGAGAACGACAAGTCCACCAAGGCGCTCCAGCGAAAGAAGGCCGCCGAGCGCTCGCTCCCGGAAGCCTGACCCCCTGTAGGCCCAACGCCCCCTCCCCGCGCAGCGCTCGCCAGCGCGGATTTTGATCGCAAGCCCGGCCGAAGGGGTATAGAGGTTTCACCCCATGGGCCTCATCACGCTGGATGAAACCGCGCAGGACAACGGCCTGGCGCTCATGCTGCACGGTCTTTTCGAAGAGAACCTCGCCGCGTACCAGGCCAAGCGGGAGGACTTTGCCGCGATCCGCACCCGCTTCGCGCTCGTCGCCCCCGATGCCGAAGTTCAGGTGTCCTTGTGGTTCGATGATGGTCACTGCACCGTCTATGACGGCGTGCGCAACGGCACCGAGGTCACCATCACTGCCGACTCGGGCAAGATCCCCGAGCTGTCCCAGGTGCGCCTGCGCTTTGGCCTGCCCTGGCTGCTCGACGACGCCGGCAAGGGGCTCGTGCTCTCGTTCGTGCAGGGCCAGATCGCCGTCGAGGGCCTGATCGACCTGCCCTGGGTCCATGTCGGCGATACCCTGCGCCGGCTCTATGACCTCCTGCGCCTGACGCGCGTGCTCTCGGTCGCTGACTGACCGCCTCGTCCGGCTGGGCGCGGAGCTGATGGCGATTCAGCTCCCGCGGTAGGTGGAGTATCCGAACGGGCTCAGGAGCAGCGGCACGTGATAGTGCTGGCTCGCGTCGCGGACGTGAAAGAGCACCGGCACCTCGGGATAGAAACCAGTCACCCCACAGGTCGCGAAGTATGCCGCAGTGTCGAACACGATGCGGTAGACACCAGGCACGAGCGCCTGGCCGTCGGGTATGAGTGTGCGGAGCCGGCCGTTGGCATCGGTGGCGCCGCTGCCGATCCGGTGCCACGCCCCGCCGGCCTCGAGGCGCTCGAGTTGGATCTTCACCCCTTCGGCCGGGCAGCCGCGGCTCGTATCGAGTACATGGGTCGTGATGGCGCTCATGATGACAGGAGCTTCTCCAGTCGGAGCTGGGTGATCTTCGCTTGCTCGCCGGCCGCGATCCGCAGCTCCGTCTCGGGATCGTTGCCGAGCCGCTCGTAGAGGAGGGCGTTCATCTCCGCGGCGCTCTTGCCTGTGGCGCAGACGATGAAGATGTGACCAAAGCGCTCCTCGTAGCGGCGATTCCCCTCGGCCAGTGACCGCAGCACCTCCTCGGAGGCCGAGGACGCGCCGGCCTGCTCGGCGCTGGCCCACGCCGCGGTCGTGGCGAAGCGCTTCCGCAGCCCTTCGATGTCGCCGATGCGCGGGTGATGGGTGAAGGCTTCGCGCCAGTCCTCTGGGCCGAGCCCGCGCCACACGTCGCGCGCCGCTTCGAGCAGCGTGGCCCGATCGGGAAAGGGCCGCTGCGCGAGCATCCCCGCGATCCAGCGCCTCGCCCCGCAACAGCGCTCGAGCTCGGTGCGGGCCGCCTCGTCCGGCAGCCGGTTCAGCGCTTCCAACGTCAGCGAAGCCCCGGGGCTGCCCTGGCTCATGCCGGCACCCCGTAGAGCCGCAGCCGCGCTACCCCGCCGTCGGGGTAGATGTTCAGCCGCACGTGGGTGTAGGGCCCCGTCCGCTGCAGCTCGCGCTCGAAGACATGGTGCGCGTCCGGTCCGAGCGGGGTGGGCGGGAGGATCTCTTCCCAGGCGAGCGAGCGGCTGGCGAGGAAGTCGTCCGGCACCCCCGCGGGCAACCGTGCCCCATCGAGCGAGCAGCGATCCGGATAGTTCCCCTTGAAGTGGCTCGTGTCCACCTCCACCCGGCGCAGCGTCCCCAGGGTCGCGAGGCGCAGGATCACCCAGTCGTGCCCCGGGCCGCGCTTGCGTTTGGTCTCCCAGCCGTCGCCCATGTTGAGCGACGGGCCTGGCAGGATGAGGTTGTCCTTGGGGCCGAAGAACATGTCGTTGCAGACCAGCACCACGCCACCATGAGCCGCGGCCGCCAGGTCGATCGGCTCCCCGCCCTGGCGCAGCTTCTCGAGGTCCGGCACCACCTCGCCGTGCACCCGTAGCCGCGCCACCCCGCCGTCCGGATAGATGTGCAGCCGCAGGTGCGTCCAGCGCTGATCAAGTTCTGGTCGGGCGGGAACGGAGATGAGGTTCTGCGAACCGCCCTGGAGCCGCGTGATCGGTACGAGTTCGGTCCAGTGCGCCCGTTCGAGCGCCTCGGGCGTGGCCTCGCGCTCGGCCACGCACGCCTCGAGTGAAGCGTGCTCGGGAAAGTTGCCCGTGAAGTGGTTGGTATCCACGTCGAGGCCGCGGATCCGCCCGGGCAGTCCGAGCCGGATCAGGCACCAGTCGTGTCCGGGCGTGCGCTTGCGCCGCGACTCCCAGCCGTCCATCCACTTGCCGCGATCCGTGTACTTGTCCGGAATGAACACCCCGCGGCCGGGCTTGAGCAGGTTCTCCTTGGGGGCGAAGAACTCGTCGCTCGCCGCCAGGGCCTGGCCGCCGAGGCGCTCTGCCGCGAGATCGATGAGCCGGGTGAAATCATTGGCCACGGGCGGGGGGGGCACTGTGGGCGTCATGGGGCGTGGGGTCCTCTCAAGTTGGATGGCCGCTGGCCGATGTCCCTATCGATGCCACTGCCGATGCCGATCGATGACGGTCGAGAACGATGGTACCGGTCCCGGCGCGTTCCCACCACTTTCCTGCAGTGGACGAGAGCCGATGGCCCGGGCTACCGCGGGATCATCGATCGGAGGGAGAGGGAGACAGAGGGGAGGGGAGGGGGGGAGGAGGGCCTGGCCCCCGGTCTGGCAGGCGTCCTGCCAGACCGGGAGCTTCAGCGAGGGCTAGCGGAGGAAGACGGCCTTCCAGAACTTGGTGAAGCTGTAGTTCACCTGGTTGCAGCGCAGGGCGCTCGAGTTGTTCACACCCGAGACCCAGATCTCGCCGCCCCAGTGGTGCCAGAGGGCGCCGGTCGAGTTCACGCCCGACGGGCCGCCGGCGCTGTTCATGCCGCCGTGGTTGCCGTCGCCGTAGTTGCCGCGCAGCGGGGTCTGGAGGCAGCCGGTGTCGTTGACGCGCTCGACGTCGAACGTCCAGTTGTCCGGCACGCCGAGGGTGTAGCGCTCGTTGAACCACACGTAGCCGGCGTCGAGGTTGAGCGAGTCGAGGATCTGCTGCCAGCTGACGTTCGGCGTGGCCCGCGCGTCATCGCTGAAGAGGCCGATCGAGCCGCGATAGACCTCAGCCTTGTCGAAGGCCGTCGACAGGTCGTACGCCGCGGTCCCTACACGGTAGGTGCCGATGTCCTGGCCATCGTTGACCGTCAGGACTTCACGCACGCCCGGCAGGCGCATGCCACGGTTGGTCATGTTGGGCGAGCCGGGCTGGATGAGGACGTTGTTGCGCACGGCGCTCATCGCACCGGTGAAGGTGATCGAGGTGATGAGCGTCCAGCCACCGCCGTCGATGACCATGTCACAGTAGACGTAGAAGGGCACGCTCGGGCCGCTCGCTCCGTCCGTATCGATGAGGTAGACGCCGCTCGGCGCGGTGGGATAGGCCTGCTTGAGCGCGAGGCAGCTCGCGGGAACCGTGCAGCTGCCGGTGCTGCAGACGCCCGGGGTGCAGCCGTTCTCACCACACTGGCCGTTCACGGTGCAGGCCGAGCCGTCCGGCGAGGTCGGGTTGGTGCAGGTGCCGGTCGACGGATCGCAGGTGCCTGCCGCGTGGCACTGACCGGAGCTCGCGCAGACGACCGGGTTCGAGCCCACGCAGCGGCCGGCCTGGCAGGAGTCGGAGCGCGTGCAGGCGTTGCCGTCGTTGCAGGAGGTTCCATCAGGCGCCGGCTGGGTCGAGCACTGGCCCGTCGACGGGTTGCAGGAGCCACCCGCCTGGCACGGATCGGTGCTGCTGCAGACGACCGGGTTCGAGCCCACGCAGCGGCCGGCCTGGCAGGAGTCGGAGCGCGTGCAGGCGTTGCCGTCGTTGCAGGAGGTTCCATCAGGCGCCGGACGGGTCGAGCAGCCGCCCGTGGCCGGATCGCAGATGCCGCCGATCTGGCACGGATCGTTGCTGTTGCAGGCGACCGGGTTCGAGCCGACGCAGGAGCCGCTCTGGCAGGTGTCGGTCTGGGTGCAGGCGTTGCCGTCGTTGCACGCGGTGCCCGACGGAGCCACCGGGTTCGAGCAAGCGCCGGTGGACGGGTTGCAGGAGCCGGCCACGTGGCACTGATCGCTGGCGGTGCAGGTCACGGGGTTCGAGCCCACGCAGCTGCCGTTCTGGCAGACGTCGGTGCGCGTGCAGCCGTTGCCGTCGTTGCAGGCGGTGCCGGCCGGGGCCAGCGGGTTCGAGCAAGCGCCGGTCGTCGGATCGCACGTGCCGGCCGTGTGGCACTGGTCGCTGGCGGTGCAGGTCACGGGGTTCGAGCCCACGCAGCTGCCATTCTGGCAGCTGTCGCTCTGGGTGCAGGCATTGCCATCGTTACAGGCGGTGCCCGACGGAGCCACCGGGTTCGAGCAAGCACCGGTGCTGGGATCGCACGTGCCAGCCGAGTGGCACTGGTCGCTGGCGGTACAGGTCACGGGGTTCGAGCCCACGCAGCTGCCGTTCTGGCAGCTGTCGGCGCGCGTGCAGGCGTTGCCGTCGTTGCACGCCGTGCCGGCCGGAGCCACCGGGTTCGAGCAAGCGCCGGTGCTCGGGTCGCAGGTACCGGCCGCGTGGCACTGGTCGCTGGCGGTGCAGGTCACGGGGTTCGAGCCCACGCAGCTGCCGTTCTGGCAGCTGTCGGCGCGCGTGCAGGCGTTACCGTCGTTGCACGCCGTGCCCGACGGGGCCACGGGGTTCGAGCAGGCGCCGGTGCTCGGATCGCACGTGCCGGCCGTGTGGCACTGGTCGCTGGCGGTGCAGGTCACCGGGCTCGAGCCGACGCAGCGGCCGGCCTGGCAGGAGTCGGCGCGGGTGCAGGCGTTGCCGTCGTTGCAGGCCGTGCCGTCCGCCGCCGGGCGCGTCGTGCAGGCGCCGGTCGTCGGATCGCACGAGCCACCCACCTGGCACGGGTCGTTCGAGTTGCAGGTCACCGAGTTCGAGCCGACGCAGCGGCCGGCCTGGCAGGAGTCGGAGCGGGTGCAGGCGTTACCGTCGTTGCAGGCCGTGCCGTCCGCCGCCGGACGCGTCGTACAGGCGCCGGTCCGCGGGTCGCAGGTGCCGCCCACCTGGCACGGGTCGTTCGAGTTGCAGGTCACCGGGTTCGCGCCCACGCACGCGCCGTTCTGGCAGCTGTCGCTCTGGGTGCAGGCGTTGCCGTCGTTGCAAGCCGTGCCGTTCGGCGCCGCCACGATCGTGCAGGCGCCGGTCGTGGGATCGCAGACGCCAGCGCTGTGGCACTGATCGGGAGCGGCGCAGGTCACCGGGGTGCCGCCGGTGCAGGCGCCGTTCTGGCAGCTGTCGCCCTGGGTGCAGGCATTGCCGTCATTGCAGGCCGTGCCGTTCGGCGCGGGCTGGGTGGTGCAGGCGCCGGTCGTGGGATCGCAGGTACCGCCCACCTGGCACGGGTCGTTGCTGGTGCAGGTGACCGGGTTCGAGCCCACGCACTTGCCGGCCTGGCAGGAGTCGCTCTGGGTGCAGGCGTTGTTGTCGTTGCAGGCCGTGCCGTCCGCCACGGGGGTGTTCACGCACTGTCCCGTTCGGGGATCGCAGGAGCCGACCTGGCAGGAATCGGCCGAGGAGCAGGAGACGGGGCTCGAGCCCACGCACTTGCCGGCCTGGCAGGTGTCCTTCGTGGTGCAGGCGTTGCCGTCGTTGCAGGAGGTGCCGTTGGCGGCCGGCTTGACGGTGCAGGCGCCGGTGTCGGGATCGCACATGCCCACGTTGCACGCGTCGGTGCCCGGGCACTGCGAGTCGCAGCACATGTTGAGGAAGAACTTGATGGGCAGGGTCTGCCCGATCAGGAGGCCCACGAACTTGTCGGGATCGACGTTCTTGAGATCGCTCCCCTTGTTGACCGGCTGGACGTCGGCGAAGCCGAGCACGCGGTTGTTCAGGAGCACGTTGATCCGGTAGCGGTACCGGGCGTCGAGCTGGCAGTCCATCGTGTGCCAGTTGACGATGTAGTGGTTGTCACTCTCGCGGATCCTCTCGCCGCCGGTGCCGCTGGTGGTCGTGAACCGGGCCACCAGGCCACGCCGCGTTGGTTTGAGGGTCGTCGCGTCGACCTCCACGATTTCGACCACTGGAGAACGTCCGCGGGAAAAGCGGCCGTTGATCTTCGGGTTTGGCACCAAGGGCGGGAGGAAATACAGACTCGTGCTCCCCCCATGCGCGCCATCGGAGATCAGTGCCTGATCCGCCTGTTGCACCGGTGCTGCTTTTTCTACCGGTGCATCAGAACTACTACAGGCCGCAACCCCCACAATAGTACATAGCCCGATAGCCGCTATACGAGATCTCATCATAGCCTCCTGCTAATCAACCGACCGATGGGTTCGGTTCACAAACGACTATACGCGAAACTCTCATGAGCCGTATCACAATTTTTTCTGGTGTTATCCGTTACCTATATGGGGTTTAAGGCTGCAAAACAGTACACGTCGGGTGGGGTGTGGGTTTTGTAGGTGTTTAGTTGTAGTTTTACGCCTCACTATGAAGTGAAATTGCACCATTGCTGATTCATTGTACGGTTCGCGCCTCGAATTTTTCCCCACCTCCGGGCGCCTATTTTTGCAGTCCCTCGATTTCCGTCCCGCTTGTAGCCTCGCCCTGCGCGTCCCAGAGTCCTCCGACCAGTTGCCAGGAGGACGCGCGGCAGGGTTAAATGTCGCCGCCGCTACGGCCGCAACGGGCCGCTCCGGATGAAAGGTCCGGCCTGCAGCCTGAGGGAAGAAAACAAGAAGGAAGAAAAAAGGAGAGCCCATGAGCCGCCGTCTCGTACTTTCGTTCTGTGCTTCGCTCAGCCTGCTCGGCCTGGGGAGCCCCGCCCGAGCCGATAAACCAGCCCCGGCCGGCGATACTGCCGCCGCCAAAGGCAAGAAGGCCTCCACGGCACCCGCTTCGTTCCCGAGCAAGCCAGCCCCGGGCACGCGGGCGCGTTGCGCGGTCAGTGGGGAGGAGTTTACGGTCGATGAGAAGACCCAGTTCTCCACCTACCAGGGCCGCGTTTATGCCTTCTGTTGTGGCGACTGCCGGCCTACGTTCGAGAAGGATCCTTCGAAGTACGCAGAGAAAAAGTAAGCGCGTGGCCCCCCACCGCTAGCTGGATAGCCCCTCTGTCCAGGCGCGATGCGCCCCTATCCAGGCTCTGGCGGCCCTGCCCAGGCCTCTGGGCGACCCTGTCCAGCCACTCATTACAGCTCGCAAGTGGTCACCACCGCGAGGTTCCAGAGACCTGTCCAGGCTCTGAGTCGAGCGCTTGCGATCCTGCTCCCCAACCGGGGGGTACGCGCCACTCAACCGGGGGGTACGCGTCACTCAACCGGGGGGTACGCGTCACTCAACCAGGGGGTACGCGCCACTCAACCGGGGGGTACGCGTCACTCAACCGGGGGTACGCGCCACTCAACCGGGGGTACGCGTCACTCAACCGGGGGGTACGCGCCACTCAAACCTCATACCGGTGTGGGATAGGTGGGAGGGAATCTCCCAACGTGGCAGCGCCCGGTGGCGAGCAGGGCGGCGGGAAGGGTTCTTGAGCGCTCAGCGAAACCGGGGCGGCAGGGGGTAGAGGCGTAGGAGCGCGTCATGATTGCGCAGCCCCATGGCTTCGCGCTGCACCATCAGGTACCAGCGATACTCCTGCGCCTCTTCGAGCAGGCGATGATAGGCGGCCACCCGGCGGACCCGCTCCCCGCCTTCGAGACCGAGGATCTCCTCCCGCATCACGCCAAGCTCCGCGAGGCGCTGTTCGAGCTGCTCGGCCGTACGCCCGAGCGAGGCCGCCATCTCGCCGCGTATCTCCAGCTGGATGGCATCGATCGGCTGCGGTTTCGGCTTCCCATCGAGCGGGCTTCTCATGATCGATCCCATGGGCGCTCCCGCGCTGGCCTGAGAGTCTACCTCGCCTCGGCGCGGCGTCGAACCCCTACTCCACCGTCACGGACTTGGCGAGGTTGCGCGGCTGGTCCACGTCGGTCCCCTTGAAGTCCGCCGTGTAGTACGCGAGGAGCTGCAGCGGCAGGACGGTCAAGAGCGGCACGAGCGGCGCCGGCGCGTCCGGCACCAGGATGACCTCGTCGGCGATGGCGCCGATGTCGGTGTCCCCGCGCGTCGCCACGGCGATGATCTTGCCCCCGCGGGACTTGACCTCGGACAGGTTGGACATGGTCTTGTCGTACCCCGGGCCCTTGGGCACGAGCACCACGACGGGCATCTGCTCGTCGATGAGCGCGATGGGCCCGTGCTTCATCTCGCCGGCCGCATAGCCCTCGGCGTGGATGTACGAGATCTCCTTCAGCTTGAGCGCCCCCTCGAGGGCGATGGGGTAATTCGGCCCGCGCCCGAGGAACAGGAAGTCGCGCGCGGTCCCATAACGCCGGGCGATGACCTGGATCTGGGGGGCCAGCCCGATGACGTCCGACATCTTGTGCGGCAGCTGCATGAGCTCCTTGATCAGCACCGCCCCGTCCTCGGCCGACAGCGCGCCCGAGCGCCGGCCGAGGTGGATCGCGAGCAGCACCAGCACCGCGAGCTGGGTCGTGAACGCCTTGGTCGAGGCCACGCCGATCTCGGGTCCGGCGTGGGTGTAGATCGAGTGGTGGCAGACCCGCGGGATCGAGGAGTCGACCACGTTGGTGATGCACAGCACCTTGGCCCCGGCCGCCTTGGCGGTCTTCACGGCGGCCAGCGTGTCGGCGGTCTCTCCCGATTGCGAGATGGCGACGAGCACGTCCCCGGCGCCGATGATGGGCTCGCGGTACCGGTACTCCGAGGCCAGATCGACCTCCACCGGCACGCGCGCGATCTGCTCGATCAGGAACTTGCCTACCTGGCACGCGTGATACGACGTGCCGCAGGCGATGAGGACGAGGCGCCGCCCCGCCTTGAGCTCCGACGGGTCGAGCTCGACCCCGTCGAGGTACGCGTCGGCCTTGTCGAGCGAGAGCCGGCCGCGCAGGGTGTCGGTCACGGCCCGCGCCTGCTCGTGGATCTCCTTGAGCATGAAGTGCTTGAAGCCGGCCTTCTCGGCCATCACGGCCGACCACGTGATCTCGCGCGGCGCGCGCACGATCGGGTGGCCCTCGAGGTCCACGACGTCGATCTTCTCGCGGCTGATCTCGGCGATCTCGCCCTCGTCGAGGAACATCATCTGCCGCGTGTAGCCGAGGATGGCGGGCACGTCCGAGGCCACGAAGTTCTCGCCGCGGCCCAGCCCGAGGACGAGGGGCGAGGCGTTCTTGGCCACCACGATGACGTCCGGCTGACGATCGGACAGCACCACGATCGCATAGGCGCCGTGCACCTGCTGGAGGGCGCGCCGCGTGGCCTCCCGCAGGCCCCCGCCCTGGCGCAGCTCCTCGTCGATGAGGTGGGCGATGATCTCGGTGTCTGTCTCGGAGGCGAACTTGCGTCCCTTCTGCGCGAGCTGCTCCTTGAGGGCGAGGTAGTTCTCGATGATGCCGTTATGCACCACGGACACGGAGCCCACTTTGTGTGGATGGGCGTTCTCGTCCGAGGGGCGGCCGTGGGTGGCCCAGCGCGTGTGGCCGATGCCGACCCGGCCCTGCGGCGGGGTCTCGCGCAGGAGCGCCTCGAGGTTGCCGAGTTTGCCCCGGCAGCGGACCACGCGCGTGATCTCCGGCCGCTCCACGACGGCCACGCCAGCCGAGTCGTAGCCTCGATATTCGAGGCGACGCAACCCGTCGAGCAGGATGGGGGTGGCTTCACGGTCTCCGATGTAGCCGACGATGCCGCACATGCGTAAGCAATCCTCCGTGAGAGTCGCACGCCCCCGGTGATCGGCGAGCGTGCCGATGGGTACTCTAGGCCCCGCTCCTGGGTGGAGCAAGGTACCGACCAATAGGATTGCAATTTTCGCTGCACATGGCTCGGGGGGCAGGGCTTTGCTGCTGGGCTGCAACCCGGGGGATTCCTTCGGTTGTGGATTTCCTTTCCGCTCGCCAGCCTGGTGGCTCGCCGGAGGTCCTCGCGGTCGAAGTGTCGAAATAATGAGAAGAAGAGCTGGGGCGCAGGGGGTCGCGGTTGGCGGTGAGCCCTCCCCTGCCTCGGGAGCGAGTTGAGTTTTTTGATATCGCCAGCGATTCCCCCCATATTCTGGGGATATGGCCAGGAAGACATCGGCCCCCCGGCGCTCTGCACCCGAAACAGCGGCCCCGCGTTCGGGCGCGGCCGCGCGCCGCAAGGCCTCCCCCTCTTCGTCCGGCCCCCGCCGGACGATCGATACTTTGCTCGAGCTGCTGGGGACCCCGAACGACAGGCTACGCCACCTGCTCTACCGCAATGTCCCGGAGGCGCGCCTGCTGGCTCTCGGGAAACGCGTCGACAGCGATGACATCCTGGAGGCGATCCCGGAGTTCCTCGGCACGGTGCGCGACATCCATGCCCAGCTCGAACCGGGCCAGCGCAAGCTGTTCGTGGGCTACACGCCTGCCTTCGACCCCATCCTCATCGACGAGACGGCGAAGCTGCGAGAGCGCAAGCGCCTGTTCGATGCACGTCCGAGCGCCGGCGCGGCGACGCAGGCACGTCAGCGCAAGGCGCTGCGCCAGCTCATGAACGCGGGGACGGCGCTGCGCGATCAGGCGGCGGTGGCGATGCGGGACATCCTCGGGGCCAATGATGACGCGGCCGAGCTCGAGACGATCAAGGGGACGGCCGAGACCGCCGACAAGCTCGCGGTGGGGCTCGAGCGCATCGCCAACCTCATCGAGATCCATCAGCGGCGGGATCCCGAGATCGCCGAGCTGTTCGAGGAGGTGCAGCTCACGGTGGAGTATGTGCGCGAGCTGCGCGAGACCGCGAGCACGCTGCGCGCGGCGTCGAGCGCCGCGGACTTCGCCTCGCCCGAGACGCGCGTCACGCAGCGGATGCTGGACGTGCAGGACGGGGTGGTGCTGCACCTGATGGGGCTCATCTATCGCGCCTTCCGCGAGGCGCACAACCGCGACGAGGCCATCCTCCTGCCGCCCCTGGGTCGTCTGGAGCCGTTCTTCGAGAAGGAGCCCGGTCGGCCGCCGGCTGCGACGAGCCGCAAGACGCCGGCGAAGAGCAAGCCGGGACGGAGCGGGGACGGCGTCCTGCACTGAGCCCGAAGACCACAGTGGCCTGCCTGCTGCGGCGCCGCCGGCGCGGCGTTGCCGGTTCCGCCGGGGCGCGCTAGCCTCGGCGCATGTCGATGTCGCTCGGGCGCCGTCGCGGCCGCATCCTCGCCGTCAAGCTCGGCTTCAATCCGAACTCGAGCTCCCTCGGCGTGGACGTTACCTTCCTCCTCTTCGGCCTCACGATCGTCGCCCTGCTCACGCCCATGATCGCCTTCCTCCTGCGGCTCCGCGCGCGGGCGCGGCGGCGCCCCGAGGCCGTCCTGCCGAGCAAGCCGCAGACGGAGCGTTGAGCCGTGTGGTCCTGGCTCAGGCGGCGCCTCGGGCGCCGCTTCTCTGCGCCGCGCTCCTTCCGCTATGAGCGCTTCGGCGGCATCGCTCAGCTCGGCTGGCCAAGGGCGCTCGTGTTCGTCGACCGCGACCGCGCCCGCTCACTCGGCCACCGCGACGCCGGCACGCGCTGGCACGACGCGGCGGGGGAGGACGCGCCCGAGCGCCTACTCGATGAGGTGCTGAGCGCGCCGCTCGAAGCACATCTGCAACTCACCAACCGCTGTGGTGTCGGCTGCCAGGGTTGCTACACCGGGGCCACGCCTGCTGGCGGAGCGAACGAGTGGGGGCTCTCGGAGTGGCGCCGCGCCATCGACGAGCTGGCGGACCGCGGTGTGTTCCACGTCGCCCTCGGCGGCGGTGAGTCGGGCGAGCTTGGCTGGCTCGGCGAGATCGCCGCTCATGCGCGCCGACGCGGCCTGGTCCCGAACCTGACCACGAGCGGTCTCCTCGGTCCGGAGGAGCTCGAGCGCCTGGCTGGCTGGGCGCCGCTCTTTGGTCAGATCAATGTGAGCATCGATGGCGTGGGGGAGGTCTACGCGCGCGTGCGCGGCGTCGATGGCTTTGGTCGCGCGGACCAGGCGGTGGTGCGGCTCCGGCGCGCTACCCGCCGCGTGGGGATCAACTGCGTCGTCACCCGGGACAACTTCGAGCACCTCGGCAGGCTCTTCGCCTACGCGCGCGAGCGGCGCCTCGGCGAGATCGAGCTCCTGCGGCTCAAGCCCGCCGGCCGCGGCGCCGGGGTTTATGAACGGCTCCGCTGCAGCGATGCGCAGCATCGGGCGCTCTTGCCCACGGTGCTCGGGCTCGCGCGGCGGTATCGGCGACGCGTGCGGCTCGATTGCTCGTACACGCCCATGGTGGCGCACCATCGGCCCGATCCGGCGCTCGTGCGCTGGCTCTCCGTCTATGGCTGTGCGGGGGGCGATCACCTGATGGCCGCCCGCGCCCACGGCGTGGTGAGCGCTTGCAGCTTCGCGGCGCCGCCTGCGGGGGCTCCCACCGTGGATCGGCTCGGAGAATACTGGGATCGGCCCGACGCCTTCGGGCCGTTTCGCCGCTGGCGCGAGGCGGCCCACGAGCCCTGCCGCTCCTGCGACTACCTCGCGCTCTGTCGCGGTGGCTGCCGCGCCGTCACCGTTCACCTCACCGGCGACGCCACGCTGCCCGATCCCGAGTGCCCGCGCGTCATCGACCGCGGCGCCGGCGCGTCACCGCCCCTGCCGCGCCGCCTCCCGCTCGTGACCCCCTGAACGATTCAGCGCTTTCGCCGCACGAGCTCGCGCAGCTCTTGCGGTGACAGCTCGTCGCTCATGAACAGCACCACGATATAAATCGCGCTCGCCAGGCCGCACACGACGAGGTTCCCGAGCCTGCTGTTGTCGATGGGCAAGTGCTGCGCCACCACGATCGCCAGGATCGCCGCCACCCCTGACTTGAAGCCCGTCTGCCATTTGAGCGCCGCGCCAAAGACGTGCTGCAGATAGCCAAGCGACAGCCCCGCCCCGATGGTCATGGCCATCGTGGTCGCCGCGGCGGTGTATTTCAGTACCAGGGTGTACTTCAGCAGCGGGTCTCTCAACTCGAGGTGGAGCACCCAGCGCACCACCATCCAAGTCAGCACGATGTCGAGCGCGAGCGTCACCGCGCCGAGCACGATGGTGGAGAAGATGCGCCCGGCCCCATTCAAGATCGTCCCCGCGATCGACATCACCGAGAAGGCCACATAGCCAAAGCACAGGATCGCCAGCGCGGAGCCGGCCGACAGGTACTCGCCGCGCGGGAAGAAGGCGAGCACGGCCGAAGGCCGCGCCGCCACCGCCACCGCCATCGCCAGCACGACGAGGAGCGGTAGCCGGATCGACTTCTGGATGTAACTCCTCGTGCGCTCCACGTCGTTGGTGAACGTGGCCTGCGACACGAGCGGGAAAATGACGAAGGTGACGGACAGGATGGCCTGATAGGGGATGCGCGCCACGTTCTGGGCCGCGGTGTAGAGCCCGATCTGCTCGGAGGCCAGGGTGGCCGGGTCGCGCCCTGCGAGCGAGGCCCCGCCCGTCCGGGCGGCCTCCTCCACGAGGGGCCGCAGGATCCAGCCATCGACGAACATGAGGAGGTTCAAGATGAGGAGGTATCCCGCCACCGGGACCATGAAGTTGAGGAGCTCGCGCACCGAGGTCTGCGCCTTGACCTTGCCGAGCCCCACGAGCGCCACCGAGATGACGAGCACGGCCAGGGCCGCGGCCACGAAACCCGAGACCGCCCCGAGCACCGAGGAGAAGACGATGGCGCCGCCGCAGACCATGCCGGCTCGCAGCGTGGTGAAGGTGGCATCGAGTCCGGCCTGCTTCTGGAACTCACGGGCGCCGTTGGCCGCGCCCACGAACACGGCATAGAACGAGTAGAGCAGGACGACCGCCGACGAGAGGCGCAGGCCCGCGGTCAGCCCGGCGCCGTGCTGGGCGCTGGCGATGAGCGGCGCACCGAGGAAGAAGGCGAGGGCCAGCACCACGCCGACGCCGAGCTGCAGCTTGAGCGCCGCGCGCTTGGCCCCCTCCACATACTCGGGGCCGCGCGAGGCGAACTTGGACACCGTCTGGATGGTGGCCGTCACCATCACGTTGTTGAGCGGGGACACGAACGACAGGATCGTGCCCCAGTCGCCGAAGGCCGCCTTGGAGCGGAGCAGGTACGGCAGGACGAAACCGATCGCCGCGCCCCCCACCATGAACCAGACCTTGGCGGCGGTGATGTAAAGGAGGCCGCGGCCGGCGCCCACGGCACGCGAACCCGGTGCGGCGGCCGCCTCGGTCGGGGTGCTCGGGTCCAAGGGGGCGGATGCCGGGACCATCGCCGGCGCCGTGGCGCCGTCTCGGGCGGCATCGGTCCTCACAGGGGCAGGAGTCTCCTCGGTGCTCATCGGGGCTAACGCTGCGCGACAGCGCCGCCGGAGTCAAGCGCCGGGTACCTTGTGGGACGAAGTGTGGACATGGCATTCCCATGGCTCGCCGGATGAGCCATTCTTCCGGAACAGGGTCAAGACCATGACCGTGGAAGGAGTCGCTCGCTGCGATGGATGGCGGCGCTGGTGGACACGACGAGCAGAGCCGGCCGGCCGGGCCACCTCCCCCCGAGGACCACGCGGACTCGGCGATGGGGGAGGTTCATTCCGGCGGGAGGCCTGAGGTGCAGCCTGCCGACATCCCTGGGGACTCGGCCGCCCCGGCCGGGGACAAGGATGCGCCCGACGCGCACCCGCCCGGATTGACCATCGGTCGCTACCGGCTCCAGCATCGCCTCGGACAAGGCGGTGTCGGCGCGGTGTACGCGGCGTGGGACCCGCAGCTCGGACGCCAGGTCGCCATCAAGCTGCTCCGCCCCGAGGCGACCGGCCGGGCGGCCGAGAAGGCGCGCATGCGGCTGCTCCGCGAAGCGCAGGTCATCGCGCGGCTGTCCCATCCGCACGTCATCACGGTCTATGACGTCGGCGTCCATCAGGACGAGGTGTTCGTGGTCATGGAGCTGGTCGACGGGGGGACCTTGAAGACGTGGCTCGCCGGGGGGCGCCGTTCCTGGCGCGAGATCCTGGACGTGTTCCTGGCCGCGGGGCGCGGGCTCGCGGCCGCGCACGCCGCCGGCGTGGTGCATCGCGACTTCAAGCCGGACAATGTGCTCATCGGCAAGGACGGACGCGTGCGGGTGGCGGACTTCGGCCTCGCCCGCGACACGAGCGCGGCGGAGGAAGCGCTGGCCCCGGCCGAGGGGACCGAAGGGCCCCCCCAGCCGGCGGCGGGGACCCGGGAGCCGGCCCGGGAGCTGGCCCGGGACAAGGACGCTGGCGCCTGGCCCGAGACCAACACCGAGCCGGTGTCCCTACCGCTCACGCAGACCGGCGCGCTCGTCGGCACGCCGACGTACATGGCGCCCGAGCAGTTCCTGAGCGGCACGGTCGATGCGCGCACCGATCAGTTCAGCTTCTGCGTGACGCTCTACCGGGCCCTCTATGACGAGTTCCCCTTTGGCCGGGGCTCGGCCCGGGAGCTGGCGCCCCGGGTGGTCGGGGGGATGCTCCGGCCACCGCCGCGCAAGACCTCGGTGCCGCGCTGGATCGCGCCGGTCGTCGTGCGCGGTCTCGCGACCCGGGCCGAGGATCGCTTCCCCTCGCTCGAGGCGCTCCTCGAGGCGCTCGATCCCCGGCGACATGATCCCTGGCGGCACTGGCGCGTGGGGGCCGCCACGTTGGTGCTCCTCTTTGGCGTCGCGGTCGCGCTCGCCCCCGGGGTACGCAAGCTCTGGCGTGGCCGTGGTCCGGAGTGGCCGCCGCGCGGGGTCCCCCTGCGCCAGAAGCTCACCACGGCCGGTGATGTCACCGAGGCCGCCATCTCTTCGGACGGCAAGAGCCTGGCGTATGTGCGGGACGGCCGGCAGCTCCTCATCCGGGATCTCGCGACGGGCGAGGAGCGCGAGGCCTTCCGGGCGAGCGGCATCTCGCGGCTGGGCTGGGCGCCGAGCAGTAACGATCTCTTGTTCTCGGTCCGGTCCGATCGGGAGACGAGCGGGCACTGGCTCCTGTCGAGCACGGGGACGCGCCGGCTGGGACTGGACTCGCTGACGGCCTGGGCGCCCAATGGCCAGGAGATCGCCCACGCCTCGGTGGCGGTCAAGAACATCTCCCTCACCCGCGTCGCGGACGGGGCGACGAGATCCATCCCGCTCCAGGGGACCTACGACTGGATCACCGACATCGACTGGTCCCCCTCGGGGAATCGCCTGCTCGTCGAGACCCAGAGCAACGATCGGCACACGGACGGGCGCCACACGGTCTGGAGCCTGAGCATCGACCGCCACGAGCAGGAGCGCATCGTCGAGGAGGCCTACCCGTCCTCCCCGCGCTGGTCGCGGCGGGAGGACGCGTTCTATTACCTCCACAGCAGCGGGTCGAGCGTGGACCTCATGAAGGCCAGCGTCACGCCGCTCGGCCAGGAGGCGAGCCGCCCGATGGTGCTCCTGGCGGGCCTCGACATCGGGCCGAGCGACGTGGTCCGGGCCTTCCTGTCGTTCAGCCGGGACGGGCGGCAGCTCGTCTACACGAAGACGGCCCGGTACAAGAACCTGTGGCTGGTCACCGTCGAGACCCAGGGCGCGCGGCGGGTCCCCAAGACGATGCGGCTCACGTCCGGGACGTCGGACAAGCTCCTGCCGAGTCTGTCGCCGGATAGCCGGACCGTGGCCTTCGCCGCCGTGGAGGGGCGCTCACAGAACCTCTTCACGATGCCCATCACCGGCGGGTCGGCGCGGCGGCTCACGCGCTTTCATACGCCAGGGGTCTGGATCGGGATCTCGGCCTGGTCCCCGGACGGACGGGAGATCGCCTTTCCCTCGAACGTAGAGGGTCGGCCGCAAGTGTGGCACGTGGCGGCGATGGGGGGGGAGCCGAGGGCGTTTGCGCAGAGCGAGGTGAGCTACAACCCGCAGTCCCTCACCTGGGCCCCGGGGGAGCTGATCCTCTACCAGCGGCCTGGCAACCGGAACTATCACCTCCTCGGGCCGCGGACCGAAGAGGAGCGGCCCCTCATCGTCAACCGCGCGAGCGAGGCGGAAGGCTGGATCTTCTACTCGCGCTACTCACCGGACGGGACGCGAGTGGTGGCCAACTGGAACCGCAAGAAGGAGGGGGGGGCCGGGCTGTGGATCCTCTCGCTCGTCGATGGGTCCGAGCGCAACCTCGCCCCCGCGCCGGAGCTGCTCAAGCCCATCGGGTGGTCGGCCGACGGCCAGTGGATTTACGTCCAGCACGAGAGCCAGCGTCAGGGGGTGACGGAGCTGCTCCGGATCTCGGTGGCGAGCGGCGCCTCGGAGCCCTGGGTGACGCTGCCCTTTGCCCAGAGCAGCGATTGCACCGGGATGACGCCCGATGGACGGCGCTTCGTCTGCGCCGTCTCGGAGGGCGACTCGGACGCCTGGTTGGTCGAGGGTTTCGACGACGTCCCGCCCGGGGGCTGAGCTCGCACGGAAGGATCTGGGGATGCCGGTGGTACCGGTCCCCTGATGGGAGCTGTAAGATCGTTTCATGAACCAGCTCCTGCAGGGACGTGCGACTCCGACCGGTACCCGGGCCTATGCCGAGCGCCATGCCGCCATCGATCCTCCGGTCGCGCCGGGTCACTTCCGGGCGTGGAAGGGGATGGGGCAGGGTCTGGAGGAGGGGCTCATGCTCTCCTCCATTGGCCTTGGCACCTACCTCGGCTCGGACGACGAGGCGACGGATCGGCTGTATGGGGCGGCGATCGAGCGCGCCTTCGAGCTCGGGTGCAACGTCATCGACAGCGCCATCAACTACCGCAGCCAGCGGAGCGAGCGCTCTGTCGGCGCGGCGCTCGCTCATGCGGTCGCCGCGGGGACGCTCGGCCGCGAGGAGATCGTGATCTCGACCAAGGGCGGCTACGTCCCCTTCGATGGCAGCCGCCCCCAGAACTACCGCGCGTACCTCGAGGAGACGTATCTCCGCCCGGGGATCATCCCGCGGGAGGAGCTGGTCGAGGAGTGTCATTGCCTCGCGCCGCGCTACCTCGAAGATCAGATCGAGCGCAGCCGGCGCAACCTCGGCCTCGGCGCGATCGACATCTACTATCTCCACAACCCTGAGACCCAGCTCGACGCCGTGCCCCGGGAGGAGTTCCGCCGCCGGCTGCGCGCGGCCTTCACCGTCCTCGAGGCGGCCTGCGCCGACGGCCGCATCGGCGTGTATGGCGCCGCCACCTGGACGGGGTTTCGCCAGCGCGCCGGCACCCGCGAGGAGCTCGACCTCGAGGAGCTGCTCGGGCTGGCGGCCGAGGTGGGGGGCCGGGATCATCACTTCCGCGTCGTGCAACTCCCCATCAACCTCACCATGCTCGAGGCCCACGAGCTCGCGAACCAGCGCTCGGGCGGATCCCTGCGCCCCTTCCTCGCCGTGGCCGCGCAGCATGGCGTCCTGGTCATGGCCTCGGCCTCGGTGCAGCAGGGGCGCCTCACGCGCAATCTGCCCGCGCAGCTGCGCCAGAAGCTCTCTGGCCTCCAGACCGATGCGCAGCGCGCGCTGCAGGTGGTCCGCTCCCTGCCCGGCCTCGGCACGGCCCTCGTGGGCATGAAACAGAAGGCCCATGTCGAGGAGAACCTCTCCGTGGCCCGCGTCCCGCCCCTCGCCTCTGACGAGCTCGCCGCCCTCCTGCCGTCCGCCTGATCCGCCCGCTCCGCCCTGATCCACCTGATCCGCCCGATCCACCTGATCCGCCCAATGCGCCGGAGCCGTCGGCCCCACGGGCGACGCTCCTCGCGAACTGGGCGCAGCGCGGGGGTCAGGCATAACACCGCGCACCGGCTGCGCTTTCGAGCGCACGCAAAAAAAAAATGCGGGGGCCGGGAGAAGTCTGCGCACGCGGTTACGTATTTAGTGTCAAAGGCCCTCACTTCGCTGGGCGCCCACCCCACCGCACCGGCGAAGAAGGAGAAATGGAGGAAGCATGGCAACCCGAAGTAAACAGACCGATCAGGACATCATCGCCGATGGCAAACTCGTGGCCGGCGCGACACGCACTCGTTTCGGCGAGATCGCGGCGGCCGATGCGCGGCGCAAGACACCCTTTTTGCCCGAGACGCGCCTGAGTTCGTTCGAAGACATGGTCTTCCGCTTCGAACGAATGGTGGGCGGGCAGAATGTGGCCGCGAGTGACCGCCTCGGCGCCACCCGCAGCGAGGAGGGCGAGCGCGCACAGGTCTACGCGCTGGTCCAGGAGATCCGCGACGAGGTGACGCTCGGCAACCCGCAGAATCCGGGCGTTGGCCACGCCTTTGGCGTGGGAGCGAAGCTGAGCCCACAGTCCACACCCAGGGTGCTGACCGCGGCCCAGGGGATCCTCTCGGCCTGGGAGAAGCCCACGTATCGTCAGGCGGCTCTCGACGCTGGCGTCTCCGAGGAGCGCATCGAGACGCTGCGGAGCCACACGCTGGCGCTCGGTGAGGCCAATGTGTCGCAGGGTCTGGCGCAGGGTGCAGCGGTGGGTCAGACCCAGACCAAGCAGCAGCTCAGGCGCATGGTGCGTTCGGAGACGACCTACATGCGGCGCGTGGCCAAGGTGGTGTTCCGGCGGCAGCCAGAGGCGCTGGCGCTCTTCGCCAATGTGCAACCGCGGCAGGCGGTCCAGCCGCGCCCCCGCGCTGACCAGGGCGGCCGGTCGGCGAAGGCCGCCAAGGCCAAGGCCGAGCAGGCCAGCAAGGCCGAGCAGGTCAGCCCCGTCGAGCCGGCCCCCGCGGCCGAGCCGGCCGGCAACACCGACGGCAAGTAACCCCCCTCGATCCTGCCATCTCGCTCGAGTGCGCCCCCGGGGTGGGTATGGCCGGGGATGATCGTCGGCGGCGTCGCGTGGGGTAGACGTCGTATCGACGATCCTTCTCGCAAGAGACCCACCCAAGCATCCCGTCATGAAGGGACCGGGCCCCAGGGGGGCCTCGTTCAGTTGGGCCCGCCCGTGATGCCCTGCATCGCGGCTCTCTGCCTCTCCTTGGCAGCGCTCCTCGCGGCTTCGCGATGGTGTACCCACTACGTGCCATTCACATCGCTACGGTGTCATTCGACATCGCTACGGTGTCATTCGACATCGCCACGGTGCCATTCGACATCGCCACGGTGCCATTCGACATCGCCACGAGGCCATTCGACATCGCCACGGTGCCATTCGACATCGCCACGAGGCCATTCGACATCGCCACGAGGCCATTCGACATTGCCACGGTGCCATTCGACATCGCCACGGTGCCATTCGACATCGCATTGATCATAGAAGGCGCTTGCCCAGGATCGCTGGACGAGGGAGCATGTGCTGTGCAGAACGACTCTTCCTCCCAGAACGCCGACTCTCCCTCCAGTCCCACGCAGGATCAGCCCCCTTTCCAGGTCCCGCTGGTTCGCGACCGCTCGGCAGGACGGATCCACACGGGGCGATACGTGCTCGAGAAGGAGATCGGGGCCGGCGGCATGGCGCGGATCTACTCCGCCGAGGACCCGGCGCTGGCTCGCTCGGTGGCGGTGAAGTTGCCGCATGTGCCGGCGGAGGGGGGGCGAGCGCGGCTCGCGCAGGTGAGCGATCGGATGTCCATCGAGGCGCTGGCGCTGGCGAAGGTGCGCCACCCGCAGGTGCTGCAGATTCATGACTTCGACCGCGGGCACTGGGACGAGGGCCGCTGGAACCGGCCGCCGTATCTGGTGACGGAGCGGGTGCCGGGCGGGTCGCTGATCGAGTATGCGGCCGAGCACGGGCGGTTTCGTCCGGAGGTGGTAGCGCTCATCGGGGTGTCGCTCGGGCGCTCGCTCTTCGCGGTGCACGCGCAGGGGATCGTGCATCGCGACGTAAAGCCGGCGAACGTGCTGGTGGATCTGGAGAATCCGGGGCGGCTCGTGTTGAGCGACTTTGGCACGGCTTGTTTTCCGGGAGCGGGGCTCGCCCTCACGGGCAAGGACGAGCTGCCGGGGACGCTCGGGTACATGGCCCCCGAGCAGCTCCTGCGGCGGAAGGTGGATGACCGCGCAGATGTCTTTGCACTCGGGGTGACGCTGTATGAGCTTGTGGCGGGGCGGCGGCCGTTCGTGGCCGAGGGGCGCGAGGCGTTGCTGGCGGAGATTCGCCGCGGCCGGTACGACCGGCTATCGGCGCTGGTGCTGCGGGTGCCGCCGTATCTGGAGGCGGTGATCGACCGGTGTTTGCAGTCGCGGCCAGGGCGGCGCTGGCTGAGCGTGGGATACGTCGTCCGGGCGCTCGAGGAGGGGCTCGCGAGCGAGGGGATGGATTGTGTGGGGCGCGAGCTGGAGCGTTGTTTCGTGAATCCTCGGCGGTATGTGGCGGACCTCGATGGGCGACTGGTGGATGTGGGGCTCCTCTGGGCCGAGAATGCGCTGCGGCAGGGGCTGCCGGGTGTGGCGCGGGTGTGGTGTGAGCGGGTGTTGACGATTGAG
>DATAGU010000069.1:0-12855 GCA_036263495.1 Polyangia bacterium | reverse complement strand
GGCAGAACAGGTCGGGCTCGTTGCCGAGGCTCCAGCCCCAGAGGGCCGGGTGGTCGGCGAGCGTGCCGCACACCGCCGTGAGCTGCCGCTTCTCGGCCTCGATGACGAAGGGATCCGTATAGATGTTGCGGAGGGTGGCGTTGGCGCCGCTCCGGCGTCGGGTGGTGATGAGGGGCCGCTCGTAGGGCAGCCGCGGTCCCGGCCCGAGAAGCCAATCGGGCGCCCAGTTGGGCCCACTCATGTGACCGGTGAAGAAGGTCGGCTGGAGTTTGAGCCCGAGGTCCGCGGCCACGTCGCACACCTGACACAGGTGGTCGAGCGCCTTCGAGTCGATCTGGTCGGGGGCGGGCTGGAAGCTCTCCCAGAGGAGGAACAGGCGCACGTGCGTGAGGTGGATGTCGCGGATCATGGCGAACTCCTCGCGCACCTCGCCGAGATCGAAGTCCGCCCACCAGTACATGGCCTTGCGACGCGGCCAGTAGTTCACGCCCATGAGAAAGGGGGTCATGCGGCTCCTCCTGCGGGTTGGGGGAAGGGGCATAGTACCTGCTCGGGGAGCCGGGGGGCGCGGGACTCGCATGAAGCGGTGGGCGCGTTATGATGCCGAGTCGAGATGGCATCATCGCTGGAATGGGAACGCCTAGAGGCCAGGAAGTGGATGTTTTCGGCGTTGGAGGTCGGAGGCTCGGCTGCCTTGGGTGGCGACGTGAGGTTAGAGGTTGAGCCTCGGACGACGGTCCTGGTCGGCCGCAACGGGGCGGGCAAATCGGCGTTGTTGGAGCGGATTCATACTGGTGCCTTTGGGGCCACGGGTGTGGTCCAGGAAGCACGGCCCGATCCCAATCGCTTCGCGGTAGAGGTTCATCTTCGCCGTGATTCCAGCCTGGTGTTCCGTTACGAGTGCCGCTGGCGCCCTCCCGCCGCTCCGGATTCGCCGGGGCATCTTCCGCCCGGCGGGATAGATGAACAGGGAGCCGCCTACGACGCTAACTTCGCAGAGATTGAGGAAACCTGCAGGATTCTCAAGGATCATGTCCTATGGCAGCTGGCAGGTGAGGCCCTCTGGCGCAGCGACGGTACGACAGATAGCGTTCCACGGGGGCGCGGGCTTCTCAACTGGTGGCTCGCTCACCGGAAGCCCTTTGCCTTCCACGATATCGTGATGATTCTTCATCACTTGCTGTGGCCGCCTGCGATCACATACATCCAGACGGGCGTCCCCCGGGCCTACAAGAGTCGCGAAGCCGCCATTCTCCCCTTCCCTTGGCCCTATACGAGATCATCCCGATGGGAACGGCGCTATGAGCATATTTCCACCAACGTCCGGCATCTCACGCTGACGCTCGCTAAGTGGCATCAGACGGAGCGCGCTCCCCTGGATGAACTCATCGAGGTCGGGCGCAGGGTGCGAATCTTCAACGACCTGCAGGTGAGCCTGTTCCCCAACCCGGAACACAGCGCCGACCCACGGGTGAATGAGCAGCTCGCCGCCGTCTCCGTAGATGGCGTCAACCTCGGTCTCCTATCCGACGGCACGATGCGGGTCCTTGAGATCCTGACCGCCCTGGTCTCGCCTGAAGTGTCCTTGCTCTTCATCGAAGAGCCCGAGATTGCCGTCCACCCGGGCCTGCTCGCGCGCCTCCTGGCGGAGATCGACGCCTACTCGACCGACCGCCAGATCATCCTGTCGACGCAATCGCCCCAGGTGGTGAGCTGGGCGCGCCCCGAAGCCCTGCGCCTCGTGGAGCGCAGCGGCGGCGTGACCCAGGTCCGCAGCCTGAACGACGAAGAACGCGCCCATATCCACCGCTACCTCGACGACGAAGGCACACTCGGAGATTTCATCTATTCCGGGGCGCTCGATGGCTGAGCTGATGCTCGGCGTCCTGGCCGAGGACCTCAATGATTGCGACGTCATCGATACCCTGGTCGGGCGTATCTTTGCCGAGCGGCAGATCCCAGCTGGCCGGTACAAGGTCCATAAGCGGGGCAGCCAGGGTTGCGCGAAGCTGCGCCGGAAGGCCGAACCGTGGATGCGCGAGTTGGCGACCCGGGGCTGCCGGCACATCATCCTGGTACACGATCGCGACCGCCATGATGAAGCGCAACTCCGGGCCCAGCTCTCTGCCCTGGCAGTCCCCGGCGGTGTAGAACGCCACGTATGCATCCCCGTCGAGGAGATCGAAGCCTGGTTCTTCGCCAGTTCGAAGGCGCTCGAGCTCATCTGTCGCGAGGACGCTGCCCGGCACGTTCACTCTTCGCCCCACCTCATCCGGAGCCCGAAAGAGAAGCTTAAAGAGCTGTCGCTCGGTGCCAACCGAAAGCCCCGCCACTCAGAAAACGACAACGCCAAGCTCGCAGAGGTTCTGGAACTCGATGCATGCGCCCGGCGCTGCGCCGCCTTCCGCGAGCTGCGCTCGTTCCTTCATCAGCTCGCACAGAGAATCGGCCCCGGCTGAGACTATGGCCGGCCTACCACGGGCCCGGTGCTTGCTCGTTGAAGCCGGGCTGTAGACCGGACGTGAGGTACTCGAGGAACCAATCCCGCGCCAGCTCGGCGACCCGCGCGAGCGCCCCGGGCTCCTCGAAGAGGTGGGTGGCCCCGGGCACGATCTCGAGCCGCTTGGGGGCCTCGAGCTCGTCGTAGGCGGTCCGGTTGAGCGTCAGCACCAGCCGGTCCGCCCCGCCGACGATGAGCAGGGTCGGCGCGCGCACCTGCTCGAGCACGCCCCGCGCCAGATCCGGGCGGCCGCCGCGCGACACCACCGCGCCGATCACGTCCGTGCGCCGCGCCGCCGCCACCAGCGCCGCCGCCGCGCCCGTGCTCGCGCCGAAGTAGCCGATGTGCAGCGTGCGCGTCGCCGGCTCCGACGCGAGCCAGTCGGTCACCTCCACCAGCCGGTCGGCGAGGAGCTCGATGTCGAAGCGCACGCCCGCGGTCTGCACGTCGATGTACTCCTCGTGCGGTGTGAGGAGGTCGATGAGCAGCGTGGCCAGCCCGGCCTGGTTCAGCACCCCGGCGACGAACCGGTTGCGCGGGCTGTGGCGGCTGCTGCCGCTGCCATGCGCGAACAGGACGATGCCGCGCGGCCCCGGGGGCAACGTCAGCAGGCCCTCGAGCAGGACGCCGCCCGCCGAGATCTGGATGAGATGTTCTTCGGGATCGATGTTCACCATCGGATGACTCCTCTACACGCTGCTCGGGAAGGTCTCGGGTAGCTCGCCCCGCTCCCACTCGGCCGTGCGCTCGAGCGGCTCGACGGCGCGCGTCTCGTCGAAGTGCAGGAGGCCGTCGAACTGGGCGGGCAGCTGCGCCTCGAAGTAGTGGCTCGCGCGCTCGCTGCCGGGCCGGTAGACCACGCCGATGGCCCGCTCGAGCCGCTGCTCCCACAACATGCCGGCCGCCTCTCCGAGCTCGCGCTGATCGAGGAAGAAGCGCGGCAGGCCGACGCGATGAAACAGCGCCTCGTAGCTGCCTTCGAGCGCCGGCTGCACCTGCTTGCGCTCCACGGCCTGGCCCCAGCCCGTGGCCGCCGACACCGTGCCGTGATGGGTGAAGAAGCCGATGCTCACCACCTGGCCGCCGTGGCGCTCGCGCAGGAGCTGGCCGAGGTTGAGCTCGCCGTGGCGCGACATCTCGGTGGCGCGGGCGTCGCCGAGGTGGGAGTTGTGCGCCCAGACCACGACGCGCGCGCGCTCCACCTGCGCATCGAGGTGGTCGAGCAGGTCGTCGAGCGTGTCGGCCATGTGCGTGTCGCGCAGGTTCCACGACGCGACGTGCCCCAGGAACATGGTGCGGTAATACGCCTCGGCGCTCTCCACCAGGCGGGCATTCTGCTCGGCCTGAAAGAACTCGTCCTCGGCGAGCGCCCCGTCGTGCAGGAACTCGGACCGGCGGCGCTGCAGCTCGACGAGCTGCGCCACCGCCTCGCCCTCGCAGGAGGGGGTCAAGCCGAGCGTCGTGTGGTAGCCGTAGCGCTGCGGGTCCTCGCCCGGCTCGCCGGTCTCGCGGGTCTCACCGACGCGGCCAAAGCAGCCGTAACGCTCGCGCGCCCGCCGGGCCGCCTCCGGATCCACCCGGTCGAGGTAGCCGAGCACGTGCTCGATGGAGCTGTGCAGGCTGTAGAGGTCGAGCCCGTAGAAGCCGACCCCTCCGAGGGCATACTCCATCGGGTGCGCGTCGTTATACTCGCGCAGCCAGCCGACGAAGTCGAGCATCTCGGTGTTGCGCCACATCCAGGCCGGGAAGCGGCGGCAGTCGCCGAGCGCGGACTGGGCGTCCGGGTCGTGGCCCTGGCCGCGCACGTAGCGATGGACGCGATGGGCGTTGGGCCAGTCGGCCTCGACCGCGACGGCGTGGAAGCCGCGCTCCTCGATGAGGCGTCGCGTGATGCGCGCCCGCTCGCGGTAGAATTCGTGCGTGCCGTGCGACGCCTCGCCGAGGAGGACGATGCGGGCGTTGCCGATGCACGCGAACAGGGCGTCGTTGTCCTCGCGGACGCCGTAGATCGGGTGGGCCGTCTCTCTGAGGGCCTGCACGAGCGGTGCGTCGCGGCCTGGGTTCTCTCTCATCATGCCTCCGGATGAACGTCCTCGACGCCTGGGTGCCCGGCGGCGAGGAGCTGACGGACCTCGGCATCACTGGTCTGGGTGAAGTCGTGGTACCAGGTGCCGACGGCCCAGAACGGCTCGGGCGTGGCCAGGCACACGACCTCGTCGGCCTCCTGGCCGAGCTCGGCCACGGTCGCGGCGGTGCCGACCGGCACGGCGACCACGATGCGCGCCGGGCCGAGCCGGCGCAGCGCCGCCACGGCCGCGCGCATGGTGGCACCGGTGGCGAGCCCATCGTCAACGACGATGACGGTGCGGTCCGCCAGCACGGGGGCCGGCCGGTCGCCGCGGTAGAGCCGCTCCCGCCGCGCGATCTCGGCGGCCTCGGCGCGGGCCGCCACGTCGATCGCCTCCTCGTCCAGCCCGAGGTAGGACAACACCTCTTCGTTGATGACCTGCACCCCGCCGCTGGCCAGGGCGCCCATGGCCAGCTCCTCGTGCCCGGGGACGCCCAGCTTGCGCACGACGAACACGTCGAGCGGCGCGCCGAGCGCCCGCGCCACTTCATAGGCCACCGGCACGCCGCCGCGCGGCAAACCGAGGACGACGACGTGCTGCCCCTGGCCCGCATAGGAGGCCATGAGCTGCGCCACCAGTTGCCGTCCCGCGTCCCTGCGATCGTTGAAGATCATGCGTCACCGACTCATCTCGGCTGGCTCTGTCCAGCTACTTGCAAGAGACGAGCGCGACCCGCGGACCCCGGCCGCGAAGGTCGCGCCGTTGCCTCGCCTCCCTCCCGTCTGCTAGCGTGCCGCCGGCGTGGACCAGCCGACCGCGATGACGACTGACGGACCGACGGGGCGAGGGGCCGGCGCGCGCCGTCTCCTCTGCGGGGCCCTGTTCGCCCTGTCGGCCCTCGGGCTCTACCTGCACATGCGGCGCTTCGCGTTCGTGACGGACGACGCCTTCATCTCGTTCGTCTACGCCCGCAACCTGGCCGAGCACGGGCAGCTGGTGTTCAACCTCGGCGAGCGGGTCGAGGGCTACACCAACTTCCTGTGGACGGTGTTCCTGGCCGGCTGGATGAGGCTCGGCTGGCAGCCCGAGTCCTCGTCCATCGTCTGGGGCGTGCTGTGCGCCCTCGGCACGATGCTGGTGTGCGGCCGCCTGGTGTCGCAGGCGCATCGCCGGCCGGCGTGGACCTCGCCCTGGGAGGCGGTGCCGGCGCTGTTCCTGGCGGCGCTGCCGGGCTACGCCTGCTGGTCCTCGGGCGGGCTCGAGACCCAGCTCTTCACCTTCCTGGTCACGCTCGGCAGCGCGCTCCACCTCGCGGCGAGCGAGGAAGAGGGGCCCGGGCCGGCGGCGGGTCTGGTGTTCGGTCTGGCCGCGCTCACCCGCCCCGAAGGCAACCTCTTCTTCGCCCTGGCGCTCGCGCACCGGCAGGTGGAGCGCTGGCGCCAGGTCGGCAAGACCGGCCGCTTCTGGCCCTCGCGGCGCGAGCTCCTGTCCATCGCCTGCTTCCTCGCGCTGGTGGTGCCGCACTTCCTGTGGCGGCACCACTATTACGGCTGGTGGCTGCCCAACACCTTCTACATCAAGTCCTCGGGCGGCCGGGGGGCCTGGGGTCGTGGCCTCTATTACTTGCGACGCGCCACGGAGCAGCACGCCCTGTGGGCGCCGCTCGCGCTCCTGCTCCTCGGCTGGGCGGCCACGACGGCGCGGCCGGTGCGGCGCCTCGCGAGCTACACCACGCTCTTCGTGGCCGTGTTCGCCCTGTACGTGATCTCGGTGGGCGGCGACTTCATGGGTCTCTTCCGCTTCTCCATGCCGGTGGTGCCGCTGCTCGTCACCGCCGGGGCCGTGGGCCTGCGCGCGCTCCTGGCCCGCCTCTATCGGAGGCGCGCGCCCGCGGCGCTCGCGGCCGGCGTGGTGGCGGCGCTCTTCGCCGTGCACCTCTGGCACGCCGACGCCGTGGATCGCGCGGCGCTCGCCATCGGCTCGGACAACGGCATCGACACCCCCGGCTACCTGCGCTGGTACACGCGCGACCGCGCGCTCATCGGCCAGTGGTTTGGCCGCTACGCCCAGCCCGACGACTACGCGGCCGTGGGCGGCGCCGGGGCGCAGGTGTACTACAGCCGCATGCGCTCGCTCGACTGCTTCGGCCTGTCCGACGAATACATCGCCCACCAGGTGCCGGCGGCCTCGGATCGCCCCGGCCACCAGAAGTACGCGCCGCTCGAGTACCAGCTGTCACGGCGCCCCACCATCATCACCTCGAACTACTACCGCATCGGCCCGAGCCCCCGCTGCTGCCCGCCGTTGAGCGACGAGGCGGCCTGGCGCGCCCGCGGCTACCACTACGTGAGCGTGCAGATCCCCGGGCTGTCGTCGCCCTGGTACACCTTCTTGAAACGCATGGACCGGACCCTCGGCCCCTTCGGCCCGATCAACGGCGATATCGACTGAGAGGCGGTCCTTTCATGACGACCCGTAGCGGCGCAGCCAGTTGCCGAGCGTCTGGTGGCTCGGCAGGCCGAGCAGCGCCGCTGCGCGGGACTTGTTGCCCTGCCCCTCCTTGAGCGCGCGGGTGAGGTAGTGCCGCGCCACCTCCGCGAGGAGCTCGGGTAGATCCAGCCCCTCTCCGAGCGGCCGGCCGAGGATCGTGTCCGCTCCGGCGGGCGCGGCGGCCGGCAGGATCGCCTCGCGCACGTCGTCCGCGCCGATGGTAGGGCCGGACGACCAGAGGGCCGCGCGGCGGAGCGTGTTGAAGAGCTCGCGGACGTTGCCGGGCCATGAATGGGCGAGCAGGAGGCTCCGCGCCGCCGGGGCCAGGCGGTGCGGCTGGTAGCCCGGATCCCCGGCGTTCTCCCGGTTGATCTGCTCGAGGGCCCGGTCGATGAGCAGCCCCGCGTCCCCGGGGCGCTCCCGCAGCGGCGGCATGATCAGGACGGCCACCGCCAGCCGGTAGAAGAGGTCGCCGCGAAACCGCTGGGCCGCCACCTCCTGCAAGAGGTTGCGGTGCGTGGCCGCGATGACGCGCACGTCCACGGGCACGGGGTGTGTGGCCCCGACCGCCACCACCTCGCCCTCCTGCAGCGCGCGCAGGAGCTTCACCTGCACGCCGAGCGGCAGCTCGCCGATCTCGTCGAGGAACAGGGTGCCGCCGTGGGCCTCCCGGAAGTGCCCGAGCCGCGCCGCGGTGGCGCCGGTGAACGCCCCCCGCTCGTGCCCGAACAGCTCCGCCTCGACCAGGGACTCCGGGATGGCGCCGCAGTTGACCACGACGAAGGGCTTGTGGTGGCGGGGGCTGGCGTGGTGGAGGGCGCGCGCCAGGAGCTCCTTGCCGGTGCCCGACTCGCCCTCGATGAGCACGGGCACGGAGCGCAGGGCCACCCGCCGGGCCCGCTCGAGGAGGCGCCGCATCACCGGGCTACGGTGGACCAGGGCCTGGAACTCCGGCGCCTCGATCGGCGGCTCCATGCTGCGCCGCGCCAGCGCGGCGTCGGGCCCGCGCAGGAGCTCGGGCAGGAGCTCGGCCGACAGCTCGAAGGGGACCTCCGCGGTGCGCACCCCGTGCTCGCGGGAGGACTCGATGAGCTCGGCCGGGAAGCGCGTCTTGGCGAGGATGATCCAGACCGCGGCCATGGCCGCGGTGCCCGCGCTCAGGTGGAAGACGAGGCCGGCTCGCGGGTGGCGGCCGAGCACGTCGAGCACCGCGGTCGAGGCGGCGCGGTGGATCTCCCGGTACTCGGTCGGGCCGGACAGGGGCTCGATGCGGGTGCGCGGCGAGGCATCGGTGCACCGCCCGAGCCAGGCCGCGTAGGCCGCGGTCCGCTCCTCGCCGTGGCTGCTGAGGAGGACCACCTCGTCGCAGGGGCGCGCCGCCAGCGCGGCGGCGATCGGGCCCTGCCCCTCCTCTCCATCGGCCGCCGCCAGATCGCTGTGGCTCACCCAGGCGCAGAGGACCCGCTTCATGGCCCGATGGTAAGGAAATTTGCCGCTCGGTAAAGAAACTTACTGGCGGCCACCGGTATCGGGGGTATCGGGAACCCCATCCGGCCCGGCACCGGGGGTCAGAGCGCTGGCATGGGGCTTGGAAAGGTCGGGGGCGAACGGTGGCGATGACCACCGGAAGGACACGATGCATGAACCCCTTTGATCTGCACGGCCCAGAATTCCTCCTCCTCTACCTGCTCTTGTTCGCGGCCCTCAGCGGCCTGCTCATCCTCTTCCGGCGGCGCCTGGAGGTCTTCCCGGTGCCCAAGGTGGATATGTCCGAGCCCTACCTCATCGCTTCCTTGCGGGGCGGCCAGGCCGAGATGCTGCGCGTCGCGATGGTCTCGCTCGTGGACCGCGGCTACCTCGTCGCGGAGGGCCCCCAGATCGCGGTCGCGCCCACACCGACGGGACCTGCCCCCGAACATCCCCTGGAACGCGCGCTCCTGGAGGAGTGCCGTCGCCAGGGCGCCACGGATGCCTGCATGTTCTTGCAGACGGCGGAGCTCGGGCTCATGGACATGGAGGAGCTAAAGACCCTCCCGAAGGAGCACCACACGCGCCTGACCGAGCTGCGCCTCGTGCCGGACCGTGGCGTCTGGTGGAGGCGCTTCTATCTGGCCCTGCTCGGTGCGGCGGCGCTGGTCGGCGTGGCCAACGCCAAGCTGCACGTGGCGGCCGAACGCGGGAGGAGCAACACGGGCATCCTCGAGTTCCTGCGGCTGGCGGCGCCGGTCGCCTGCTTCGTCCTGGTGCTGCGGCCCAGGCGCACCCGGACCGGCGATCTGGTCCTGGAGGACCTCGCGTCGCTCTGCGGCGGTCTGCGGGACGGCGCCCACGAGCTTCAGCCTGGGACCTCGAGCCGCGAGCTCTTGCTCCTGGCGGCGGTGTTCGGGATCGGCGCGGTTCCCGCCACCAGCTACGCCTTCGCCAGCACACTCTTCCCGCGAGCGTCGAGCGGGAACGGGAGCTGCGGCAGCGGGTGCGGCGGCGGCGGATGCGGCGGCGGGTGCGGCGGGTGCGGGGGTTGACCATGACGAGGCCAGGGACCTTCCGGGATCGCGTGGGCCTCGGCTGGCGTCGCGAGCTGGCCGCCGGGATCCTCACCCACCTCGACCGCATCGACGTGGTCGAGGTCATCGCCGATGACTACTTCGACGCGCTGGCGGCCGAGGTGCGGGCGCTCGCGACGCTCGCGGTCCAGGTGCCGCTGCTCCTCCACGGCGTGGGCCTCGGACTCGCGTCGGCCGCGCCGGTCGACGAGGCGCGGCTCCGGCGCATGGCCCGCCTGTGTGCGGCGGTGCACCCCGAGCGCTGGTCCGAGCACCTCGCCTTCGTGCGCGCCGGCGGGGTCGAGATCGGGCACCTGGCGGCGCCGCCGCGCACGCCCGAGACCATCGAGGGCGCGGTGCGCAACGTCGCGCGCGCCCGGGCCGTGGTCGGCGCCCCGCCGCTCTGCGAGAACGTGGCCACGCTCATCGACCCGCCGGGCAGCACCTGCGACGAGGCCACCTGGCTGGCCGCGATCCTCGAGCAGAGCGGGGCGCCCCTGCTCCTCGACCTCCACAACCTGCACGCCAACGCGCGCAACTTCGGCTACGACCCCCTGGCCGTCATCGCGCGGCTCGACCTCGCGCGCGTCGGCGCCATCCACATCGCCGGCGGGCGGCTCATCGCGGCCCCGGGCCGGGAGAGCGAGGGCGACATGCGCATCCTCGACGATCACCTGCACGACGTGCCCGACCCGGTCTACGAGCTCCTCACCGAGGTGGCGGCGCGCGCCCCGGGCCCGCTCACGGTGATCCTGGAGCGCGACGGGCGCTACCCGCCGATGGCCGAGCTCCTCGCGCAGCTCGACGCGGCGCGCGGGGCGATCGAGCGCGGGCGCCACCGGCAGGCAGACCCGCAGGGCCGGAGGTTTTGAGGTGGCCCCCACGCTCGAGGGCTTCCTCGCCTGTCTCTACACCGACGCGGCGGCGCGTGCCCGCTTCCTCGAGGATCCGCGGGGCGAGGCGGCGCGCGCCGGCCTCTCCGACGCCGAGCAGGAGCGGCTCGCCCAGCTCGATGTCACCGGGCTCGGGCTCGCCGCCGAGAGCTTCGCCCGCAAGCGCGCGGCCCAGGAGCGCCACCGGGCGCACCGGCGGCGCGGCTTCTTCGACTGGCTGCTCGGTCGCAGGCGGTAGCGGCCGCCACTGTTGCAGGGGCGGCAACGATGTTTCCCACAAACGGCGCCTAGTCGCGTCCGCCGGCGGGGCCTTAGATGAGAGGTGTTCTTTCGAGAAGACCAGGAGCCGCTCATGATGTCCCAGCTGCGTCGGCGCCCTTCCGTGGGGGTGTTCTGTCTGTTCGTCCTTGGGGCGGGCGTTGGTGTCGCGAGCGCCGCCCCGCCCGAGGGTCCGGCGTCCACCGAGCGCGCCCATGCGTCTCCCGACGGGCAGCCGCCCGGGCCCCGGCTGCTCCTGCCCGACCGGACCGTCTGGAGGGTGGATCTCCAGATCGCCGCCAACTGGCTGCGCGGCAACTCCCTGTCCATCGGCGCCAATGGCCTCGGCATGATCAATGTCCGCAAGGGCAACGACGAGGTCGACCTCAAGGGGCAGGTGGCGTACGCCCGCGTCGGCCTGCAGGAGCCCGGCGGGCCGGTGGTCGCGACCGCCACGGCGGCGCTCAGCTGGTGGTGGCGCCTGCGCTACGACCGTCACTTCCGCGGCGCCAACAGCGTCTATGTCGCGGCCTCGATGGATGGCAACTTTCGCGCCGGCATCGACTACCGCGCCGATCCCCTGGCCGGCTACTCCCGCGTCCTTTGGCGCACGCCGCGGCATCTCCTCATCGGCGAGGTGGGCTACGTCTACACCTACGAGCGCCGCGTCTTCGGGGTGGTCCCGGACGACGCGCAGTTCCACAGCGCGCGGGCGAGCGTGCAGTACCTCTTCCAGCTCTCGCCGCAGGTGGCGCTGCTCCAGTGGGCGGAGGCGTTCTGGGCGCTCAACCACACCCGGCGGGTGCGCGTCACCAGCTTCACGTCGCTCTCGACGACCGTCTGGAAGCACGTCACGCTGCGGCTCAGTTTCCTCCTCCGCTACAACAGCGACCCGCCGCCGCGCCCGGCCTCCCAGCCGCCGGGCAGCCGCTTCGAGGCGCTCGACACCCTGCTCGAAGGCGCGCTCGGGGTCGTGTTCTCGTGACGCCCCGCGGGCGAGGCCAGCCCGACGAGCACATCGCACCGATGTCCACGCCCGGCGCTCCGGCGCGGGCGCTCCCTGCCAAGGAGGACCCATGCAGACGCTCCTGAGACGCAACGCCGATCGCCTCCACCGCCGTGACGCATGGAAGACGAGCGCCTACGCCTTCGTCCCCTTCACCACCCACTTCGGGGAGCTGTGCGGCTTCGCGGACGACGTGGTCGCGCCCGGCCAGGGGTTCGGCCTGCACCCGCATCGAGACATGGAGATCAGCACCGTCGTCCTGCGCGGCGCCCAGCATCACACCGACTCGACGGGCGCCGTCCACGTCGTCGGGGCGAACGCGGTGCAGACGATGAGCGCCGGCACCGGCATCCGGCACAGCGAGGTGAACGCCTCGGCCACCGAGCCGTTCCACAGCTTCCAGATCTGGATCTACCCGAAGGCGCTCGGTGCCGAGCCGCGGCACGCCCAGTTCACCTACGCGCCCGGCGACAAGAGGAACCGCGTCCTGCTCGCGCTCTCACCTGATGGCCGCGATGGGACCGCGCGCATCGGACAGGACGCGTTCCTCTCCGTGGCGCGCCTCGATCCCGGGGTGGCATCGACGTATGCGCTGCACCTGCCGGGGAACGGTGTCTACGTGCACTGCGCCTCGGGCGAGGTGGTCGTCGCCGGGCATCGGCTCGGGCCCGGTGACGCGGCTGGCGCGTCTGCTACTGGGCAGGTGGCGATCGAGGCGGCGGCAGAGGCCGAGCTCGTCCTTGTCGAGGTCCCCATGGCGAGGGGCATCAACGCATGAGGTCGTAGCGGGTAGGGCACAAGGTCCCCTCGCGCACGCTCAGGGCGCCACCGCGCACGCTCAGGGCGCCACCGCGCACGCTCAGGGCGCCACCGCGCACGCTCAGGGCGCCACCGCGCACGCTCAGGACCGCGTCGGCGTCCCCAGCTCAGGACGCCACCGCGCACGCTCAGGGCGCCACCGCGCACGCTCAGAACCCGACCGCGCACGCTCAGAACCCGACCGCGCACGCTCAGAACCCGACCGCGCACGCTCAGAACCCGACCGCGCACACTCAGGACCCGACCGCGCACGCTCAGGACCCGCCCCCCCCCGCGG
>DATAGU010000068.1:0-31585 GCA_036263495.1 Polyangia bacterium | reverse complement strand
TCATCGTCCGAAGCAGGGGGACTCTACCAGCGGGTCCCCGAAAAGACAAGAGCGACGGCCGGATGCCCGAGCCGAGATCCTTGGCATCCATAAAATTTCCATCCCTCCCGCAGGCTTGCTCCTCAACGTTCCCCTTACGCTGAGTCGCCCTCTCGCCCCCCTGAATGAGTCCTCCGGCGCTTCCCCCCGAGACCCGCTTCATAGATAGATAAGGAAACATGCCGCGCGGACGCTTTGCCCCCTCACCCACCGGCGATCTTCACCTTGGCGGGGCGCGCACCGCGCTTCTGGCCTGGCTGGCGGCGCGGCGCGACGGTTCGAGCCTGGTCCTGCGCATGGAGGACATCGACACCCCCCGCGTCGTGCCCGGCGCCGCCGGCCGCCTCCTCGAAGACCTGCGCTGGCTCGGCCTCGACTGGGACGAAGGCCCCGACGTCGGCGGCCCCGACGCGCCCTACACCCAGAGCGAACGCAGCCGCTTCTACCTCGACGCCCTCGAGCGGCTCGCGGCCGGCCGGCACCTCTTCCCCTGCTACTGCTCGCGCGCCGAGGTCGCCCGCGCCGCCACCGCGCCGCACGGCCCCGGGGACGATGGCCCGCGCTATCCCGGCACCTGCCGCCACCTCACCGAGGCGCAACGCGCGGCCCACGAAAAGGCCGGCCGGCGCCCCGCCCTGCGCCTACGGGTCGAACCCGGGGACATCGCCTTGACCGACCAGCTGGCCGGCCCGGTCCACCAGGACGTGGCCGCCGCCCTTGGCGACTTCATCCTCCGCCGGGCCGACGGCCTGTTCGCCTACCAGCTCGCCGTGGTGGTCGACGACCTCGCCATGAACATCGCCGAGATCGTGCGCGGCGACGACCTCCTCGGCTCGACGCCCCGCCAGCTCCTCCTGCGCGCGCTCCTCGCCCCCGACGCCCCGCCGCTCCGGTTCGCCCACCTGCCCCTCATCCTCGGCCCCGATGGCAAGCGCCTCTCCAAGCGGCACGGCGCCATCTCCGTGCGCGCCTTCCGCGCCGCCGGCTGGACCGCCGAGCGCCTCGTCGGCCGCCTGGCCGCGAGCCTCGGCCTCTGCCCCCCCGACACCGCCCTGCGCCCGGCCGAGCTCCTGGCCGGCTTCTCCTACGACAAGCTCGACCGCACCCCCACCGTCTGGACCGTGCTCCCCCCGGGGGGCTGAAGTCACCCGCTACTTCAGCTCCGGGTTCGGATTGTTGATGCGCGCCAGGTACATCGTGCGCGGCTGGGTCCCCTGGTCGTGCAGCACCGCGTAGCTGCGCGGCTCCTTGCGCCAGCGCACCATCTCGGTGTCCGCGTGCGACAGCGAGTCGAACTGGATCGCCCGCGTCGGACAGGCCTGCTGGCAGGCGGTCACCACCTCCCCGGGCCGCACCGCGCGCCCCTCGATCTGCGCCCGCATCTCCGCCTGCCGGATGCGCTGCACGCAGTACGTGCACTTCTCCATCACCCCGCGCTCGCGCACGGTCACGTCGGGGTTGTGCTGCAGCTCCGCCAGCCCGCGGTTCGGGTTCGGCTCCGCCGCGCTGTGCTCGCCCCAGTCGAACCAGTTGAAGCGCCGCACCTTGTAGGGACAGTTGTTCGAGCAAAAGCGCGTCCCCACGCAGCGGTTGTAGACCATCTCGTTCAGGCCATCGGGCGAGTGCACCGTGGCGTTGACCGGACACACGTACTCGCACGGCGCCTTCTCGCAGTGCTGACACAGCATCGGCTGGTGCACCACCCCCGGCTCCTCCACCGCGCCCGTGAAATACGTGTCGATGCGCAGCCAGTGCATCTCGCGGCTCTTGCGCACCTCCTCCTTCCCCACCACGGGCACGTTGTTCTCCGCCTGACACGCCACCATGCAGGCACTGCAGCCCGTGCAGATCGAGAGATCGATCGACATCGCCCACTGCAGCCCCTCGTACCGATCCTCGGGCAGGAGCGACGGCACCGGGCCCTTGAGCTCGGCCGTGAAGTCGGGATCCCGGCGGTACTCCTCGAGCGTCGACGTCGGCGCGATGGGCCGGCCGTGCATCGACCAGTGCGTCTGCGTGAGCGCGAGCGGCGACCGCTCCTTCTTCGATAGCGGCCGCGCCACCCCGTCGAGCGCGAACGAGAGCGCCTCGCTCGTACGCAGCGGATACACATTCACCCCGTGCCCCGCCGCCAGCCGCTCCGCGCCCTCGCGCCCGTAGCCGAGGAGCAGCGTCACCGCACCGTCCGCGTGACCGGGCACGATGAGGGCCGGGAGCCGCACCGTCCGCGCGCCGCGCCGGATCTCGATCCCCTGCTCGTCCGAGACTCCGAGGCGGCGCGCCGTCGTGCGGCTCAGGAACGCGGCGTTGTCCCAGGTGAGCTTGGTGATGGGCAGCGGCAGCTCGCGCAGCCAGGCGTTGTTGGCAAAACGCCCATCATGCAGCGTCGGCGACCGCTGGAAGGCGATCTCGATCGCCGTCCCCTGCGCAGGACCTCCCGCCCCCCCCGCCGGCCGCCGCCGCATCGCCCCGCGGACATGGCGGAGCGCCTCGTCCCAGCGCAGCGCCACCGTCACCTCGGGCAGCGCCGATCCCTTCACGAACCCCTGCCCCAGCACCTCCTCCCAAGATCCGGCCGAGCGCCCGCCCGCGTCCGAGCTCCACGACTCGCGCAGGAGCGCGTGGCCATCCGGCGCGGCGTCGCCGAGCACCATCGCCAGCACCTCCGCCGGCGTGCGCCCCCCCTCGCTCCCCCCTGTGCTCCCAAGGAGCGGACGGACGAGCGGCTGCACGATCGACAGCGTCCCGTCGTAGGCACGCGCATCGCCCCACGCTTCGAGGTAGTGCGCCGCCGGCGCGAACCAGCGGCAGCGCCGCCCCGTCTCGTTCTCGTAGAGCGACAGGCAGAGGCTGTCCTTCACCGCGCCCAGCCAGCGCGTGAACTCGAGCTCCGCCGGCGCCGTGTAGCAGGGGTTCGCCTCCAGGATGACCAGCGTATCCACCGCGCCCGCGCGCATCTCGGCCACGAGCGCCGCGAGGTCCTCGGCCCCCTCGGGCTGGCCGAGCACCGGCTCGGTCAGCTTCACCGTGCGGCCCAGGTTGCCGAGCGCCGCGTTCATCATGTAGGCGAGCACGTGCACCGCGGCGGGCTGCTGCTCCCCCGCGATCACCAGGCTCGCCCCCGCATGACGCCCGAGATCCCGCGCCACTGCCCGCGCCAAGTCCCGCCCGGCATCGCCCCCCGCCACCGCCGCCAGCGCCGCCTGCGCCTCGGTCTCGGCGAGCACCGCCTGCACCGCCGGCGGCATCCCCGGAAGCGCCGCCGCCACCGCCGCCGCCACCCGCCCCACCTCGCTCGGCCGTCGCGCGAGCCGGTGATCCGCCATGCTGCCCGTCGGGCTCAACATGCTCTCCACCACGTAGAGCCGGTTCATCCGGTCGTCCGGACGCGCCACCCGCCGCCGCGCCGCGAATTCCCGCGCGTAGCGGAGGTGAAACGGCATGGCGTCGAGAAAGTCCGCGTCCAGAGACAGGATCACGTCCGCCCGGGAGAGGTCGTACTGCGGCTGGAGCGGCCGGCCGAACGCCTCGATCGTGCCCAGCACCGCCGCGTTCCCGTCGAACGACGTGGGCCCGAGCGGCGAGTAGAAACAGAACCGCGCCGCCGGGTAGCGCTCGCGGACGCGGCCGAGCAGCGACAGCACGAGCGGCGAGCTCGTCGGCTCGAGGATGAAGCGCAGCCCCGCGCCCCGGTCGTCGCGCGGCCGTCCGAGCAGCTCCGCGAGCGCCGTCCACGACGCCGGCAGACGCTCCCGCAGCACCGCCCGGGCGCGCTCGGGATCATAGAGCTGCAGCACCGACGCCTGCTCGTACACCCCCGTGGCCCCGAGGCTCGCCGGGTGCTCCGGGTGCCCCTCGATCTTCGTCGGCCGCCCCTCGTGGCTCTCCACCAGGAGCCCGGTGGCGTAACCATCGAGCACCATCGACGTCGCGTACCAGAGCGGCACGCCCGGCGTGACCTCCCGCGGCCGGCTCGTGTAGGGCAGGATCTTCTCCGGCCGGTCGCGCGCGCAGCCCGAGGCCCCCGCGAGCGCCATGCTGGCCCCGAGGAGCTGGAGGAACCCGCGGCGCGAGACCCCATCGGACACCTCGGGCGGGAGGCTCGCCCCGGGCGGAAACTCCCCGGTGGAGCGCGCGCCCTCGGGTGACGCCTCCGACGCCTCGAACTCCGCCACACCACGCCAGACGCGCGGCTCACGCCGTCCCGGCAGCCGGATCTGATACAGCCGTTCGGACTCGCTCACGAGTAGCTCCTACGCCCTACCTGTGACAGGCCGTGCAGTGGGTGAGGTGCCGCACCCCGTACTCCTCGGCCAGTTGCCGGCCGAGCGCCTTGGCATCCCCCGAAGGCTGCCAGGTCATGGACGTGATCTCCGTCCGCGGCCGCAGGTGCGCCTCCGGGGCCCGGTGACAATCGAGGCACCAGCCCATGGTGAGCGGCGCCACCTGATAGACGAGCGCCATCTCGTCCACGCGGCCGTGACAGGTCACGCAGCCGACCCCCTTGTTCACGTGGATCGCGTGGTTGAAGTAGACGAAGTCCGGCAGGTCGTGCACCCGGTTCCAGGGCAGGGGCAGCCCCGTGAAGTAGCTCCGCCGCACCGGCTCCAGCACGGGGCTCCGCGGCCACACCTGGTTGTGGCACCCCATACACACGGCCGTGGAGGGGATGCCCGCGAAGGCCGAGTGCGTCACCGTGTCGTGGCAGTAGCGGCAGTCGATGCCGTCGTCCTGCACGTGGTGGCGGTGGTCGAATGGCACCGGCTGGTCCACCGGGAAGTAGCGGTTCAGGTTGTCGGGTGTGCGCACGTAGAGGAACAGCCCCACCACACCGCCCACGCCGAGCAGCACCAGACCCACCAACGCCAGCCGAAACGCCGTGTCGCTCCAGCGGGGGAACAGAGTCGCCATGTCTCTAGATGACGCATAGACAGGCGCCCGGACGGTGCCAGGATTCGCCCCCGCGCGCCGTCGGGAGCGCGGCGCTTCCGAGGAGCCCCCGAACGTGCGCCGGGGCGCGGCGGATCAGACGGTCAGGCGTAGAGCATCGATAGCAGACTCGCAATCGAGCTGATTTGACGCAGGTCACCGTTCCGGATGTGACCTCGCTCACTCAGGGCCCCACCTCGCACGCCCAGGGACCCACCTCGCACGCCCAAGGCACCACCTCGCACGCTCAGGGCGCCACCTCGCACGCCCAAGGGCCCACCTCGTGCGCCCCCAATGCGCCCTCTCCTCCAAGAGACCGGGTCAGGACCACGCTCCCATGCGCAAACTCGCTGCAAAAGCCCCACATCTCCGGGGGTTGCTGGCCTATATAAAGAGGCGACCATGACGCCACTCGATGCGCAGGAGTTTCAGCGACTCGTACAGCAGCTCCAGGAGCCCGACCGGCATGTCCTGGCCGAGGCGCTCGGGAGGCTCTGCCGCTCGGGCGATCGCGCGGCGCTCGGGGCCGTGATCGACATCCTCGAACACGAGGAGCGCTACCCCGAGGCCGCCGCCCTCCTCGCCCGCCAGCGCCTGGTCTCTTCAGCCGAGGAGACCCTGGAGGCGCTGCTCGACCATCTTGGCCGTTCGCCCGGCACCCGGGGGGGCGAGAGCTGCGCCTGCCTGCTCGGTGAGATCGCGGCCCTCCGGCAGCGCCACGATCCGCGCATCCAGACCGCCCTGACGCGCGCCCTCGGAGCGGTCTTGTCGCCGGGCCTCGCCCGGGCGGGGGGCATCGTCATGGGGCTCGAGTACCTCTCGCGCCTCGGTCCCGTACCCGAGGCGAGCCCGGCGCTGCGCCAGCTCCTTGCGCAGGCGCAGCGCGAGCCCGATTGCCCGGCGTCCATCGCGGGCGGCGCCGTGCGCGTGCTCTACGTGAACGAGGGGGACACGCTCTTAGCCGAGCTCGGCACGCTCGCGCAGGCCCTACCCGGAGAGCATAACCTGCGCATCGCCATCGACCATCTGCTCACCGCGCGCGTCGCCGGCCACCCGCACCACGCTCACGCTCCGCTGCCGTGGGAGCACGAGGCCCCCCCAAACCCTGCCGAACCCCCCCGTCCGACCTGCGATTAGCTCAGCGCTACCACCAGGGCGTCTTGCGCTGGGCGGCGAGGCGATCCATGGCCTCCTGCATGGCGGCGCGCACGCGCTCGGCGAGCTCCTCGTCGGTCTCGTCGGGGCGCGGATGGATGGGCGGCAGCACCTCCATCTCGATGCGCGCGGGCAGGGGCAGGATGGACTGCAGCCAGGCCGCGCCAAAGAGAGGAAAGGCGGGTGGGAAGAGGAGCGTGGTCAGGGCCGCGGAGAGCACGCCCACGCAGCCGGCCGTGAGCGGGAAGGCCTTGAGCCCGAAGAACCGCCCCACCCTCGACCAGCGCGCGAAGTGCTCGGCCCCGGGCAGCATGATGTAGGTGGCGTGCGAGCCGCACAGCACGGCCGGCACGATGGGCGTGCGCGTCTGCCGCGCCAGCTTGGCGAAGCCGATGCGATTGCCCAGGTTGACCTTGTAGCGGTCGGTGAAGGGCCGGCAGGTCTCGGCGTCGCCGCCCGGAAAGACGACGAGCGCCTCGCCGCGCGCGAGCGACCGCCTCGCCACCTCGGGGTGCGCGAGCGCGGCGCCGATCTTCTCGATGCGCGCCCACTTGGCCGGGCCCTGCCAGAGCACCTGATGCGCCAGACCCCGCGCCGGGCGCTCCCCGAAGCGCTGATACCAGGCGCGGAGGAGGAGCAGGATCTCGGGGATCGCGCCGATGCTGTGGTTGACCACGAACAGGCAGGACCCGTCGGGGACGTGCTCCCAGCCGCGGTGCTGGAAACGGAAGTAGCGATCGAGCGGCGCCGCGAGCTGCGCGAGACGGCGCACCGCGTCCCACGAGATGCGGTCCTCGTCTTCGAGGTGCTCGGGATGCTCGGCGAGAAAACGATCGACGGCGCGGTGTCTCATGTCATCACAGTAAGTAGTGGCTGCCTTGGCCGTGGTAAAGGGCCGCCCTGGATCCAGGGGTGGCTTGCGCCGTCTCGTCGACTCCCACGGCCCATCGAACGCCTCACACTCCTCTCAAACTCCCTACGGTCCTCGCCGCGCTCGCGCTCGTCGCGCTGTCGGTCAGCGTTCGTGTGCACGAACACGAACTTGAAGATGACCGACCCGGGAGCGCGTGGCAAGACGGCGGCCCGGTGTTCCAGGGCGCGTTGCCGTCGGGAGGCGATGGCCGGGTCGACCGCCGCCTTCGCCCGCTCCCCTTTGCGACGGGATGGGTGTGCTTACGAGGAGGTCATGCGGCTTCTCCACGTGGCGGGTGCACGACCCAACTTCATGAAGGTAGCAGCGCTCATGCATGCCGGCGCGGCGCGCGGGATCGAGCAGGTGCTGGTGCACACGGGCCAGCACTACGACGCGTCGATGTCCGACGTGTTCTTCGCGGACCTCGAGCTGCCGCGCCCGGATCATCATCTCGGCGTGGGCGGCGGCAGTCACGCCGAGCAGACGGCCAAGGTGATGACCTGCCTCGAGCCGCTCATCGCCCGCGAGCGGCCCGACTGGGTGGTGGTGGTGGGGGACGTGAACTCGACGCTGGCGGCGGCGCTGACGGCGGCCAAGCTGAACATCAAGGTGGCTCACGTCGAGGCGGGTCTGCGCTCCTTTGATCGCACCATGCCGGAGGAGGTGAACCGCGTGGTGGTCGATGGCCTGTCGGATCTGCTCTTCACACCCTCGGCGGACGGGGATCTCAACCTCCTCCGCGAGGGTCATCCGCCCGAGCAGATCAAGATGGTGGGCAACGTGATGATCGATGCGCTCGAGCGCAGCATCGAGCCGGCGCGGCGGCGGCGGGTGCCGGCGCGCTTCGGGCTCGAGCCGCGGCGCTATGCCGTGCTCACGCTGCACCGGCCGTCCAACGTCGATGACCCGGTCGTGCTCGGGCAGCTCTTGAAGACGATCCTCGGGACGAGCGGCGACCTGCCGGTGATCTTCCCGGTGCACCCGCGCACGCGGGCGCGGCTCGAGGACGCGGCCGCGCACGGGCTCGGACGCCTGCCCGAGCGCCTGCGGCTCGTCGAGCCGCTCGGCTACCTCGACTTCCTCGGCCTGGTGGACGGCGCGCTGGCGGTGCTCACGGATTCGGGCGGGCTCCAGGAGGAGACCACGGTGCTCGGCATCCCGTGCCTGACGCTGCGCGAGAACACCGAGCGGCCCGTGACGGTCACGCTCGGGACCAATCGTCTGGTGGGGCGCGACCCGGTGGCCCTGGCCCGCGCCTTCGAGGACGTCTTTGCCGGCCGCTGGACTCGCGGCACCTGTCCGCCGCGCTGGGACGGCCATGCCGGCGAGCGCGTGATCGACCTGCTGCTGGAAGCGACCGCGGGTGCGGCGGAGACGGCACGCCGGGAGGGCGCGGAGAACACGACCGGTGTGGCGACTTGGTGACGGGCTGATTCAGCGCGGCCCGGCTGAATTGAACCCTACGGCGCCGGCGGGAGGGCCACGATGTGCAGCCGGTGCGATCCTTCACACGCCACCCACAAGGTGTCCTGAACCCCGGAAGCAGATGGAGAGGTCGCGGGCGCGCGATGCACCGCCATCACGATCGGGATCTCGCCGACCGGGAGGCGCGCCACCACGCGGCGCGTGCGCAGATCGATGACCGAGACGTCGTGGCTCGCGGTGTTGTTGACGAAGGCGCGTACGCCGTCGGGCGCGACCACCACGGAGAAGGGGCTCTGGCCGATGCCCTCGCTGAGGGAGGCGAGCACCTCGTGCCGGGTCGTGCTCACGAAGGCGATGCGATCCTCGCCGCGCACCGCGACCGCGTACTCGGCGTCGCCGGGCAGGACCGCGCCGCCGCTCGGCTTCTTGCCGACCGGGATGGTGGCCGCGACGCGCCGCTTCGCGAGGTCCACGACCGTCACCGTGCCGTCGTCGTAGCCGGGGACGAACACCGTCTGGCCATTGCTCGTGAAGGCGGGCGGGAAGGGGCGCCGGCCGGTGGGGTACTCCTCGACCAGGCGAAAGCCGCGGGGATCGAGCACGCGCAGGCGGTTCGCGCCTTCCACCGAGAGGAGGAAGCGGCCGCCCGGTGCCCCGGGCGCGGCCGGTAGGGGACCGACGATGAGGGAGGGGCCCTCGCCGGTGGGCCGGTCATCGACCGGATCCGGGGCCGTCTTGCCGGTGGAGGGCGGGAGGCGCGCGATGCGGCCGCCGAGGAAGCGGCTCACCGCGAGGCCCTGATCCCCGGGCAACACCGCCACCCCGAGCGGCGTGCCCGGCACCGTGCGCGAGCCCACGATCGTGCGCGTGGCCACGTCGATCTCGACGATCCGGTCCGACTCCGCGGCGGCGACGAAGGCCCGCCGGCCATCGGCGCTGAAGGCGATCTGGTGGGGCGCCTTGCCCACGTCGAGCACGGCCAAGGTCTCGTACCCCGGGGCGCGCAGGGCGATCTCGCTGGCCACGACGCGGGCGTTGTCGGCCAGGGTCGCCTGATAGTTGGGGTACTCCTTGAAGGAGGCGAACTCCGGGAAGCGGGCGGTGCGGGCGATGTCCTCCACGGAGCGGCCGGCCTTGAGGCCCGCCTCCGCGTGCTGCCACTGGGCCTGGAGATAGGCGCGGAAGCGCATGAGATCGGCGGCGGTGCCGGGCGCGAAGTGCCCGGGGATCACGCTCTTGGGTTCGAGCGCGAGCAGGCGGCCGAGGGCCTCGATCCAGATCCGGACGCTGCCCTCGCCCATGGAGGGCGCGGAGTCGTGAAGAAAGAGGTCCCCCGTGGCGAGCACCCGCTCGGCCGGGGACCACACCACCAGATCCCCCTGGGTGTGCGCGGCGCCGGGGTGAAACACCTCGACCTGGTGCCCGCCGAGATCGAACACCCGGCGCTCGGCCACGGTCTCGCCAACGATCGCAGCCGCTGGCCGGGGGCGGCACGCGACCAGGCCGGCTCGCTCCTCGGCGTCGCGGGCGTGCTCGGCGAGCGCGTCGCGGACGGCGGCGGCCTGCTCGGCCAGGTTCTCCCGGGTGCGCGGGTGCGCCACGAGCGTGAGCCCTGGGACGTCGAGGCACACGGCGCCGAGGCTGTGATCGGCGTGCCAGTGGGTGAGCACGGCCCAGCGCACCGGACGATCGGTCACGCGGCGCACCGCGGCGAGGAAGCGGCGGGCATGGCTCGGGGTGAGGCCCGGATCCACCACCAGCGCCTCCTTGTCGCCGACGAAGAGGGTGCCGTTGGCTGAGCGGTCCTCGTCCGAGACCCAGACCCACGCGCGAGGGGTGAGGCGGGTCAGGCGGCCGTCGAGGGGGGAGGAGGGTGGTGGTGATGCGGCGGGTTGCGGCGGGGGAGGCGCGGCATGGGCATGCCGGCCGGGCGTCCCGACGGATATCAGGGCCGCGAGGACGAGGCCGGAACGGACGAAGGGCATGAAGGGCCTATAGACGCGGGTATGGAAGCGCACGGGGCGACGTTAGCCACCGCGACGTCGGTAAGGCAAGACGCGCCTGATCGATCCGGACGTTGACTCGTCACGGGTTTCAATGTGCTCGGTGCTCTAGCTGAAGGAGGGCACGAGCACGATCTTGCCCACCGTGCCGCGGCCGGCCACGCGAGCCATCGCGCCGGGGGCCTCGGCGAGTGGTAGGCGTTCGGAGACCATCGGCTTGATGCGCCCCTCCACGTAGAGCCGGTAGAGCTCCTCCTGCGCCCGCGTCACCGAGGCCGGCTCCAGCTGGTGGTAGAGCCCCCAGTGCAGCCCGAGGAGGGCATAGTTCTTCACCAGGACGTGATTGGCGCGGATCTCGGGCGCACGCCCCGACGTGAACCCGATGATCAGGATGCGCCCCTCGAAGGCGATGCACTTGGTCGAACGCTCGAGCACCTCGCCGCCCACCGGATCGAAGATCACATCCGCGCCCCGGCCCGACGTGGCGGCCTTGACCACGCCGACGAAGTCCTCGCTCTTGTAATCGACGGCCAGGTCCGCCCCGAGCGTACGGCACAGCGCCACCTTGTCGGCGCCCCCGGCGGTCGCGAGGACCCGCGCGCCCGCGGCCTTGCCGAGCTGGATCGCGGCGCTGCCCACGCCCCCCGCGCCCGCGTGCACGAGGAGCGTCTCCCCCTGCTGAAGATGCGCCCGACGATGCAGCGCGAACCACCCGGTCTGGTACGTGATGGTCATGGCCGCCGCCTCATCGAACGACATCGCGTCCGGGATGCGCCACACGGCGTCGCGCGGCGCCACCACCTGCGTGGCATACCCCCCCATCCCGAGCACCGCGGCCACGCGACTCCCCACAGGCAACGCACCCACCCGACTCTCGAGCACCGTCCCCGCGACCTCGAAGCCCGGGACAAACGGAGGCGTGGGCTTCACCTGATACCCCCCCGCCACGAGCAACACATCCGGGAAATTCACCCCGATCGACTTCACGTCGATCCGCACCTGCCCGTCGGCGAGCGAAGGATCCGCCACCTCCTCGAAGCGCAGGGACTCAGGAGGGCCAAACCCGTGGGCAACCCATGCACGCATCCCGCCACCATACCGCACACACCCCCCTCCAGACGCCAACATCTACACCACGGACGTCACCGGTGTGAGCGCCCTCAGGGCGACGCCGCCCCCGCCAGCGCCGCCTCCATCACGCGCGTCGCGCGATCCCCGAACGTACAGAGGATGACCTTCTCCGGCAGCGCATTCCCCCCCAGGAACTCCACCACCGTGCGTACCGCCACCGCCGCCGCGGCCTCCAGCGGATACCCATAGACGCCCGTGCTGATCCCCGGGAACGCAACCCTCCGCAGCCCGAGGTCCCGCGCCAGCTCGAGACTGTGCCGATAGCAGCTCGCGAGCAGCGCCTCCTCCTCCTGTCCTCCACCCTGCCAGACCGGCCCCACCGTGTGGATGACGTATCGCGCCGGCAGCCGGTAGCCGCGCGTCACCACCGCCTGCCCCGTAGGGCAGCCGCCGATGCCGCGGCACTCCTCGAGCAGCTCGGGCCCGGCCGCGCGATGGATCGCCCCATCGACCCCACCACCGCCGCGGAGCGCGCTGTTGGCGGCATTGACGATGGCATCCACCGCCAGGGTCGTGATGTCGCCGTGCCACACTTCGATTCGCTCGCGCAAAGGAGCCTCCATGCTCACCCCGCAGCCCCGGCAGGCGCCGCCTAATCCAGCGCGAAGTACCCCAACATCCGGTCCCAGGCCGGCACGACGGGCGCCACGGCCGACAGGAGCGCCAACGCGATCCCCGTCGAGCCCGTGAGCAGCCCAGGATCATCGACCCAGTGCCAGTCCCCCCCATCTGTAGGCTGCCATGAGCGGAAGCCCCCGACCCCCTCTCCAGGGTGATGCATCTCCAGGGTCCGCTCGAACCAGGAGCGCGCGATCGCACCGAGGGCCTCGTCGCCGGTGGCGCGGTAGGCGCGATGGTACAGGTGGGCGAGCCCGGCCGTGCCATGGCAGAGCCCCGGGTCGATGGCCTGCACTTCGGCGATCGGACGAGCCGCGGCGCCGTGCAAGGTGGCGAGCGCCTCGTCGCACCAGGACTTGACGCCCACGGCCCGACCCGCACCCAGCAGCGCCATGCCCACGCCGGGATCGCCATAACACCAGGCCGAGCGGGTGGGCTGCGATGGAAACCCCGGCTCCACCACCGCAGGGAAGCAGGCCCCGGCCTGCGGGAGGCGCTGCCCGAGGAGCCACTTGATCGTGCCATCGAGGAGCGGGCGTGCCCGCGTGGCCAACTCCGGCGGCGCCACCCGGCAGATCTCGGCGAGGAGAGACACCGCCCCGGCCACGCCGTGCGCCAGACCGACGTCGTGCAGATGGTCTGCGCGACGGCCCGGGCGGAGGGGCGTGCTCCACCAACGCAACCCCTCATGGTCCTCGACGGCCAGCTGGGCGAGCTGGCTGAGCACCGCGTCGAGGCACGTCACCGCGGCGGGCTGTGGCAGCCGCTCGATCGCGTAGACGCCGATGCCGACCAGGCCGCGGATGAGGTCGTACTCGGGCCATAGCCCTGCGCCGAGCGCCTGCTCGAGGGCCGCGTCGATCTCCTCATTGGTATCCTCGTCGGGATCGAGCAGCCGCCCTCGCAGGTGCTGCGCGGTCCAGGCGATCCCGCTGTAGCCGATATACAGCCCGGGCGTCAGCGTAAGGCGTGCCGCTCCATCGAAGGCACGCTCCAGATAGACGAGCGCCACATCGTCGTAACCGCGACCGGGGAACACCTGGGCCAGGTAGGTGAAGAGCAGGCTATAGCCGCTGTCGCCCCCCGACAGCGATGGGGTCGTGCTCTCTTCCTCGGGTGGTTTGGCCAGCGCCTCGACGATGGCGTTCAGGGCGGTCATGGCCCGCTCGGCGACGGCCCCCTCCAGCAAGGGGCGCCAGGGCATAGCGGCGGTCACGGTGAGCCCTACATGATGGGTGTCGCTCATGAGATGAGCCATACCATGACCCGCGGACCGAGATCCGGCGGCGTGGAGGAAAGAGGCCGCGCTCTGTTACTCGTGTAGTTTCTGCAACAAAATATGCACCCTCGCCCGTAACTGGATGCCCTCTTCGGCTGAATAACATTCCAGGTGCGGGTCAAATCTCCTACATGCAACGCCTCGCACTCCCTTTGGGGCGCGGGCGACGTGGTGGAAGACTCGGCACACAGCGCTCGTTCATCAATGCTGTATTTATCCAGTTCGATGCGGACTGGCACAGCTTGACCGGAGGGAAGGACAAGTGATAGACTCTATTTCTATCTTTGAGAGCACGGGTTATAGAGGAGTGTCGATGAACTCTCTCCGTCCCATTCGGAACGAGATGTTGAGCCGCATCGACCAGGTCAAGCACCTCCGATTGCTGTATCCCCAGTCCTGGAAACCCGTCCTCAACCCCCACTCACAGGCGGCCAATCGCATAGCCACCGAGTGGTTCAAGAAGGCCGGCATCGTCACGGACGAGCACACCCTGCGCATGTTGCAGGAGGAACGCGCCGACCTCTACAGCGGATATCCTTATCCTACGGCGAACTTTGAACAGCTGGTAACGCTCGCCGAGTTCCTTGCACTGTGGATCATTTTCGATGATCTGGTGACTGAGACTTCGGGCAATTACTGGCGTAAATACAATCTATCCGTGGATGATTATGTGAACGCGTTGCGCACGGGGGAGCTGTCGCCCAATGCGGATCCGTTCCTCCGCGGCTGGTGGGAGATTTGCCGTCGGTTCTCGAACATGAGCCAGCGCTGGCGGGATCGGTTGGCGGATCGTTTCGGAGACTGGATCCGCGGCGCGCTCGAAGAAAAGGAGCTGGTCCGCCAGATGAATGAGCCGGACCAGGTGGTGCCGCTGCAGAAGTACCTCGACACCCGCACCTATTCGGTCGGTGCGATGCCGACGTTCTATTTCATCGAGTACGTCGAAGGCTTCGAGCTGCCTGAGGAGGTGCGCCAGAACGACGTGCTGCGCGCGCTGCACACGCTCGGCAGCCAGATCCTGTTCCTCGGCAACGACGTCATCAGCCTCGAGAAGGACATGGCCTCGGGCTGGATCAACCCGGTCGTGCTCGAGCAGAAGAACCGGCGTCTGTCGCTCATCGAGGCGGTGGAGAGCGTGGTGAATCTCCACAATCAGACGGTGTTCGATTTCCTGGCGCTCGAGAAGAGGTTGCCGAGCTTCGGGCCCGACCTCGATCCGTTCGTGCGGCTCTACGTCAACCTGATGCACTTCGTGATCCGGGGCCTGGCCGAGTGGCAGATGGGGGCGGAGCGCTATCACTGGAAGCGCGAGCTGGCGCCGGGGCGAAGCCCGGTGCGCATCTCCATGGCCTCTTTCGCCGACGAGTAAGTTCCTTCCCCTGCTTCTCCGCTGGAACTACACTTACGCGACGTGAGCCAGGTCGTCCATGCGGGCGACGGCGCCTCTCCGCGGAGAAGATCCCCTGATGGCGGTCTACCAAATCAAAGGCTCGTACTTCATCCAAGCCAAGCAATGGATTGACGAAAAATTAGGCGCCGGGAGCTTCAAGCGTCTGATGCTGGAAGCCGGTGCGCAGCGGGCGGACACGCTCCTCCCCGGCACCTGGTATGACGTGCTGCCCTTGGCCCAGGCGCTCGCCAAGGCCAGCGTGCAGATGAAGATGCCGATGGAGGACCTCTCCACGGACATCGCCCGCCGCACGGCCAAGAATGACCTCACCACCCTGTACAAGATCTTCCTTCGCGTGGCCGCGCCGCAGCGCGTGCTGAGCGCGCTGCCCAAGCTGTGGGCCACGTACGTCGAATTCGGTGAGGCGCGCATCCTGAGCAACGAGCCCGGGCTCTTCACCGGCGAGGGCGTGGGTTTCCCTGCGGCGGTGCTCGACTGGGCCTGCGGCTGCTTCCGTGGCTTTTTGCCTACGGCGGTGGAAATCGCAGGTGGGAAGGATGCCACCTGCAAGATCCTCGAGCGGCGGCCCGAGTCCAAGGATCAGTACGCGATCCGGTTCGAAGTGCGCTACCGGAGGTAAGCTCCCTCAAACAGCCCGGCGGATAGGCTCGCGACAGCCAGGCAGCTTGCCAGCCTCCAGAGTAGAATGTCGCTTTTCCACCGGGGTGGATATGCGGCACGGGGTCCCAAACCACGAAACGACAGGGCAGGCAGATGAGCTGAATGCGCGGCAGCTGGAGGCCGCCATCCAGGCAGACCCTGCGATCGCTGACTGCGTGGTGCTGCGGCGGGACTCCGAGCGGGGGGTGGAGCTGGTGGTCTACCTGGTGCTCGCCGGATCGCAGCTGTCCGAGGCGACGCGCCGGAGGCTCGATGCGCTGCTCGCCCGTGCGGAGCTGCCGGCGAGTCCCGTGCAGGTAACACAGGTGCCGCTTAGGCCGGACGGGGCGGTGGATGAAGAGCTCCTTTGCGGATTGCCGGTGATCGATGGCGAGCTGGCGGAACGCTGGGCCGGCCGCCTGCGCGAGGTGGCGGAGATCGAGGAGGCGGTGGTGCTCGTGGCGGAGCGGCATGAGCATCCTCTGCCGCTCCATCTGTCCGACTCGGTCATCGACTGGCACCGCCGAGCGCCCGAAGGCGAGGCCGAATCTCCTGTGCCGGAGAGCGGTGAAGGCCGGGGGCCGGAGCAAAGGGACGCCGCGGCACCCTCCACCGCAGTTTTGTCGCTGAGCGAGGGCGAACCGCTGGTGGATCGAGCGGCGCTCACCATGACGTTGCCCGAGGTGCTGCGGCGAGCCGTGGCGCAGGCGCCGGGAGAGCGCCTCGTGTTCCGGCAGGCGGACGGGAGCGAGGTGACCGCATCCTATGCCTCGCTATGCCAGGGAGCCGAGGTCGTGCTCGGGGGGCTGCGCCGCCTGGGAGTCGAGCCGGGGGCCCCGGTGCTCTTTCAGCTCGAGCGGAACCAGGACTTCATCACGGCGCTGTGGGGGTGCCTGCTGGGCGGATTCGTGCCGGTGCCGCTGTCGGTGGCGCCGAGCTACGAGCAGCGCAACAGCGCCGTGGCCAAGTTGGAGAATGCCTGGCGGCTGCTCGGGCGACCCCTGGTGCTGACGGGGGCACGGACGACCGAGGGGGTGCGCGGGCTCGGGGCCTTCCTCGATCTGCCCGACTGGCGGGTGGCCGTCATGGACGACCTGCGGGGAGACGCGCCGGCGGGGAGGCCGGATCGAAGCTGGCATGCCGCCCGGCCCGACGACGTCGCGCTCATGCTGCTCACCTCGGGATCGACGGGCGTGCCCAAGGCGGTGATGCTGAGTCACCGCAACATCCTCGCCCGCTCGGCCGGCACCGCGCAGATGAATGGGTTCACCGTCGAGGAGGTGTCGCTCAACTGGTTTCCGCTCGACCACGTGGGCGGCGTGGTGATGTTCCACCTGCGCGACGTGTACCTCGGCTGCCGTCAGATCCACGCGCCGACCGAGACGGTGCTCGAGGACCCGCTGCGCTGGCTGGATTGGATCGACCGCTACCGGGTGACCCTCACCTGGGCGCCCAACTTTGCCTTGGGTCTGATCAACGATCAGGCCGAGGAGGTGGCCCACCGCCGCTGGGATCTCTCGTCGCTCCGGTTCATCCTCAACGCCGGCGAGGCGATCGTGGCGCGCACCTCGCGCCGTTTCCTCGAGCTGCTCGCGCCCCATGGGCTGCGCGGCGATGCCAATCACCCGGCCTGGGGGATGTCCGAGACCTCGTCGGCGGTCACCTACTCGGAGCTGTTCTCGCTCGGGACCACGGCCGATAGCGACGCCTTCGTCGAGGTCGGGGCCCCGATCCCGGGGGCGGCGATCCGCATCGTCGATGCCGAGGATCGCCCGGTGTCCGAGGGGACGACCGGCCGGCTGCAGGTGCGGGGGCTGTCGGTGACGCGCGGCTATTACGAGCGCCCCGATCTCAACCGGGAGTCCTTCACGGCCGATGGGTGGTTCAAGACCGGCGACCTCGGGCGCATGCGCGCGGGGCGGCTGACCATCACCGGGCGCGAGAAGGACGTCATCATCATCAACGGGGTCAACTACTACAGCCACGAGATCGAGTCGGTGGTCGAGGAGGTGGCGGGCGTGGCGGTGTCGTTCACCGCGGCCTGCGCGGTGCGTTCGCCGGGGCGGGACACGGACGAGCTGGCGATCTTCTTCTGTGCCGACGAGCCGGAGGGGGAGGCGCTCCTGCCGCTCCTCCGCGCCGTCCGGGGGCGGGTGGTGCGTGGGATCGGGATCAATCCGGATCATCTCTTGCCGGTGCGGCGGGAGGAGATCCCCAAGACGGGGATCGGCAAGATCCAGCGCGCGGAGTTACGGCGACGCTTCGAGGCGGGCGAGTATCGCGCGCTCAAGAGGCGGATCGATCTACAGCGCCGCCATGCTCACCCGGCGCCGGCCGCGCCGGCGCAGGAGCTGGTCGCATACTACGTCCCTCGGCCGGGCCGCTCCGACGCGGCGGTGCGCTCGGCCTGGGTGCAACCGCAGGGGGCCGACCCGAACCCGCTCTCGGTGGAGGACCGCTTTGGGCGACCCAGCACATGCACGCTGGTGGGTGTCGCACAGCTGCCGCGGACCATGGATGGAAAGGGCGCCGTCGATGTCGCCGCGCTGCTCGAGGAACACCGACGCGGCGGGGTGGATCGGGAGGCGGCCGGGGGGCAGCTCCGCACGGCGCCCGAGAACGAGATGGAACGCCGCATCGCCGCCGTCTGGCAGGAGACGCTGGGGGTGGCGCATGTGGGCCGCGACGACAATTTCTTCGAGCTCGGGGGCCATTCGCTCCTCGCCGCCCAGGTGATCGCGCGGCTGCGCCGGGCGCTCGGGCTCGAGCTCGCGCTCAAGGACCTGTTCGCGACGCCGACGGTGGCAGGGCTCGCGCAGGTGACCCGCCAGAGCCGCCCGCTCCAGGCGGAGAACGATGCCATCCCGCGCCAGCCCCGGAGGGCGGCCCCCGAGAGCCACCGGTTCCCGCTGTCGCTCACGCAGCAGCGGCTGTGGTTCCTCGAGCAGTGGGAGCCCGGCAACTGCGCTTACATCCAGCTCTTCTATTTCCGCCTCCGCGGCCCTCTCGTGCGGCCGGCGCTCGGCACGGCGCTCGCGGGCCTCGTCGCCCGTCACGAAGCGCTGCGGACCCGATTCGTGAGCGAAGAGGGACGCCCTGTGCAGCTGGTGTTGCCGCCTGGAGCGGCCGAGGCGCCGCTCCCCCTGCCGCTGCAGGATCTGCGCGACCTGCCGGCGGCGGAGCGGGAGGCGGAGGCGAGGCGGCTGGCCTGGGAAGAAGCGCGCCGGCCCTTTGCCTTGAGCGGCCCGATCGGCGGTGACCCGGATGAGGCGGAGGACCCCGACCAGGCCCCGCTCCTCCGCGCCCGACTGCTCCGCCTGGGTGACGAGGAACACCACCTCCTGCTCACCCTGCATCACCTCGTGATCGACGGTTGGTCGGTGGGCGTTCTGATCGCCGAGCTGGGGGCGCTCTACGAAGCGGCGCTCCGGGGCGTGCCGGCCCGTCTCCCGGAGTTGCCGGTGCAATACGGCGATTTCGCGGTCTGGCAGCGCGAATGGGTGCAAGGCGAACGGCTCCAGCGGGAGCTCACCTACTGGCGCGAGCGCCTCGGGGGGAAGGACGGCCGGCCCCCGGTGCTCGAGCTGCCGACGGATCTCCCTCGACCGCCGCTGCAGCGCTACGAGGGGGCCCGGGTCTCCCGCCTGGCGCCCCGGGCGCTGGTCGAGGGCATCAAGGCGCTGGCGCGGCGGGCGGGGGTGACGCCGTTCATGGTGGAGCTCGGCGCGTTCCAGACGTTGCTCCACCGCTACAGCGGCCAGGCAGACATCGTCGTGGGCTCGCCGGTGGCGAGCCGCAGCCGCGTCGAGCTCGAGCCGCTCATCGGTTTCTTTGCCAACACGCTCTGCCTGCGCACCGATCTGTCGGGTGATCCCTCGTTCCGCGAGCTCCTCGGCCGGGTTCAGGAGAGCGCGACCGGCGCCTATGCCGCCCAGGACGTGCCCTTCGAGAAGCTGGTCGAGGAGCTGGCCCCGGAGCGGGACCTCAGCCGCTCACCGCTCTTCCAGGTGCTGTTCCAGTCGCTCGATGTGCCGCGCGGCGCGGTGGCGTTATCCCGCCGCTCACACGCATCCACAGGACAAGATGCGAGCGAAACCCGCGGTGAGCGAAGGCCGGGAGGCCCGGGCGGATCCATGCGTGTGAGCGGCGCTTCAAAAGAAATTCTGCTCGAGCAGCTCGAGTTCGATAACGGCTCGGCCAAGTTCGACCTCACCCTCGAGCTCGAGGAGCAGGCCGAGGGGCTACGCCTGACGGCGGAGTTTCGGACCGATCTGTGGCGGCCGGAGACCCTGCGCCGGCTGCTCGGCCATTACGAGGTGCTGCTCGCGGAGGCGGTGGCACACCCCGAGCGACGATTGAGCGAGCTGCCGCTTCTTTTGCCCGAGGAACGGCACGAGCAGCTGGTGGTGTGGAACGACCGCACGGCGCCCTTTCCACAGGATCAGTGCCTGCACGATCTATTTTCTGCCGCGGCGGCGCGATATCCCGAGCGCACGGCCCTGGTGTTCGAGGACGTGCGCATGAGCTATGCGGAGCTCGATCGCCGCACGAGCCAGCTCGCGCATCATCTCCGGGCACGCGGCGTGGGCCCTGAGGTGCGCGTGGCGGTGTGCCTCGAGCGTTCGGCGGACCTCATCGTGGCGCTCCTCGGCGTGCTACGGGCAGGCGGGGCTTATGTGCCGCTCGATCCCAGCTACCCCCGCGACCGCCTGGCGCTCGTGCTGGAGGACGCCAGGCCGCCGATCCTCCTCACGGTGACGCATCTCCAGGATCGCTTGCCGATGGGACAGGGGCCGATGACCGGGGGGGCCGGTGTCGTCCCTGAAGGGGGGTACGACGTGGTCTGGCTCGATCGTGAGGCCGAGGCCATCGCCGCGCAGCCGACCACCCCGCCCGCGCCCGGGAGCGCACCGTCCGACCTCGCCTACGTCATCTTCACCTCGGGATCGACCGGCCGGCCCAAGGGCATCCAGATCGAGCACCGGAGCGTGGTGCACCTCGTCACGACCACGCCCCCGCTCGTGGGCGTGCGCGACGACGATGTGTGGACGGTGTTCCACTCGTTCGCCTTCGATTTCTCCGTGTGGGAGATCTGGAGTCCACTCACCGCGGGCGGCACGCTGGTCGTGGTGCCCGAGCGGCTCACGCGGGCGCCGGCGGAGCTGTATCGCCTGCTCGGTCGCGAACGGGTGACGGTGCTCGATCTCACGCCCGTGGCGCTGCGCCAGCTGCTCGGGGCGCGCGAGGAGGCCCGCCGCGCCGGGCAGGCCGACGACGTCGTTCGTCTCCTGTTCGTCGGCGGTGAGGCGCTGCCGCGCGAGCTGGCCGAGGCGGCGCGGGGCTGGGGCGTGCCCTTGTGGAATTTCTATGGGCCGACCGAGGCCACGGTGTGGGCCTCGATCTACCGGGTCGACGATCAGGGGCGCCTGCCCGGGCGTGAGGCGGCCGTGCCCATCGGCCGGCCCTTGCCCGACGTGGGGCTCTATGTGCTCGATCGCCACTTCGAGCCGGTGCCCCCGGGGGTGCTCGGGGAGCTGTGCATCGGTGGGGTGGGGCTCGCACGCGGTTACCTCGACCGACCGGAGCTGACGGCGGCCAAGTTCGTGCCGCACCCCTTCGCGGGCTCCTTGGGGCCCGGGGGCCCTGGGCCTGGGGCGCACCTTTATCGGACCGGCGACCTCGCCCGCGCGCACCCGGGGGGCCTCATCGAGTTCGTCGGCCGGGCGGATCATCAGGTGAAGGTGCGCGGTTTCCGGATCGAGGCCGGCGACGTCGAGGCGGCGCTGGCGTCCCATCCGGCGGTGGCCGAGTGCGTGGTGGTGGCCAGGCCCTTCAAAGAAGGTGGCGGGGGCGAGCGCCATCTGGTGGCGTATCTGGTGCCGCGCGCGCCGGCCGCGACGCGGCCTCCAGAGGAGGAGCTACGGCATCATCTCCGCGAGCGGTTGCCTGAGTACATGGTGCCCTCGGTGCTGGTGTGGATCGAGGCGCTGCCGCTGTCCCCCAGCGGCAAGATCGACCGCCAGGCGCTACCCGCACCCGACGTGATCGCGGCCTCGGGCGGCTCTGGGGCCGTGCCGCGGCCAGAGCTCAAGACCCCGTACCTGGCACCGCGCGAGGTGGTGGAGCAGAAGCTGCGGCTCCTCTGGGAGGAGGTGCTCGAACGGCGCCCCATCGGCGTGCGCGACAACTTCTTCGATCTCGGCGGGCACTCGCTCCTCGCCATCGAGCTGTTCGCCCGCATCGAGCAGGCCTTCGACCGGAAGCTGCCGCTCGCCACGGTGTTCCAGGCGCCGACCATCGAGCGCCTGGCTGGGGTCCTGCACGAGCAAGGCTGGACCCCGCCGTGGACCTCGCTCGTGCCCATCCAGCCGGGCGGCTCGAAGCCGGCCTTCTTCTGCGTCCACGGCGGCGGCGGCCACGTGCTCTATTACTACCCGCTGGCGCGTCACCTCGGGCCGGATCAGCCCTTCTACGGGCTGCAGCCTCGCACCCTCGGGGGCAAGAGGGTGCCGCACCCATCCCTCGAGGAGATGGCGGCGCATTACCTCGCCGAGGTGCGGAGCCTCCAGCCGCAGGGGCCGTATCACCTGGGCGGCGCCTCGTATGGCGGGCGCATCGCCTTCGAGATGGCGCAGCAGCTCCAGGCGCAGGGCGAGCGCGTGGCGCTCCTGGCCATGTTCGACACGTACGGCCCCGATTACTTGAAGCCGCTGCTGCACTCGACCTGGGCCAGGCGGATGCTCAAGGAGGTCCTGCTTCGCCTCGAGCATCACGCCGGCAGCCTGATCCTGCTCCCAGCATCCGACCGGTTGCCCTATCTACAAGACAAGCTGCGCAAGGCACGCGACGAGGCCGCCGAGCGAGTGGAGCTGCTGCGGGATGGGATCGCGAAGCGCAGGACCTCCCGGCACGCCATCGTGCGAGCGCCCTCCACGGCGGGGCTGCCGGCCGCGCAGGCCGCGGAGCTCGAAGGCGCGCAGGAGGTGATGGTGCGGGCCCTCACGGAGTATCGCTTCCGCCCCCTCCCGGGCCCGGGGAAGATCACGCTGTTCCGCGCCCGCCGCCAGCCGCCGGGCATCGCACCCGATCCCTGGCTCGGCTGGGGCGGGTATGCCGAGGGGGGTATCGAGATCCACGAGGTGCCGGGCTATCACGCGGCGATGATCTCGGAGCCGCGCGTGCGCTTCCTGGCCGAAGAGCTGCGGCGTTGTCTCGAGCGGACGCAGTAGGCTCAGGCGGACTCTCAGCTCAGGAGGTCCGGCGCTGCTCGGCGCGCCACCACTCGATGGTACGTCTCAGCCCTTCTTCGAGGGGCATGCGCGCCACGAACCCAAAGCGCTCGCGCGCCCGGCTCACGTCGAGGGCCCGCCGCGGCTGGCCGTTCGGACGGGACGTGTCGAAGACGAAGCGGCCCCGATAGCCCATGAGCCGCCCGAGGAGCGCGGCCAGGTCGCGGATCGAGATCTCCTGGCCGCTGCCGAGGTTCACCGGGTCGGCGTCATTGTAGCGTTCGGCCGCGGCCAGGATGCCCTCGGCCGCGTCCTCGGCGTACAGGAACTCGCGGGTGGGCGTGCCGTCGCCCCACAGGACCACCTCGTCCCGCCTCTCGCGCTCGGCCGCATCGATCTTCCGGATGAGCGCGGGAATGACGTGCGAGGTCTCGAGGTCGAAGTTGTCGCGCGGACCGTAGAGGTTGACCGGGAAGAGGACGATGGCGTTGGTGCCGTACTGCTGGCGGTAGGCCTGCGCCTGCACGAGCAGCATCTTCTTGGCGAGGCCGTAGGGCGCGTTGGTCTCCTCGGGATAGCCGTCCCACAGATCGTCCTCCCGGAAGGGGATGGGCGCGAACTTGGGATAGGCGCAGATGGTGCCGGTCAGGACCAGCTTGGCCACGCCCGCGAGGCGCGCCTCTTCCACCAGCTGGACACCCATCATCAGGTTGTCGAAGAAGAACTTCCCGGGGTTGCGCTGGTTGGCGCCGATGCCGCCCACCCGCGCGGCGAGGTGGATGATGAGGTCGAAGGGGCCGCGGTCCTGGAGGAGCGCGCGCACGGCCTCCCGATCGACGAGGTCGCAGGTGGCGGACCGGGGAACCACGATCTCTCCTGCGCCGCGGCGGCGGAGCGCCTCGACCACGAAGGAGCCGAGGAAACCGGCACCTCCCGTGACGAGGATGCGTTTGCCCGCCAGCATGGAGGGTTCCTTCGCCGGAAGGGACGACGATGTTTCGGAGCGCTCAGGCATGGGGCCGCCTTCCTTGGCACACGAGATACGTCCATAGAGCCGTGGGCAAGAGATCCGCGGCCTCTTCCAGGCGCCCGAGCGCCCACGCCACCGGTGCCATCCCGCCGAGCCGAGGGGCTCCCATCCGAGGATGGAGGAGCACGCGCGAGAGCGGGAGCGGCTGCCGCGCCGCGATCGCCACGTCCACGAGTCCCGCGGCCTCGAGCTCCGCGGTGAGGCGCGCCCGCGTCGAGCCGAGCACGCCGCGCTCGGCCCGCACGGCACAGGCCTGCAAGAAGACGAGCGGGCTCCGGCCGTTGGGCTCGATGAGGAAGAGCCGTCCCCCGGGCCGGAGCACGCGGCGGGCCTCAGCGAGCACGCGCCCGCGCAGCGCCGGCAGCACGTGGTGCAGGAGGTCCCGGATGAGCACTGCATCGAAGGCGGCATCCCCGAGGGGGAGGGCGGAGGCGTCGGCGCACAGGGTGAGCGCGCCGGTGGCGCGACGGGCGAACGCCGCCTTGGCGGGTGAGAAGTCGGTGCCGTACAGCCTGGCCTCCGGACAGCGTACGGCCAGGTGGTGGAGGTTGCCGCCCTCGCCGCAGCCGATCTCGAGCAGGCGCTCACCGGCGGCGAGCTGGATGCCGCCGAGCAGCGCGGCCTCGGTGCGGGCGATGTAGGGCGCGGCGGTCTGCCACTCATAGTGCGCCGCATCGGCCTTCTCCCAGTAGTGGCGTTGCTCGGCGCGAAAATCGTCCTGCACGGCGTCTCCTGTGCTCCTGCCCTCCTTACCGTAGGAGGGATGGGGGGATCGGTGGGTCCCGCGTCGGGGCGGGTGCAGTGTCATCCTTCGACCGCGGTCCGGCAAGATGGTTTGCGCCCCCTGCAAACGTTGACACCCTCTCAGAGCCCGTCATATCCTCCGCCTCCCATGCCGTTTCGCGTCGAGAGTGCCGGGCGGACCCACACCGGGCTGGTGCGCGATCGGAACGAGGACGCCCTGCTCATCGACAACGACCTCCGGCTGTGGGTGGTCTGCGACGGCATGGGCGGCCACCGGGGGGGTCAGGTGGCGTCGCAGCTGGCCGTGGCCACCATCGCCGATGCCGTGCGGAGCGGCATCCCCGCCGGCGAGCGTCCCGATCCCCTGGCCGCGGCCATCGCCGCGGCCAACCGCGCGGTGTATCTCCGCGGCCGGTCCGACCGTGAGCTCTTCAACATGGGCACCACGGTCGTGGCCATCCGCATGGAGAACCACGTCCTCCATCTGTGCCACGTCGGTGACAGCCGCATCTACCGCTGGCGCCAGGGGGACTTCCAGCAGCTCACGCGGGATCATTCGCTGGTCAATCTCTATGCCGACAACCCGGGGCTCGCGGCCAAGTTCGGCCCGGCGGGTTCGAACGTGATCGTGCGCGCGCTCGGTCTCCGCGAGGAGGTCGAGATCGACTACCAGCGGCAGCGCATCGAGCACGGCGACATGTACCTCCTCTGCTGCGATGGTCTGACCGACATGGTCGACGACTGGATCCTCAAGGAGGTGATGGCCGATGGCGCCGTCGGCGCGGTGGACGAGTGCGCCGACACCCTGATCCGCGCCGCGCTCAACAACGGCGGCGTCGATAACGTCACGGTCGTCGTGCTGCGCCTCTTCGAGGTCACCGCGACCTGAGCGGGAGTCCCCTCTAGCGGCGCGCGCGGGCGGCGGCGAGGAGCTCGTCGAGCGCCTCGGCGAATCGCCCGGTCTTGGCCCGGAGTCGGGCCAGGCGGTCGTGCAGCTGCCAGGTGGTACTGAGGCCCAGGCGGCTCCCGAGCTCGGTGGCCTGGCGATACGCGTCCTCGGCCCCCCGGTAATCGCTGCTGGCGATGAGGATCTCGCCCAGGGCCGACACGAGAAGGAGACGCGAACGCGGCCGGGTCTCTTGCGCGAGCCCGGTGCGAAGGAGCTGCGCCGCGCGCGGCGCATCGCCAGAGCGCGCCAGGGAGGTGGCATAGGCCACGCGGGCCTCGGCAAAACCGGGCGCAAGCTCGAGGGCGTTGCCAAAATCTGCACGCGCGGCATCGAGCTCGCCCCGCTGGAGCTGCTCGAGCGCGCGCACGTAGTAGCGGCGGGCGACCGCGCTCAATCGATCTCCAGGAGGTTGAAGCGCCCGGAGCCCTCGCCCGCTTCTTCGGCGGCGGACGCAGGCCGGGCCGCGGGGCGCGCCGGCGCATCCGACGCCGCCGGCGATGTTGTTGCCGGGGCAGGCGCTGCCGGCGTCCCGCCCGGGCTCGCAGGGGCTCGGGCCCCGGTCGCGCCGCCCGGCGTCATGGGGACCGCGGCAGGGCGTGGCGCGGCCGCGGGGAGGGGTGCACGCAAGGTCCCCGGTGCCTGCCCTGCGTCTGCCGGCGGGGCCGCCGCCGGACTGGCCGAAGCGGAGGAGACCGGCGCAGCGGCCGGCGGGGGACTTGATGCGGGAGTAGATGGAGGCGCGGGCGGCAAGGGCTCGGGGCGCGCGGCCTGCGCCTCGATGGGAATCTGTCGGCCGCCGAGCTGCAGGGACACCCGGTCGCCCTGGACCTGGAACAGCGCCAGCTCCGGCAGGTCGAGCCGCAGCTGCAGCGCCTCGATGACCTGGGCGAAGCTCATCCCGGTGAGATCCTCCGCCAGCGCCGGGGGTGTCGCCGCGAGCGGGGCCGGCCCTTCGACCACGTATTCCTTGAACACGTAGGTCAGGATCTCGATCAGCGCCTCCCGCGGGTGGCGCTCGAGCGCCGTACGGATATCGCCAATGAGGTCACGCAGATCCACGGGAGGCATGTGCGAAGTCTACCCGCCCGCCTAGCCGATGGGAAATCCTTCGGGCAGATCCGCCCCGGTGGTCTCGCACGCCACAAGACGTGTCCAGGTCGACCGGGCCCGCGCCAGCTCCGCCTTGCGCAGGTCGCACTTGAGGAGCAGCGCCCCCGAGAAGTCCGCGTCCATGAGGTGCGCGCCCCCGAGGTCGCACTCGACGAGCGTGGCGCCAGCGAAGCTCGCCCGCCCCAGCGAGGCGGTCCCCTGGGCCGGGAAGTCGAACCGGCACTTGATGAGCACGGCGCCGTCAAAGCGCGCGCGCAGGAGGTTGACGTCGTGGAAGCTGGTCGAGACGAGCTTGGCCCCGACGAAACTCGCCTTCTGGAACTCCACCCGCGCCACCTCCGCGTCCTCGAGGTGCGCCCCGCCGAGATCGGCCTCGGTGAGCAGGCAATCGGACAGGGAGGTGCGATGGAGCAGCGCCTCGCGCAGCATCACCCCCCGCAGGTCGCTCTGGCGAAACACCGCGCGCGACAGGTCCGCCGCGCCGAGCTCCACGCCCTTGAACTCCACCTTCTCGAAGACCGCCCCGGCGAGGTAGGCGCGGCTGAGGTCCACCTCCGAGATGACGAAGCCCCGATAGGTCTTCCCCTGGAGCGCGCCGTCGCGCTGCAGGATGCGCAGGTGCTCGCAGCTCTCGACGATCTCGCTCACGGCCTCGGTCAGCCCCCTTGCCGCTCGCGTTGCTCGCGCTGCCGCTCGCGCAGCAGCTCGAGCACCCGCTCCACGATCTGGCGGTTGCGCATCTCCCGGCGCCGCTCGCCCTCGACGCGGTTCGCGCCCTGGGCCGCCGTGTCGCCGGCACGCGCCGTCTCCGCCTCCACCGACCGCGCCTCGGCCTCGTGCTCCCCCTCAGCGCCGCCCTCGCGGGCGAACTGCATGCCGCGTTGCGCCTGCGCCACGTGCGTGAGCTCGTGCGCGAGGAGCGCCTTGCCCGAGGTGGTGCCCGGCGCCGACCGGGGTCCCTCCCGCACCAGGACCATGCCTGTGTTGGCGATGGTGATGGCGTCCGCGCTGTAGCGCGCGGTCACCTCTTCGGCCAGGCTGCCGCGGAAGATCCGCACCTGCGAGAAGTCGTTGCCCGGCAGCCGGCGCTCCATCTCGCTGCGGGTCTGGAGGTCGAGGAACTCGCCGCGCCCCGCACCCGACTGGACCAGCCGGGCGAGCCGTTCGCGATCGTACTTGCGAACGATCTCCTCATCGAGCGGCGGCCGGCCCTCGCGGCGGCGGCGCTCCTCCTCCTCCCGTTCGGCATCGCTCAGCGGGCGATCGGTGTTTGCGGTGTCGGCCATGAAAACCTCTCCTCACAATCTACCCCCAGCCCACCTCTCCGTCCACCGCCCCGGAGGGCCCGGGGGGCAGGGGTGAGGGGCCGGACTGGCTGGATTCCCTCCTTTCCCCCTGCCAAGATGGAGCCAGGAGGTCGCCATGAAAGAACAAGACGTCACAGGGGCCAAGAAGAAGCCCGGCAGCACGGGGGACGATTCGCAAGCTGCCAACCAGGAAACCCTCCACGAGCAGCTCCAGGAGCCTGAAGACCCCCAGGCCCAGGACACGATCCGGTACTTCATCCGGGATCGCCTGGCCGAGTTCCACGAGCAGATCGAGACCGCGCTCGATCTCTTCGAGGCCGACCTTCATGCCCAGAGCGAGGAGTCCAAGGCCATCTTCAATCAGCGCGGCTTCTTCGACTTCCTCGGCGATACCTTCGAGCGGGAGCTGCTCCGCCTGGGGGGCGGCAGCGAGCGACCCTTTGCCGCGGCCCTGGTGACCGAGGTCCACAACGCCGCCGCCTTTGCCGAGCACAGCTGTTTCGACCTCGGCACGTTCGTCAACAACGCCTTTCGCCGCGGCGTGCGCGACGCCTGCTGGTTCCTACGGGATGCCGCCTCCGCCGTGCTCGGCGCGCAGTGGCCAGACCTCCTCAAGCTCGCGGCCAATGGCTCGAACCAGTTCATCCCTGCGCTCTACAGCCTCGGCTTCCCGAGCCATGCCTTCAATCCGACGGAATTCGCCGCCACGCTTCGCCAATATGCCGACGGCTATCGCCGCTCCATGGCCGGCGAGCAGCAGCGCATCGAGGAACAATCGCCCGCGCCGCAAAAGCGGGACGACATGGCCGAAGAGGTCCGCAAAGACATGATTCAGGAGGGCGAGAAGAAAGAAACGATGGCCATCTGACACTTGATACAAGGCGCCCCTGTCGCCGCGGCGCGCCGTCGCAGAATAGCTGGTGTAATTTTCCCTCGACCCCGCATCTGCTCTTCACTTCCACCGTTCAATTCCCAAATCACTGGAAACACTGGCCATCTGTAATCATTCGCACGCCAATTACTGCTTGATCGTTCAGGCGACGTCCGGGCAACATGCAAATGTTTCGCAGTGAAGGTCCTCTATTGAAGGAGCAAATACGCTCTATTGCTCCGGGAAGGCATCTCCCCTAATGGAAAACCGGGCGAACAGCAGCTTTCCCAAGGCCTTTATTCTCCTCGTCGCAGTATTCATCGTCGGTGGGCTGTGGCTCTTCACGCGCCCGCGCAAGAAGACGGCAAGGCCCACCAACGAAAACGTCGCCGCGGAGACTGCCCAGACAGAATCCAAGGATCCGAACAATCCCAATCAGGGCCCGATCCTGTCGGGCAACCAGGGGGTCCAGGAGCGTATGCCCTTGCCCAGCTGCTGGGCTGGTCTCCTCGAGTTCGATCAGTCGGCGACCCTGGCCAGCATGCACGCCGCCATCGCCGCCGCGGCCTTGAGCGGCGACAACGTCCTCATCGACTTCCTCAAGGAGCGTCTGGCCGAGCTGGTCGGCGACAACGTCCACAACGCCATGGAGGTGCTCAACTGGGCCGAGAAGGTCACCGGGCCCGAGCTCGCCATCTACATGGAGTCGCTCAAGACCACCGGCGCGGTCCAGAACCCCAAGGTGTCCGACCGTCTCCTCGCGATGGGCGAGAACTCCAAGTCGTCCCTCGAGAACCGCCTCGCCGCCCTCGACACCCTCGAGACCCAGAAGCACTTCGCCCCCGAGACCCAGCAGCGCGTCAAGGCGCTCGCGCTCGACGACAAGCTCGAGGAGGTGGCCTGGGTGGCCACGCGCACCCTCGGCCGGGTGGCCAAAGAAGACTTCGAGCGCACCGGCAACTATCAGGACTACTGGAAGGATCTCCTCGACATCGGCAAGCGCTCGGGTGATGCCGGCGTACGCGCCCTGGCCCTCGAGATGCCCTCCTACGCCGAGCCCCTCGTGGATGGCAAGTCCATCGACTCGCTCGGCAACATCCTGCGCACCGACCCCGACCCCCACGTCCGCGAGATGGCCGCGCACCGCCTCGGCCTCACGGATGACCCGGACAAGGCGCTCGACACCTTCCGCGCCTCCTTCAATGCCGAGAAGGATCTCTGCCTGCGCTGGGCCATCTTCCGGTTCGCCCTACGCGCCGCCGGTCCCCAGGCCCTGCCCCTCGTGCAGCAGTTCGCCGCGGCCGATCCGCGCTTCCTGAAAGAGTACGAGGAGTTCAAGGCCATCTACGACCGCGGCGTCACCGACTTCGCCCGGGTGTGGGCCGAGAAGCCCGAGAACATCCAGTGCATCGGAGAAGAGGAATGAGGACCGTGATGAAGACGCACCATCTCTTCCTGGCTCTCGGCCTCTTTGGAGCCACTCCGGCCTTGGCCGCGGGGGAGGGCCATGCCCCCATCCATCAGGTCGAGTGCTCGGTCGATTCCATGCTCAACGACGTGCGGCTCGGCCTCAAGAAGGGCACGCCCGCGTTCAAGAAGTACCTCAAGAACTTCCTCCGGGAGGCGGCGCCGGGCATGCCCTTCGAGCAGCTGCGCTCGGCCTTCGAGCAGGAGCGCGATCCAGAGATGGTCGAGGCACTCGGCGGCGCGCTCGCGGCCCGTTCGAGCCGCAACTCCAACCCGCAGGAGATCTCTCCCGTGCTCGCGCGCATCAACCGCGAGTCGGATCCCGCCTCGAAGGCCGCCGCGATCCGCGGCCTGCGCGGCATCGGCTCGGTGGAGACGCTCGGCAAGGTCGGGGGCCTCTCGTACGAGCAGCTCATGCGCGACCCCTCGCCCGAGGTCCGCGAGGCGGTCGTGGGCAACCTCATCGAGGAGAACAGCAAGGTCTACTTCGGCCACGACAAGGCCGTCTCCGAGACCGCCGTGAACGCGGCCCTCGGCTCGAACGACCCCAAGCTCGCGGCCAAGCTCCTCAGCGAGGTCTCGATGGAGAAGGTGGGGCACCAGACCGTGCAGCAGCTCTCGCAGAACCTCCATAACGAGGACCCGACCCTGCGGGGCGCCACGGTCAAGGCCCTCGGCGGCGTGCCCGGCTCCGAGTCGTCGACGGTGCGGAACTCCATCACCGACCTCTATCGCACCGACAACGACCCGCAGGTGCGCAAGGCCGCCCTCGAGTCCATCGCGCGGCTCGGCATGGGCGGTTCGATCTCGACGCTGGAGTCGCTGCGCAGCGTCGATCCGTCGATGTCCAAGGAGATCGACGCCTGGATCACGGCCCTCAAGAAGGGCCTCCAGGAGTGGAGCCTCGTCGAGAGGGAGAAGCAGCGCCTGCTCAAGTAGCCCCCAGTAACGGACCTCTTTTGAGGACGTACTAATTCATAGGCCCCCAACCGTAGGAGATCTCACATGAGCAAGAACCTGAGGATCCGCCTTATCGCCACGCTCGCAGTTGCCGGCCTCGTCAGCGCCGCCGGTGTCGCTGGCGCCGCCACCGCCTACGGCCCGATCTGGGACGGCGGCACCGCCAAGGTGAACTCGACCACCTACTACTCCTGCAGCGGCAGCTCGCACACCGCGCTCGACATCGCCAACGGCACCTGCAGCGTGTGGAATCACCGCGGCATGCTGTCGGGCAGCTACCACTACACGGCCTACACCGGCTGCGCCAACAGCTGCGGCTCCTGCTCAGCCGGCGCCGGCTGCTGCAACGGCGGCGCGGGCAACTACTACGTGGTCA
>DATAGU010000067.1:0-17185 GCA_036263495.1 Polyangia bacterium | reverse complement strand
GTTTTGTGGCTAGGGGGGGTCATTCTGCCTGGTTCCGGGCGAGTGCCGGTCGTAGAGGATCGTCCACGCTCAAGCTCACGCTCACATGTTTCAGATAGGCACAGTATTACGGGGACCTGTACGTAGCCGCCCAAAGCGAGGGTCTGTGGGGTCCCCCCGCAGGCGAGTTCCGCAGGACCGGCCTTCCTCCAGTTCTTCCAACAAGAAGAAGGCCGGTCCGAGGACTGTTTGAGCCAGCGGGGGGACCCCACAGACCCTCGCGTGACGCCCCCGCAGTGACGCCCCGGCCTTGACAAGCCGTCATCGCGACCGATAACCACGCCCAAGGTTCGACTCCATCCGCTGCCTCGGTCAGGGGAGAGGCCGGAGGGGGGATGTCCAAGGGGGACGCGTACCGGAAAGGTATCGCATGGTCGAGCTGGTCGCGCGATGAGTTCGCCGAAGGTCCTGGCGGTGGTGATGGCGGGTGGGGCAGGCGAGCGGATGCGCTCGTCCCAGGCCCAGAGCCCTGCCCTTCCCGACCGCCATGCCCCGCTCGCCAAGCCGCTCGTCCCCGTGCGGGGCGTCCCGCTCCTCGAGCGCAACGTGTACGCCCTGCTCCGCGCCGGCCTCAAGGACATCGTCGTGGCCACGCCCCAGACGCAGCCCGAGGTGGCCGCGTTCGCCCGCTCCCGCTGCGCCGCCCTCGCCGCCGTCGCCGGGGCGAGGCTCGAGGTGTTCGAGGAGGAGACGCCGCTTGGCACCATCGGCTGCCTCGGCGTCCTCGACCGCCCCGCCCCCACCATCCTGGTGGTCCACGCCGACAACCTGACCACGCTGGACCTCACCGCGCTGCTCGCGGACCACGCCGCGAGCGACGCCGCCCTCACCCTGGCCACGCACGTCCACTCCTGGTGCCTGCCCTGGGCCGAGGTCATCACCGAGGGGCGACACGTGCTCCAGTACCACGAGCGGCCGCGGTACCCCGTCCAGGTCGCGAGCGCGGTCTATGCCCTATCGTCGGAGGCGCTGGGCCCGCTCGTGCCGGGGCAACCCTGCGACACGGCCGAGCTCATCCAGGCCCTCCTGGTCGAGGGCGTCCCGGTCCGTAGCTTCGCCCACGCCGCGCCGTGGATCGACGTCAACGACGTGGCGGCGGTGCGGGCCGCCGAGGCGCTGGTGGCCGCCCACGCCGAGGCCTTCGAGTGCTGGGCGCCGCAGCCCGCGGTCGAGATGGCCGCGTGCGTGCTCCTGCACGACGGCGAGCTGCTCCTCGAGCGCCGGCCGATCCACGCGCGCGCCTACCCCGATCAATGGGACGCGCCCGGGGGACGCGTCGAGCCCGGCGAGACGCCCCTCGAAGCCATCTGCCGCGAGCTCGACGAGGAGTTCGGCGTGCCTCCGGCGGCCGCGGCCCTGCGCCCGCTGTGCGTCTTCGACGACGTGGATCCCGCGGCCGGCCGCATCTTCCGTCACCACGTCTTCGTCGGCCAGCTCGACGGCCCGGCGATCGCGCGCCAGGGGCAACGGATCGCCTGGCACTCGCGCGAGGGCCTGGGCGAGCTGCCGGGCCTGAGCCGGGTGGTGGTCCGCTCCCTGGCGGCCCTGGCGGCCCTGGCGGCCCTGGCGGCCCTGGGGGATCCGGCGGCTCCTCCGGCTCCGTCGGCCCTGCCGACACTCACCAAGCACGAGGCGCGCAGCGGCCGGTCCCACGCATCCTTGGGACCCAATGCGGGCGAAGCCCGCGGTGAGCGAAGGCCGGAAGGCCTGAGCGGATCGCTGCGTGTGAGCGGCCTTCTGAAAGGCGAGGCATGAGCCGGATCCGCATCGCCACCCTGGTCACCGAGCTCGGCGCGGGCGGGGACGAGCACCGGTCGCTCGAGTTCGCGCGCTGCCTCGACCAGGACCGCTTCGAGCACCTCATGATCTCGATCGCCGCGCCCGATCCCGCGCAGGCGCTGCGCGCCGGGCCCGTGGCCGGCGGCTATCGCGAGCTCGGGGTGCGCTGCCTCTCGCTCGGCGTCGAGCGGCGCTGGGAGGGCCGGCCGCTGCCCCGGCCGTTGCCGCTCGCCCGCGAGGGCCTGCAGACCGCACGCCTCGCACGCGCGCTCGGGCGGCTGCTCCGACGCGAGCGCATCGACGTCCTCGACGCGCGGACGCACTACGCCATCGCCGTGGGTCTGCTCGGGGCGCGGCTCGGGGCGGTGCCGGTGGTGATGGGCACCGAGTACTGCGATCCGTTCTGGTCCCGCGAGCCGTGGCGCAGCACGGCCCCGGCGATCTTCGACGGGCTCGACGTGCTGGTCTCGGACTCGCGCTGGGCCATCGAGGAGCTGCGCCGCCGGCTCGGCCGCCCGCTCGCGCACGCGGCGGTGGTGCCGCACGGCATGGAGCCGCCCGCGGCGGAGCTCGATCGCCGCTCCGTCCGCGAGGGCCTCGGTCTGCCGACCGCGTCGGGGATCCGCGTGGTGGCGCAGATCGGGCGGCTCGTGCCGTCCCAGGGGCACCGCGTGTTCCTCGACGCCGCGGCGCGCGTGGCGCGCGCCCTGCCCGACGTGTACTTCCTCCTCTGCGGCCAGCCCGGATCGGACCGCGCCTACGTGGCCGAGCTGCAGACCTTCGCGCGCACGCTCGGGGTGGCCGGGCGGGTGCGGATCACGGGCTACGCCGGGCCGATCGGCGACGTCTGGAACGCGGTCGACGTCCACGCGCACGCGGCCCTCTCCGACGCGTCGCCGCTCGGGCTCTACGAGAGCATGGCGCTCGGCCTGCCGGCGGTGGTCACGGCCGTGGGCGGGGTCCCGGAGCTCCTGAGCGACGGGGTGACGGGCCTCCTCGTGCCGCCCGGCGACGCGGCGGCGCTGACCGGCGGGCTCCTCCGTCTGCTCGGCGACCCGCGGCTCGCGCAGCGGCTCGGGGCGGCTGCGCGGCGGCGGCACCGGCAGTGGCATCGGCCCGAGGTCATGACCCGGGCCCTCGAGGATCTGATGAGGGCCGCGCTCGATCGACGGCGCGGCGGCCCGGGCGCGCAGGCGCCCCAGGAGGACCGAGGACGTCCGATGGCGCTGCGGGGGGCGGTGCGGTGAGGCGCCTGGCGGGGCGCGCGATGGCGGTGACCGGCGCGGGCGGGTTCATCGGCTCGGCGCTCGTGCGGCGGCTCGTGGCCGAGGGCGTGGAGGTGCACGCGCTCTTCGGCCCCGACGATGTGCAGGAGCTCGTGCCGGTCGACCGGGGAGGCGAGGCGGGGGGCCTGCGGGCCTGGCGCGGCGAGATCGATCGGCCGGAGTGCCTGAGCGCGTTGCTCGAGGGAGTCGAGGTGGTGTTCCACCTGGCCGGTCCGGGCTCGGTGGCGTCGTCGTTCGCGGCGCCGGTCGAGTTCGCGCGCATCCACGCGACCGGCACGGCGGCGCTCCTCGCGGCCTGCGAGCGCGCTCGCGTGCCGCACGTCATCTACCTGTCCTCGTCCGAGGTGTATGGCCGGCCGGTGCGCAGCCCGATCGACGAGAACCACCGGCTGCAGCCGGGCTCGCCGTACGCCGCGGCCAAGCTCGCCGCCGAACACTTCCTCGAGGCCTATCACCTGTGCCACGGCCTCGCGGTCACGGTGCTGCGGCCCTTCTCGGTGTACGGCCCGCGGCAGTCGCCACACGGGCTCGTCGCGGTCCTCCTGCGGCAGCTCGCGCACGGCGAGATCCGGCTCGCCGACCTCCGGCCGGTGCGCGACTTCTGTTACGTCGACGACGTGGTGGACGCGGCGGTGCGCGCGGCCGCGGCCGGGACGGCCTTGAGCGCCGGCGCGTCCGAGCGGTGGTGGACCCGCCGCAGGGCGGCGCCCTCGTCTTCGTGGCACCTCGTGCTGAACGTGGGCAGCGGCGTGGGGACGTCGGTGGAGGCGCTGGTCCGCCTGATCGTGCGGCTCCGCGGCGGTGAGGTGCGGGTGATGGGGGGAGAAGGGGCGGAGCGGGGGGATACGAGCCTGCTCCTGGAGCGGGTGGCCGACACGAGCCGCATCCGCGTCCTGCTCGGCTGGGAGGCGCAGACCCCGCTCGAGGTGGGTCTACAACGGACGCTCGCCTGGTGGGACGCCGAGTCGAGGCGAGGTCAGGCGTCCCCGACGGCTGGGGCTACTGGGGCAGCTTGAGGATGTACACGTCGGTCTGCGTGGTGCCGTTGTCGCTCGTGAACACCACGTAGCGGCCGTCGTGGTCGATGACCGCGCGCGGCTGCGACCAGTACGAGTCTGCGGCGCCGGTCGAGCGGGTGTGCGCCACGCGCGAGAAGCCGCCGCCGTTGGTCTTGACGAGCACGATCTCGTGCTGGAACGCCGGCCAGGAGGACGAGATCGAGCCGTAGGTCGAGGTGAGGAAGAAGCTCTCGTCGGCGTTGCGCATGGAGATGTGGTCGGCGATGGCCCAGTTGAGGCTGCCGCTCGAGGTCTTGTACTGGAACACGTTGCGCGGCGAGGTGATGCCGGTCCACGTGCGCACCACCGAGCCGGTCAGGTAGCGGTCCCCGTTGACCCAGTAGGTGGAGCCGAGGTCGTAGTGGCCGCCCGTCTTGTTGGTCGAGGAGTTGGTGAGGGTGGCCATGACGCCGTTGGTCGAGAGGTTCCAGGTCTTGACCTGGTAGGCGTTGGCGCCCTTGCCGATGATGTTGATGTAGCGGCCGCCCTTCTCGACGTAGCTCTCGTCGACGTCGTAGGTGGTGTCGGGGAAGGACATGAAGTGGTTGGTGCTCTTGATGTAGGCGCCGGTCCGGTAGTAGTTGCCGGAGGTGTCGCGGGCGTGGAAGGAGAAGACGTTGTCGTCCCAGGACACGCTCAGCTGCCAGAGGTTCCAGCTCCCGCTCCACACGCCGGTGAGGTCCTTGAGCACGGTGAAGCGGCCCGCGTCGGTGCGCGTCACGTCGACGCGGAAGATCTTCGTGTGGCGCTGGCCGGAGTTGTTGCCGAGCACGTAGAGGATGTTCGGCGACACGTTCGACCAGTACGCGCTCTCCCAGTTGATGGTGTAGGGCTGGCCGGCGGTGACGGTGTTGACGTAGGTGGTGTGGTCGGTGGTCTTGTCGAGGCGGAACACGCGCAGGCCGTTGCAGTTGGCGAGGACGTACGTCGAGTCGAGGTTCATGGCCGGCACGACCGAGTAGGAGTGCTGGCAGTCGCTCGCGCCGAGGCTCGCCGCGTTGGTGACGCGGATGATGCGGGTGTGGAAGTCGGGATCGGTGAAGTAGGACCCGGCGGCTGGCAGGGTCACACGGGTCTCGGGGACGGAGCGGTAATCAGTGACGCCACCGGCGAAGTTCGGTGGCGTGAGGAGCGTGCTGCCGTCCAGGCCTAGCGTGAGCGCGTCTCCATTCTCGGCCGTCGCCCCTGGATCGAGCTGCGACGCCGTGCAAGCGGTGAGTCCCAAAAGGAAAAAGAAGAGAGGGGCTTGTGTTCTCATGGACCTGCCTTATGAGCAACCAGCGTGCCGGCAAGCGAAAGTCCGCTGTTTCGCTGGGTTGGCGGTCCCGACGGGGGCTGCGCTGCGGGGCCTTCGCCACACATTGAGGGCACGGGCCTGCAGGTTGCGGCCTTGCGCCTGGCTCTGACGCGTGCGCCGACTCTCCGGGCAAGAGGCGATCTTCTCTGGCCTGGCCTGGGGCGCCGGTCCGGATCGTTCGGGTAGGAAAGAAAGAACCTGCTGGGGTGGGACGGGGGCCTGTTGGCCTTCCAACAGGGTGGGGCGGCGGCGGCGCGGGCTACTCGGTCGCGCCCTTGGGCCGCTCGAGCTTGCCGCCCGCCTTGGCGTCGGCGCGCTTGAGGAGGAGCGCGAACACGAACCCCGCGATGCCGAGCGTCGCGAACATCGCCATCGTCGAGGTGTAGTCCACGACCTCGGTGGCCTTGCCGTCCACCACGGTGCGCACCGTGTGGGCGTCGGCGATCTTGCCGGCGATCCACGGGAAGGCCATGAGGCCGAGGTTCTGCACGTAGCCCACCACGCCGAACGCGGTCCCGAGGCGGCGCTCCTCGACCATCATCGGGATCGCCGCCCACAGGGCGGCCGGCACGAGCGACAGGGCGACGCCCACGGCGAAGATGGGCACGACCGGCCAGAAGCGCGTGTAGCCGAGGAGGAGGTGGCAGGGGATGAGGAGGAGCGAGCCGATGAGCATGAGGGTCGCGCGCCGGCCGCGGCGATCGACGAACGCGCCGAAGATCGGCGTGAAGATCATGGTGCCGACGATGAGCGCGCTCGTGAGGTCGCCGCTCCGCTCCACGCTGTAGCCGAACTTCTGCACCAGGATGTCGGGGGCGTAGCTCTGGAACGGGAAGACGGCCGAGTAGAAGGTCACGCAGAGGAGGGTGATGAACCAGAAGGAGGCGTCGAAGGCGAAGGCCTCGCGCAGCTCGAACTTCTCGTCGGCGCCGAGGCCGCCCGTGGCGGTGGCCGGGGCGCCCGGCCGCCCGCGCGTGGACCGCTCGAGCGCGAGGTAGACGAAGAACGAGAGGAACCCGGCGATCATGACGCCCACGGCGAACCACAGCGCGGGCCGCAGCCCGAGCCAGCCGGCGACGCGCGCCTGCAGCGTGAGCGCGAGGAAGGTGCCGAGGCGCATGATGGTGAGGTTCAGGCCATAGGCGAAGGCGAGCTCCCGGCCCTTGAACCAGCGCGCCAGGACCTTGTTGTTGACGACCAGGATGGACTCGGCGCCGACGCCGTAGATCATGCGGCCGAGCAGCATGACCTTGAGCTCGGGCGACCACTCGGGGACGAAGGCGGTGCGCAGCGCCTCGTACCCCGGCAGGCCGCGCAGCCCCTGCCACCCGCCGAGGGCGGTGAGCGCGGCGCCGAGGACGCACAGGGAGCCGTAGAGGATGCCGGAGGTCTTGAGGCCCAGCCGATCGACGAGGATGCCGCCGACGAGGACCATGAGGAGGAACACGTTGGCGACGGCGTAGAACGAGAACAGGAGCCCATATTCGGCGCCCGAGAAGCCGAGCTCGCTCTTGATGAGCGTCCCGAGCGGGGTGATGGAGTCGTAGATGTAGTACTGCGCGAAACAGATGAGGCTCATCACCGTGAGCACGATCCAGCGGAACACGGGGCTCAGGGCTCCGGGGACGTTGGCGGGGAGGGCGGGGCTCGGCGTCTGCGTCATCGACGCTCGATGTTGCGCGCCGGGTCGCGGGAGGTCAAATGTTCACCACGGGTCGTCGCGCTGGGTTTCCGGGTCGTTTTTCGGTCAGTCGAGGAGCTCGACAGGGTCGCCGACGGCGATCGTGCCGGGGGCGAGGACGCGGCAGTTGAGCGCCAGGGAGCCGTCGAAGCGGCGACGGATGTCGGCGAGCACGCCCATGTCCTGCTCGAGGGTGTCCGGGTCGTAGGTGGTCATGACGCAGCGGGCGCGCAGGTCCTGGATGCCGATGAGGACGGGCCCGATGCGCAGCCGCCGGCCCTCCCAGGTGCGCTCTTCGAGCCCGGACAGGCCGCCCACGACGAGGTTCGGGCGCAGGCGCCGGCGATCCCGGCCGAAGGCGGCGATGGCGCCGTCGGTGGCGACGAGGAGCGGGAGGATGTCGAAGCGGCCTCTCTCGTCGGGGCCGTCGTAGAGCTCGAGGCGCGCGCCCGCGCCCGCGGCGCGCTCGACGTCGGCGGCCACCTCGGGGGAGCGCCAGCGGCGGCCGTCGACCAGCGGCTCGCCGTCCGGGCCGAGCGTGGCGTGGTGGCCGAGGAGGCGCCACTTGGAGCGCGCGGTGAGCACGCGCCCGCGCTCATCCTCGACGTGCACGACGCGGTCGCCGGCGACGCCCTGGTCGGTCAGCTCGGCCTGCTCGAGGCGCTCCCCGGCCATGGACTTGACCGGATAACGCCATAACTCTTGCAGCCACATGCGGCCTCCCGTGTCCTCGATGTGAAAGAGGGGACGATGTTACACAACTCGTTGGGGGACGGGGGAGGAGAGGGAGAGTGGAGGAGAGGGAGCCGGTCGTCGGCTGGAGGGACGCGGCCCGGCTAGCCGCCGGTCAGGCGACGCTGGGTCTGCGCCTGCTTGGCCTGGTTCATGATGTCGATGCCGGTGATGAGGGCCCAGATCCAGGCGCTCAGGATCATCGGCGCGCCCACCACGAGCAGGGTGAGCGGGATGCCGATGAGAAAGAGGAGGAGCTGACCGATGCCGGCGCTCGAGCGCCCGCCGATGATCGAGCCGAGGCCCGGCAGGCACAGGGTGTTGACCAGGAGCGCGGCGAGCGCCGTGCCCTCGCTCGGCGTGGTGAGCGAGTCGCGCATGTCCAGGCTGGTCGTGCCGTAGGGCACGAGCCCGGTGGGCGGATATTGATAGGGCGTGGACGCGGTCGGCGACGCGCCGGTGAGCCGGTCGACGGCCGTGGCCTGCCGCATGAGCTGCCGGCCCGGGAGGTGGAAGAACACGCTGCCGCGGGCATCGACCTCGCGGATGAGCACGTCGCGGGCGGCCAGATCCTCCAGCTGCTCGGTCGCCTCCTCGATGGGGACCTTGAGGGCGTAGGCCACGGTCGGGGCGTTGATGATGTAGTCCGTGGTGTAGACGAACTCGAGGAACCGCTGCTCGAAGTCGGCTTGCGAGACCGGTCCCGCCGGGGCCGTGGGGGCGGGCGAGTGCGCGGGGATGGACGGAGAGTAGGAAGGGGTCACGGCCGGCACCATGTCCTGGGCCGGCGCGGTGCCGTCGGGCAAAAGCACCTTCGGGACCGACTGGGACAGATCGCCCTGGCAGTAGCGGCAGCGGAGCGCCACGACCAGGATGATCTCGCCGCACAGCGGACATCTTTTTGTCGGATCCACAGAGCCTCCAGCGAGAAGACGAGTTCAGCCCTGATGCTAAAGTAGCACATGCCCGCCGGGATTCATCCCCCGGCGGTACGGATTCCCGCACCGCAGGGGAGCCCGGTGGCCTTGCTAGCCGGCCGCCGGGCAGGCCCAGGGGGCCGGGCGATGCCGAGCGATGACGGACGGGCGCTTCCCTCGCCACCGCTCTGCACCTACAATCTCCTGTACCCCCCAGCTCGGGGGCCCCAAGCCAAACACATGATCACAGGTTTCGCACGACACCAAGACGTGCTCGCCAGCGGCCTCCGTCTGGTGACCGTGGAGCTGCCGCATCTGCACAGCGCCTCGGTCGTCATGTACGCCCGCGTGGGCTCCCGGTACGAGGACGCGAGCGACAACGGCCTCTCGCATTTCCTGGAACATATGCTGTTCCGGGGCACGGCCCGCTACCCCGACGCCTACCGCATCAACTACGCCATCGAGGCGCTCGGGGGCACGCTGTACGCGGAGACCGGCCGCGATTATTCGCTCTATCAGCTGTCCCTCCATCCGGAGACGCTCGCCGAAGGCATCTCGCTGATGGGCGAGATCTTCACCGCCCCGGCGTTCCGCGACATCGACATCGAGCGCCGCATCCTGCTCGAGGAGCTGCTCGAGGACCTCGACGAGAAGGGCCGCGTCATCAACGTGGGCGATCTCGCGCGTCAGTCGGCCTACCCCGACCACCCGCTCGGCTACTCCATCACCGGGCCCTACGCCAACGTGGAGCGGTTCACGCTCGGCGACGTGCAGCGGCACTTCGAGCGCTGCTACGGCGCGCGCAACATGCTCCTCTGCGTGTCGGGGGCGGTGCGGCGGGACGAGGTGCGGCCGCAGGTGGAGCGGGCCTTCACCGGGCTGCGGCCGGGGGCCGAGCTGCACTCGGCGACGCCGCCCGCGCGGCCGGGCGGGGCGCGGTTCCTCCACGTGCCGCACACCGGCACGCAGACCTCCGTCGACATGCTGTTCCGGGCCCTGCCCGAGAGCTCGCCCGACTACCCCGCGCTCATCGCGCTCTCGCGCGTGCTCGACGACGGCATGTCGACGCGCCTGCATCACCGGGTGTGCGACGAGCTCGGGCTGGCCTATTACGTGTCGGCCAGCCTCGACTCCTTCTCCGACGCCTCGCTCTTCGAGCTCGACGCGTCGAGCGCGCACGCCAACGTGCCGGCGCTCGTGCGGGAGTCGCTGGCGCTCCTCGACGAGCTGCGCACCACGCCGCCGAGCCCGGCTGAGCTCACCAAGGCCAAGCGCCGCTACCGCTGGGACGTCGAGGCGTCCTTCGACGATCCCGACTCGATGGCCGGCTGGTTCGGCGGCGTCGAGCTCTACTACCCGGCGCCGAGCTTCGAGGAGAAGATCGCGCGCATGGAGGCGGTGACGCCCGAGGACGTGAGCCGCGTGGCGCGGGCGATCTTCACGCCCGAACACCTCACCGTGGCGACCGTGGGCCAGCTCGACGGCGCGATCGTGCGCGAGGTCAAGCAGCTGGTGACGAACTTTCGCTGACCGCATGTAGCGAGCGTGCCCCGCGGGGGCCGCCTGTACCTTTGTGTACGCCGAGGCCCCGAGGTTCCCGCTCGGCGGTCGTTCTACCGGGGATCGCTCACAGCATGTTGGCGGCCAGCTCGGCCAGGGGTGAGCGCTCGCCCTTGAACAGGGTGACGTGCCCCGCGATGGCCTCGCCCTTGAAGCGCTCCACCACGGTCGTCAGGCCGCTCGAAGCCGAGTCGACGTAGGGGTTGTCGATCTGGTAGGGGTCGCCGGTGAGCACGATCTTGGTGTGCTCGCCGACGCGGGTGAGGATTGTCTTGACCTCGTGGGGCGTGAGGTTCTGCGCCTCGTCGATGACCATGAACTGGTGCGGGATGGAGCGGCCGCGGATGTAGGTGAGCGGCTCGATCTGCACGTAGCCGAGGTCGAGCAGCTCCTGCGACGTGCGCCCCTGCTTCTTCTCGGCCTTGCTGAAGCCGAGCAGGAGCTCGACCGCGTCGTGGATGGGCTGCATCCAGGGGTTGAGCTTCTCCTCCACGTCCCCCGGCAGGTAGCCGATGTCGCGGCCGAGCGGGAAGATGGGCCGGGCCACGAGGAGCTTTTGATAGATGCCCTCCTCGGCCACCTTGTGCAGGCCGGCGGCGATGGCCATGAGCGTCTTGCCCGTGCCCGCCTTGCCGACCAGGGTGACGAGCTTGATCTCGTCGTCGAGCAGGAGGTCGAGCGCGTAGTGCTGCTCCTTGTTGCGCGGCCGGATGCCGAAGACGCCCTCGCGCAGCTTGCGCACGAGCTGCACGCGTTCCTGCGCGGCGTCGACGCGGCTGAGCGCGGCGCGGGACGGGTTCTCGCGATCGCGGAGGTGAATGAACTGGTTGGCGTAATAGCGCGGGCGTGGCTCGCGCGGCCGGCCCTCGATCCGATCCGTCCCGGCGAACCCCGCGAGCCCGGCGGCCCCCGCGGGCGCGGCAGGCGGTTCGAACGCGACGAGCGGGAGCGCCCCCTCGCTGTAGAGCGCGTCGATCTGCGCCCGCGTGACGTCCACCTCGGCCTGCCCGGTGTAGAGCTCCTGGATGTCGATCTTGCTCGACTCGTAGTCCTCGGCCTGCAGGCCGAGCGCGTCGGCGCGGATGCGGAGGTTGACGTCCTTGGTGATGACGATCGCGGGGATGTCGCTCTCCTGGTCGCGCACCTCCAGCGCCACGGCCAGGATGAGATTGTCGGTCATGGTGGAGGCGCGCAGCGCGGCCGGGAGCTCGCGATAGCCGAGCGCCACGCGGATGCGGCCGCCGGTCTCGAGCGTCACCCCCTCCGCCAGGTGCCCGCTTGAGCGGCACCGATCGAGCTCGCGCGCGACCTGCCGCGCATTGCGCCCGCGCTCGGACAGCTCCTTCTTGAAGGAGTCGATCTCCTCGAGGACGTAGATCGGGATGATGACCGTATTGTCCTCGAAGCGAAAGAGAGCGAGCGGGTCGTGGAGAAGGACATTGGTGTCGAGGATGTAGTTTTTCCGCATGCGGGCTCAGGAGGCGGGGCAAAGAATCGCCTCCCCAGGATGTGGTCACCGGCCCGGTACGTGCAAGCCTCTATTCGTCATGACGCGCACCTGGAAGTGCACCATCTGCGGTCTGGTTGACAACTTCTTGGCCCCGCCCGAGCACTGCCCCGAGTGCGGCGCGGTGAAGGCCATGTTCGAGCCGTCGAGCGAGACACCGCACGGCATCGAGCACAACCCCATCCAGCCGCACGACAGTTACCACGGCGAGGCCATTGGCCCCGGGGGCGCCGGCTGCATCGCCGAGGATTGAAGACTGAGATCTACTGAGATCCGAGGATAGATCCGCGACCTGACGGAAGAGCACCCGCCGCCGGGCATGATATAAGCCGGCGCCATGTCGAGTCCGTGGCGGCGCGCCTGGCCGATGCTCGTGGTGGCGGCGGTGGCGCTCCTCCAGTTCGCCCCCGTGCTGGTGGGGCGGGTCTATCGGTTCGAGGACATCGCCGGGTACTTCGAGCCGCTGTGGACGGCGGCGGCGCGGGCCATGCGCGCGGGGCGCTGGCCGGGCTGGGACGGCGGTGCCTGGTCGGGACAGCCGCTCCTAGGGGATCCGCAGCTGGGGGCGTTCTATCCGCCCCATTGGCTATGGCTCGGGCTGCCGGTGCTGCGGGCCTATGCCGTGCTGGCGCTCGTTCACGCCCTGTGGGGCGGCCTCGGCATGGCCTGCCTCGTGCGGGCGCGCGGCGGCTCTCCGGCGGCACAGGCGCTCGGCGGCGTGGCGCTGGCGGTCGGCGGCTACATGGTGCTGCAGGTGCGGCACATCATGTTCGTCGAGGCCACGGCCTGGATCCCGTGGGTCGCGCTGGCCGGCTCGCGCTACCTCGAGCGCAGGGATCTCCGCTGGCTCGCGGCCACGGCCGCGTCGATCGGGCTCCTCTTCCTGACCGGCGGGGTCTCGATGATCTATTACGGGCTGTGGTTCTTGGCCGCGGTGCTGCTCCCCGCGGCGTGGGCCTTGCCCCCGCCCGCGCGCTGGCGCCGGCTCGCCGCGCTCGGGCTCGCCGGTCTCCTCGGCGTGGCCCTGGCCGCGCCCATGCTGTTGCCGATGGTCGCGCACGCCCGGCTGTCGCCGCGGGCGCGCGGCACCGAGTACGCCTTTGCGGCCAGCATCGCGTGGCGCGATTGGCGCTACATCCCCCCCCTGTTCCTGCCCAACCTGCTCGGCCAGGAGGTGCGCGGCAATTACATCGGCGGGGGCACGCAGTGGGAGCTGGCAGGCTACTACGCGGGCATGGCGCCCTTTGCCCTGGCCGTCTACTTATGGATCGGGGCCCTGAGGGGCCGTTTGCGACGTCGCGGCCAAGGGGCGCCGGCAGCGGCTGGCGGGCCATCGCCGCGCGGCGAGCTCCTGCTCCTCGGCGCCATCTGCCTCCTCGCCGTGCTGCTCGCCCCCGGCGCGAACTCGGCCGTGCACCGGCTCGCCTATCGCTGGGTGCCGCTCTACGACTCCATGCGCTGCCCACCGCGGGCGCTCTACGTCTTCAGCCTCACCATCCCGCTCCTCGGCGCCACCGGGCTCGATCGCCTGCGTAGGCGGCTCGGTGCTCGCGCCGGCGATCTGGTCGGCATCGCCCTCGTGGCCTTCACCGCCGGCGATCTCCTCCTCACCCACCGACACGAGAACCCCTCCACCACCCTGGCCGAGGCCCGTGCCGCCGCCACCCCCGAAGCGCTCGACTTCCTCACCGCGCGTTTGTCCGGAGCAGGAGCAGAGGCGGGGACAAGAGATGAAGCCGCGGACGCGCGCTACGTCAACGATGTGCGAGCGCGCCACGACCTGCACAACAGCGGCCTCCTGTGGGGCCTGGAGAACGCCTCGGGCTACTCCTCCCTGCCCTTGTGGCGCTACCTCCACTACCTCTGGATCCTGAATCACGGCGACGTCTACCCGCATCCACGGCTGGCCAGCGACCTCGCGGCCCAGGGGATCTGGCGCTTTGGCTCACCGCTCGTGGACGCGCTCTCGGTCCGCTGGGTGCTGAGCCGGCGCACGCCGCCGCCGGCGCATTTCGTGCGCCGCCACGTCGCGCCCTCTCCCCCCGAGGGGGACGGCCTCGACGTCTACGAAAACCTCCATGCCCTGCCGCGCGCCTGGCTGGTCCACGAGGCGCAAGTCACCGCCGACGCCGACGCCGCGGCCCGGGCCATCGCCTCATCCCAGTTCGATCCGCGCCGCACCGTCGTCCTGGAGGAAGCGCCCTCCGTGGCGCCGACCCCGCGAACGTCGGATGCGCCCGCGGAGCGTGTCCTGCGCCGCTCCTGGTCCGAGGTGGCCATCGATTACGACGCCGAGCTTGCGGCGCCGGGCGTGCTGGTGATGTCCGAGCCCCATGACCCGGACTGGTCGGTCACGGTCGACGGCAGGCCGGCGCGGCTCCTGGTGGCGAACTACGCGCTCCGCGGCGTGGCCTTGCCGGCCGGACCGCACCACATCGAGGCGCGCTACGAGAACCGTGCGCAACGCCGCGGCCAGTGGACCTGCCTCGCCGCGCTCGTCGTCGTGGCCGGCCTGCTCCTCTACGGCCGGCGCCAGGCGCGCTGATATCCGCATCCCACCGGCCCTGGCGGCTCACGGGCGGTCTGCGATATCGAGCCCCCACATCAGATCGTTCACCAGCTTCTGGAACGCCGGAGGCCGGGCGCGATCCGCCACCACCGTCTTTTCACCCCCCGGGCCGCGCCAGGTCAGCGTCTCCACGACTCCATCGCTCCCCGCGGGGTTCTGATAGAGCGGCTCCATGGCAAAGAACTTGTGCCGCTCGAGGAGCTTCTTGATCTTCTTCTCCACGTCGCGCACCTGCACTGTCGGCGCCGCGGGGAACTCCTCGGCCCACTCCTGCCCGGACGGCGGTGCACGCCGGTTCCGCTGCACATAAACGCCGCCATCCGCTTCCACCCGGAACCGGATGTTTCCCACCTTGGTCGGAAAGTGCGTCACCCGCTGATACTCGAGCAGCGTCACCGTCTGCCTCCCACGCCGAACATCACCTGCTCCCAGGCCTCCCCATCCGGACGGCCGGGAATCCCTCCGCGCAGGAAACGCACCACCACCTCCCCGAGCCCGACCCGCGATCCCCGCCCATCCACGTCACGGAGCCGCACGAGCCCCTGCTTTTGTAGCGCCGCCCCCCGCGCCAGCACCGCCTCGATCCGCTCCGGCATCTCCGAGCGCGGGTCGAGCACATGCCGCACCAGGCGCACCGGCAGCCCGTCGTCCCGGTCGTCGCCGGTGATGAGCCGCAGGAACCACGCCGTCCCCCCATTCGTCTCGGGAGCGAGGAGCAGCAGCACCAGATCCGACTCCTCGGGCGAGAGCTGGAAGGCCGCTCGCAGCGCCTCATAGCGCCCCGCGATGCCCTCGCCCGGCACCGCCGGCCGCGACGCCATCTCCATCGCCAGTTCCTCGGTCAGCTGCTGGAAGAGGGCCACCACCTCCGGCTCCGGCCCGCGGCCATCGAGGAAGTCGTGCACGAAGCGGTCCACGTCGAACCCGGTCGGCTGTTGCCGCGTGTTCGCTGCCGCATACCAGCCGCCATAGAGGAGCAGATACCGCCGCAGCAGGTGCCGCACACGCCACAAGTAGCGGTCCCAGGGACGCTCGGGCTGGCCTGCACCGCGTGCAGGACCCGGGGACAGAGGACCCACTTCAGGGGGCGGCCGCATCGATCAACGCCTGCCGCACGCGCCGGAACGGCCCCGCATCCGCGTTCACCGCCGTCACTTGATGCACCTGCGCCCCGAAGTGCACCTCGATCTCTCGCGATGGCCATCCGTCCTTGTCTGCCGGGGATCGCTCACCACCGCCGGCAGATTCCAAAAACCGCTCGTCTGCACGAGCTCGATCAGTCGGTCCAGCTCGCGCTGCGACAGCACCTGCGCCGGCTCCGAAGGGTAGGGCGTGCTCCAGTCGCTCCCCCGCGGACAGTCGGCCTTGTTGAAGGCCGTGTACACCTTCCCGTCGGGCTCGACCTTCACCCGCCGGTTGCCCCGGCACGTGGGGAACTGCGAGATCGAGCGGAACTCGATCCGGAACGGTTCGGCAGCTCCCGGATTCCCCGCCGATCGCGGCTTGCCGCAGGCCGCGCCGGCCCCCGCCCCGACGAGCAAGACCACCGCCGCCAGGACCTGCCCGCCCCGGCCCAGCCTCATGACAGCTTCCACTGCGCCTGCGTAATATCGGGCTGCGTCATCCGCCCGAGCGCCTCCCAAAGCGTGATGTAGTGCGACGGCAGAACGTCCACCCCGTTCGACATCTGACTGCTCGTGTCCTGCCCGAACATTGGCGCGCTCAGCCCCGCGGACTGCACGAGCGCCGTCCACCGCTGCTGTGCCCCCGCCAGGAGCGGCGAACCGCCGGGCGCCGTGGCATTGCTGTACTCGTCCGGATTCCCCAGCATGTGACCGAACTCGTGCTCGCTCACCGAGTACCGGTTGCTCCTGTAGGTGGTCTCGAACGTGTGATCCACCGAGAGCTCCACCTTCCGCTGCGCCGGGTCGTTGGCCGCCCCCGCAGGCCCCTTCCCGGCCGCGCGCAGCGGCTGCCGCGGCCCTGCCGCCGCCAGCACCGCCCGCACCGCGTCGGCGCGCAGCCGGGAGAGCTGCTGATTGTGGGCCGCATCGCCATCGGCGCTGGCATAACCGTCGACGTTCACCGGGATGAGCGGCGCCGAGGGGTTGGCCTGCACCAACGCCCGGGCAAATGCCTCCAGCTGCGATTTCTTCGCCGCCGGCACCATGCTCGAATCCTGATCAAAGAGCACGGGATTGGCGCCGCTCGTGCCGAGCGCGTTCTCGATCCGCGTGCGCTCGGCGGTCGCCACGCTGCCGCTGTTGAAGTCCGGTTCCTCGGTGTTGTCCGACTGATAGAAGTCCGCCGTCGGTTGCTGCGTCGGATCGGACAGGTGCTCGTTGTTGACGCCCGACTTGTACTCGATCGGCCCGTTCAAACCCGAAACCTTGTGCACCTGCACATGGAAATGCGCCTGGGCCTTGTCGGCCACGGTCATCACGTGGATGTGGGGATGCGCGACGAACTCCTCCCAGCACGGCTTGGTGCTGTTCATCGTGTGCTGGTCCGTCCACCGCGCCTCGACCTGGGCGATGAAGTTCCTCCGGTATTGCTCCTTCTGTGCGTCGGTCCAGGAGAAGCGCGACGTGTCCCTGCCCTTGATCCACATCCCGAGCCGCGTCTAGAGCGCCAAACGGGTTGAACCTTCTTGTATTATGAGCACTTACGATTCTCTGCGGCGGGCTGCTCAGTTCGCTGGATAAGTTCTAGGTTCTGTAAAGCCGCTGCCCGACGCAAATCGTAGAGGTTCTTGCGAAC
>DATAGU010000066.1:0-72217 GCA_036263495.1 Polyangia bacterium | reverse complement strand
AACTGGAGGACGTGGTCCCCGGGCCGCGTCTGGAACGCGCTCGCCTGGAAGGCAGCCAGGTTGCAGAGCCCGCGGTGCTCGAGCATCACCCCCTTGGGCTGACCGGTGGAGCCGGACGTATAGATGACGTAGGCCAGGTTGTGCGGCCCCGTGTTCGGGGTCGGCGCGGAGGTGGGCTCCGCGGCGATGGCCGCCGCCTCGCTGTCGAGAGAGAGCATCTCGCAGGTCTCCGCGGGGAGCCGGGCCGCGAGCGACGCCTGCGTGAGCACGAGGGCGGCCCGCGCGTCCTGCACGATGAAGCGCAGGCGCTCGGCGGGCGCGTCCGGATCGAGCGGCAGGAAGCCGCCACCCGCCTTGAGGATGCCGAGCACGGCGACGGTCATGTCGATCGACCGCTCCATCAGGATGCCCACCCGCACCTCGGGCCCCACCCCCATGTGGCGCAGGTAATGCGCCAGCTGGTTCGAGCGCTCGTCGAGCTCCCGATAGGACAGGCGTCCCCCGGGGCCCTCGACCGCCGTCCCCTCGGGGGTACGCCGCGCCTGCGCCGCGAACAGCTCGTGACCGGTGGTCTCCGGCCGCGCCGCCGCGGTCTGGTTCCAGCCCGTGAGGAGCTGCGCCCGCTCCGCCTCGCTCAGCAGGGAGAGCGCCGAGATGCGCCGCGACGGGTCCTCCACCGCGCTCGCGAGCAGCGCGATGAGGTGCTCGCCGAGCCGGGCGATGGTGTCCTCGCGGAAGAGATCCGTCCGGTACTCGATCCAGCCGTTCAGCCCCTCGCTGCGCTTGAACAGCTCCAGCGTGAGGTCGAACTTGGACATCCCGGAGTGCACCTTCAGGAGCTCGAGCTCGAGCCCGGCGCTCCGCGTGAAGCTGAGGACGTTCTCCTGGAGCGCGAAGGTGATCTGGAAGAGCGGCGTGCGGCTCGTGTCGCGCTGGACGTGGAGCGCGTCCACCACCCGCTCGAAGGGGATGTCCTGATGCGCGTACGCGCCCATCGCGGCCTCGCGCACCCGCTGCAGGAGCTCGCCGAACGTCGGGTCGCCGTTCAGGCGGGTCCGCAAGGTCAGGTTGTTCACCAGGAAGCCGATGGTGTTCTGCAGCTCGGGGCGCGAGCGGTTCGCGATCGGCGAGCCGATGATGACGTCGTCCTGGCCGGTGTACCGGTGGAGCAGCACCTGGAAGCCCGCCAGCACGATCTGAAAGAGCGTGACGCCCTCGCGTTGCCCGAGCGCGGTGAGCGCGTCCGTCAGCTCCCGCGGGATGAGGAGCGGGTGATGCGCGCCGTCGAAGGCCTGCAGGGCCGGACGCCCGCCCGGATGATCCGTCGGCAAGTCCAGGACCGGGAGCGGCGCCCGCAGCTGCTCCTGCCAGTAGCCGAGCTGCTGCGACAGCACCTCCCCCTGCAGCCACTGCCGCTGCCACGCCGCGAAGTCGACGTACTGCACGGGCAGCTCCGGCACCTGGGCCGGCTTCCCCTCGACGAACGCCTCGTAGAACGACCACAGCTCGCGGAGGAGGAGCACGGTCGAGAGCCCGTCCGAGACGAGGTGGCTCACCACGCACACGAGGATGTGCTCCGCCTCCCCGAGCTGCAGGACCGCCGCTCGTAGGAGCGGCCCGGTCGCGAGATCGAATGGCTCGCGGAAGATCTCGAGGAGCTTCTCGTGCGCCTCGGCCTCCCGCGCCGCCTCGGGCACCGCGCGCAGATCGATCGTCTGCACCGGCACGCTCTTCGGCTCGCCGATCACCTGGACCGGCTGCCCCTCGACCGTCGTGAACGTCGTGCGCAGCGCCTCGTGCCGCTTCACGAGCTCGTCGAGGCTGCGCCCGATGGCCGCCACGTCGAGCCGCCCGCGCACGCGCATCGCCACCGGGATGCTGTACAGGGCGCCGATCCCCTCCAGCTGGTGGATGAACCAGAGCCGCTCCTGCGCGAACGAGAGAGGAAACGTGTTCGTCGTGCGTTCGATGGGCACGATCTGGCTGCGCGTCGTATCCAGCCGCTGCTGCAGGCGCTTGGCCAGGAGGGCGCGCTGCTCCGGCGTCAGCGCGGCGACACGATCCCGGATCCCGTCTTTCACGCGAGCTGCTCCTTTCGGCTTCGGTGGAGTGGCGCAGGCAACTTGGTGTCAGCCCCCGGACTGCATCATCTGCAAGAGATCTTGCGCCTCCTGGTTGGAGAGCGCGTCGATGTCGCCGAGGAGATCGGCCAGCTGCGAATCCGCCTCCAGCTCGACCTTCAGCTCCGCGAGGATCCGATCGGCGAAGTACGTGAGCGTGAAGTCCTGCAGGAGGTCCACGAGCGACACCGTGATCCCGAGGCCCGTTTCGATGCGGTTCTTGAGCTCGATGGCCATGATCGAGTCGATGCCGAGCGAGTTGAGCGGCATGCGCGGGTCGAGGCGCGCCGGGTCGAGCCGGATGACGCCCGCCACCATCTTCTGAAGCTCGGCGATGAGCCACGCCTGTCGCCCCTCGGGCGCCAGGCCGCGGAGCACCTCCACCGCCCGGCCCGCCGATGCCTCCGGCGCCTCGGCCTGGAGATCCGTCATCAGGGGCGGGAGGCGCTGGCCCGGCGCCGCGGCGCGCACCTGCGCCCAGTCCGCGATCAGCACCGCCACCTGCGCGCCCGCCTTCTCGGCCACGAGCTCGCCGAGCACCTGCACGCCCTGGTCGGGCGCGAGCGCGTAGATCCCGCGCTTGGCCATGTGCTCGAGCTCGCCATCGGCCATGCCGCCGCCGCTCCACGGCCCCCAGTCGATGCTGAGCCCCGGCAGACCGCTCGCCTGCCGGTCGCACGCCAGCGCATCGACGAAGGCGTTGCCCGCCGCGTACGCGGCCTGGCCCATGTTGCCGAGCACCGAGGCCGCCGACGAGAACAGCACGAAGAAATCGAGCGGCTGCCGCTCGAAGTACCGGTGCAGGTTCCAGCTCGCCTCGAGCTTCGGGCGCAGCACGGCCCCGAGCGCCGCCGGGGTCACGTTGATGAGGAGCTGGTCCTGCAGCGTCCCGGCCGAGTGAACGACGCCCCGGATGGGAGGCCAGCTCTCGCGCTGGTAGTTGTCGAGCCAGGCCGTGAGCTGCCGCCGATCCGCCGCGTCCACGGCCGCGAGGTGCACGCTGATGCCCTGCGCCTCGAACTCGCGGACCGCCCGGATCCGGCGGCCGATCGCGTCGTCCTGCCCGGCCCGGTCCCACTCCGCGCGCGGCGGCAGCGCCGAGCGCCCCATCAAGATGAGCCGGCGGGCGCCGCGCGTCGCCATCCAGCGGGCCACGTGCAGACCCAGCTCGCCGAGGCCGCCGGTGATGAGGTAGCTCGCGTCCGCCCGGAGCTGGAGCGCCGGGCGAGACGCCGCCGCGGACCGGGGCGCGAGGCGCGCGACGTACCGCTCCCCCTTCCGGAAGGCGAGGAGGTCCTCGCCATCGGGCAGCGACATCTCGGTGTAGAGGAGGGCCGCCTCCTCGGCCACGTCGGCGCCCTCGGAGAAGTCGACGATCCCGCCCCAGGTGTCCGGATGCTCCCAGTGCCCGATCACGCGCGCCAGGCCCCAGAGCGGCGCCTGCGACAGCGCCGGCCGCTCGTTCTTCTGGACCTGCTGCGCGCCCCGCGTCGCCAGCCACAGGCGCGGCTTCCGCTCCCAGGGGATCGGGAGCAGGGCCTTCATGAGGGCGCTCAGCGCCATCACCCGCTGGATCTCGGCCTCGAGCCCGGCGCCGTCCGCCTCGCCCGTCCCGGTCGCCCCGGGGGCATCGAGCCCCCACAGGACCACGACGCCCCGGCAGGCCGGCTGCCCCGGGCCGAGCCGCTCGGTGAGGAACCGGGTGAAGGCGCCGGGATCGTTCACATCGAAGGAAGCCTCGGTCCCGTGCTGGACGAGGAGGGCCCGGTCCCCGCGCGCCTGCATCTGCTCCGCCAAGCGGAGCCCGAGCCCGTTGCCGTTGCCCAGGATGACCCAGGTGCCGCGGTCGCCCTGGTCGCCGTGGTCGCCTGGAACACGGCTGCGCTGCCTCGGCTTCCAGGCCAGCTCGTAGGCCTGCTCCGCCTTCTCGGCCGTGGCGCGCGCCGCCTCTCCCATGCGACGGAAGCGCAGTCCGTCCACCTTGGCCAGGACGCGGCCCGCCTCATCCATCAACTGGATCTCGATGCGCCGGCTGCCCGCCGCCGGATCATCCTCCAGCACGACGTGGCACCACATCTCCGGCTCGGGCGGCGCGTAGATGCGCGTCCGGCCCACGCCGATCGGGATCGGCGTGTACGCCCCGCCCCCGCTCGCTCGCTCTGCCTCGGGCAAGGCCGCCGACACCACCTGGAACGCGCTGTCGAGCAAGACCGGATGGATCTGATACGGCCCCGCCTCGGCACGCAGCGACGCCGGCAGCGACAGCCGGGCCAGCGCCTCGCCGTCGCGGTGCCAGATCTGCTCGATGGCATGGAAGGCCGGCCCGTACTCGAACCCCCAGCCGCCCATGATCCGGTAGTGCTCCTCCCCGGTCATGACCGCCGGGCAGCGGCCCTGGATGTCCCCCGGCACGAGCGAGCCAGACGGCGCGGCCGCCGCGGCCGGCTGGCCATACCCGACCGTGCCCGCCGCATGAAGCGTCCACCGCTGCCGCTGGGCGTCGGCGGGCGCGCAGCTGAAGATCTGGAATGACGCGCGCCCCTCCTCGAGGGGACTCAGGATGAGCTGGAGCGGGTAGGTGCGCCCCTTCTGGAGATACAGGGCCTGCTTGTAGTCCGCCTGCTCGACGAAGGCGTCCGGCCCATACGCCTGACGCGCGGCGGCCAGGGCCATCTCCACGTAGCCCGACCCCGGGAACATCACCGCCCCCTGGACGAGGTGCTCCTTCAAATAAGGATGCGTCTCGAGCGCGAGCTCGCACTCCCACGCGATCCGCCCCGGCTCGGACGCCAGGTTGACCGATGCCCCGAGGAGCGGGTGCACGTCCGCGCGCTGCGGTCGCGACCGGCGCAGCCCCGCGTGCACGCCGTTCGCCTTGGCCGACAGCTCCGCCGGCGCCGACCCATCGAGCTGATCCAGCCAGTAGCGCTCGCGCTGCCAGGCATACGCGGGCAGGGGCGCGCGGCTCCCGCCCATGAAGTACACGCGCGACCAGGCCACGTCGCCGCCCGCCGCGTACACCGCGCCGAGCGAACCGAGGAGCTGGCGCACGTCGTCCGTCCCGCGCCGCAGCGAAGGCACGACCTGCGCCTCGCTCTTGTCATGACGCAGGCAATCGAGGAGCGACGCCCCCAGCACGGGGTGCGGGCTGACTTCCAGGTAGATGTCCTGCCCCTCGGCCGCCATCTTCCCGAGCGTCTTGGCAAAGAGGAACGGCTCGCGCAGGTTGCGCCCCCAGTACGCCGCGTCGAACGACGCCCCCTCCGCGCGCTCCCCGGTGACCGAAGAGTAGATCGGGATCACGGCCGGCCGCGGCGCGAGGTCCGCCAGCGCCGCCACGAGCTCCGGCCGCAGCGGCTCCATCTGCGCGCTGTGAAACGCGATGTCCACCCCGCGCACCGCCCGACAATAGACCCGGTCCCGCTCGAACTTCTTCAAGAGCTCGTCGAGCGCCGCCGGGTCGCCGGACAGCACCGTCTCGTTCGGGCTGTTGCTCCCCGCGATCGAGACCCCCTCCACCCCCGCCAGCGCCGCGCGCGCCTGCTCGAGCGGCAGCCCGACCACGGCCGTCTTGCCCCGCCCCGAGGTGCGGGCCATGAGCCGGCTCCGGTGATGCACCACCTGCACCGCCTCCGCCAGCGTCAGCGCGCCCGCCACGTGCGCCGCCGCCACCTCGCCCAGGCTCTGCCCCACGATGACGTCGGGGCTGATGCCCCACGACTGCCAGAGCTCGGCCAGGCTCACCTGGATCGCCAGGATCGCCGCCTGCGCCCGCTCCGTCTCGCCGAGGCGCGAGACCCCCTCCTCGGCGCGCAGCGCCTCGATGAGCGACCACCCGCCGACCTGCCGGATCAAGGCGTCGCAGCGCTCGAGCGCGGCGCGGAACACCGGCTCGCGCGCCATCAGCGCCACCCCCATCCCGGCCCACTGCGACCCCTGCCCCGAGAACACGAACGCGATCCGCGGCCGCCGCCGGGCGACGTGATGCCCCGCCGTCATCCCGGCCCGCGTCTCCTGGCGCTGGTACGCCCCGAGGCACTCCGCCAGCTCGGCCGCCGAGTCCCCGACCACCGCCAGGCGATGCTCCTGGTGCGTGCGGTGGACGCTGGCCGTGTAACACACGGACGCGAGCGAGGCCGACGCCTCCTCATTCAGATACCGCTGATACTTCCCGGCCAGCGCCTGGAGCGCCTCGGGCGTGCGCGCCGAGAGCGGCAAGAGCCACGCGCCCCCCACCGGCTCCTGCCGCGGCACGGCCCGCGGCGGCGGCGCCTCGCTCAGCACCACGTGCGCGTTGGTCCCGCCAAACCCAAAGCCGCTCACCCCCGCCACGAGCGGGCGGCGCTCGTCCGGCCATGGCCCATACTCGCGCTGCACCCGGAGCGGCAGGCTGTCGAACGGGATCCGCGGGTTCGGCGCATCGAAGTGGATCGACGGCGGCAGCGCCCGGTGCTGGAGCGCCAGCACCACCTTCATCACCCCGCCGATCCCGGCCGCCGGCTCCATGTGGCCGACGTTCGACTTCAAGGAGCCGATGGCGCACTTGAACTCCGGCGGCCGGCCCGGCCCGAGCACCATGCCGAGCGCCTGCGTCTCGATCGGGTCGCCCAGGATCGTACCCGTCCCGTGCGCCTCGATGTACTGCACCTCGGCCGGCGAGATCCCGGCGCGCTGGTACGCCCGCTCCAGCACCGCCACCTGCGCCGTCATGTTCGGCGCCATGAGGCCGTTGCTGCGCCCGTCGCTGTTGACGGCGCTCCCGCGGATGACCGCGTAGATCCGGTCGCCGTCCGCCTGCGCCCGCGAGAGCCGCTTCAAGACCACGAGCCCCGCGCCCTCGCTGCGCACCACGCCGTTGGCCGCCGCCGAGAACGTCTTGCAGTGCCCGTCGGGGGCGATGAGGCCGGCCTTGGAGAAGAACACGTTCCCGTTCGGCAGGAGGTTCACGCTCACGCCGCCCGCGACCGCCACCTCGCTCTCGCCGTCCGCCAGGCTCTGGCAGGCGAGGTGCAGCGCGACCAGCGAGCCCGAGCACGCCGTGTCGACGCTTAGGCTCGGCCCGCGGAAGTCGAAGAAGTGCGACACCCGGTTCGACACGATGCTGTTGGCCACGCCCGACCCCGAGTAGGCGTCGACGCGCGTGAGATCGCTGAACAGGATCTCGCTGTAGTCGTTGCTCAAGACCGCCGCGAACACCCCGGTGCGGCCCCCGGCGAGCGTGTGCGGCAGGATCCCGGCGTCTTCCAGCGCCTCCCACGTGAGCTCCAGCATGATCCGCTGGCGCGGGTCGAGGTGCCTCGCCTCGCGCGGCGAGATGCCGAAGAAGGGCGCATCGAAGAGGTCGACGTTGTCGAGGATCCCGCCCCAGCGGGTGTTGGTCTTGCCGATCGCCGCCGGGTCCGGGTCGTAGAGGTCCTCGTTCTTCCAGCGGCTCGGCGGCACCTCGATGACCGCGTCGCGCCCCTCGGCGAGGAGCCGCCAGAGCGCGGCCGGGCTGTCGGCCTGCGGGAAGCGGCACGCCATGCCGATGATGGCCACGGGCTCGGCCGGCCGGACGCTCGGCGGCACCTCGATGCCCGAAGGGGCCGAGTCCCCCGCCAGGTGGCGCGCCAGCTCGGAGACCGTGGGGTAGAGCCAGAGCAGGGTGGGCGGCAGCTTGCGACCGAGCTCCGCCTCGAGGGCCGCGGCCAGCTGCACCGCGTCGGCCGACCCGAGGCCGTAGCTCGCGAACGTCTTGCCGGCGTCGAGCTCCGCGGCCGGCACCCCCAGGCTCGCGCTCAGGCGCCGGAGGAGCCAGTCCTCCATACGCGAGGCGGCCCTGGCCGCCGGGGAGGTCGCGCCCCGCACCGAGGCGCCGTCGTCCCCCGCGGGTGAGCTCTCCTTCTCGGCCGCCGCGATCGCCGGGTTGTACCAGGCCGCCACCGGGTCGAGTGTCTTGTCCAGAAACTGCTCGCGGCAGGCGCGGCGTCGCGGCTTGCCGCTCGACGTCTTCAAGATGCTGTTCGGCTTGACCAGGGCGATGGCGTACGCCTCGATGCCGTGCCCGTCCGCGATGGCCTGCCGGATCTCCTCCAGCACCTGCGACAGATCGAGGCCCGGCGCCGGCTCCACCTCCTGCACCACCACCAGCCGCTCCTCGCTGCCCACGTCCACGGCAAAGGCCACGCCGCAGCCTGCCCGGAGGGCCGGGTGGCTCAGCTCGACCGAGCGCTCCACGTCCTGCGGATAGTGGTTGTTGCCGCGGATGATGATGAGGTCCTTGAGCCGGCCCGTGACCACCAGCTCGCCGCCATGGCGCGTGTCGAGGAAGCCGAGATCCCCGGTGCGCAGGAACGCGCCCTCGCCAGCGTCCTCACCCGGCGCGAGCCGCGCCCGGAACGTCGCCTCCGACTCCTCCGGCCGGTTCCAGTACCCGCCCGCCACGCTCGGACCCGACACCCAGATTTCGCCGATCTCGTCCGGCGCGCAGCGCGTCCTCTTCTCCGGGTCCACGATCACGACGCGCTGGCCTTCGATCGTCTGGCCGCAGCCCACGATCACCCGCGCGTCGCGGTCCTCGGCGCCGCCCAGGGCCACCCGGCCGCGCTTGAGCCCCTCCGGCTGCAGGCGGTACTCCCGGGCGGGGCCCATCTCGCCCGGCCCCGTCACCGTGGCCGTCGCGTCCGAGAGCCCATAAGAAGGATAGGCCGCCTCGGGCCGGAAGCCGGCGGGCGCGAACGCCTCGGCGAACCGCTTCAAGGTCTCGGGTCGCACCGGCTCGGCGCCGTTGAGCGCCAGCGTCCACGCCCGCAGATCGAGCGCCGCGCGCTGCTCGGGCGTGCTCTTTCTCACGCACAGGTCGTAGGCGAAGTTCGGTCCGCCCGTGGCCGACGCCCGGTAGCGCGAGATCGCCTCGAGCCACCGCATCGGCCGCTGGATGAACGCGAGCGGCGACATCAGCGCCGCGGGGACCCCTCTATATAGAGGATGCAGGACGCCGAGGAAGAGGCCGAGGTCGTGGTAGAACGGCAGCCACGACACGATGCCCGCGCAGGGCCGGTGCCGAAAGCCCGGGAACGCGGTCAGGTTGTGCATCACGTTCGCGTGGCGGACCTCGACCCCCTTGGGGTCCCCCGTGGAGCCCGAGGTGTACATCAAGAAGGCCAGCGTCCCGGGCGAGGCGGGCACGGGCAAGGGTACCCCCTCCCCCTCGCCGAGCGTCCCGGGCTCGATCGTCGTCCAGGGGACCTTCTGCAGGATCGGGTCTTGCCCGAGCGTCGCCGCGTTCGCCAGCGTGGCCGGCGACGTCAACGCGACCGCCGGCCGCGCGTCCTCGATCATCGTGAGCAGGCGCGGCAAGGTGCGCTGCGCCCGCCGCGGCTCCGGCTCGTGCGCCGGGACCGCGATCGCCCCGGCATAAAGGCAGGAGAAGAAGTCGACGATGTACTGGAGGCCCGGGGGCTGACAGAGGAGGACCGGCCGCCCCGCGACGTGGTGCCCGGCAAGGACCCGCGCCCCGTGCCGCGCCCGCGCATCCAGCTCCTGATAAGTCAGCGACTCCTCGGCCCGCTCCCCATCGACGAGGAACCGGTAGGCCGTCTGTTCCGGCTGATGAACAGCGCGCCACCGCAGGCAATCCAGGATCGTCGTGAAGGAGTCGCTTGCCTCGGTCCGGTCAGTCATCTCTCCCTACCTGTCATCGCACCGGCTCATGGACGAGGTTCGGTCAGACGGGTGGACAGCCATCACGACTCGTGCGCGCGGACATCACGAACACGATGGAGCGGCAGCGCCGGACGCGGCAGCCCAGAGTACGCATGCCCCGTTCGGTTGCGCGCACCAGGTACGCCACTGTGCGGCCGCTGTCGATTGGAGAATAAATCGAACGAGCGACGCAGCGCAAGAGTCATCGCGGCCCGCTCCGACGGTATGCAAGCATACAGGGCGTATTTTTCCTTTGATGCGAATCCATATGGGTTGGGAGGGTGCAAACCATCGACATGAAACACAGACCCCGGCGCGATCCCTGCTGATCTCCCGAGGCCGATCATGTACTCTCGATGCAAAGCCCATGAACAGAACACGTGCCGCCAGCGCCTCCTTCATTCTAGTGACACTGTTCCTCGACACGCTCGGCATCGGGCTCATCATCCCGGTGCTGCCGCGGCTCCTGGAGAGCATGGTGGGCGGCAACCTCGCCGCCGCCTCGCGCTACACCGGGATCTTCATGGCCGTCTATTCGGCCATGCAGTTTCTCTTCGCCCCCATCCTGGGCGGGCTCAGCGACCGCTACGGCCGGCGGGCCGTCATCCTCACCTCGCTCCTCGGGGCCACCCTCGACTACGTCCTCCTCGCGTTCGCGCCGACCCTCTCCTGGCTGTTCGTCGGCCGCGCCATCGCCGGCCTCACGAGCGCGAGCTTCGCGACCGCGACCGCCTACATCGCCGACGTGACGCCGCCCGAGGAGCGGGCGGCGAAGTTCGGCATGGCCGGCGCCGCGTTCGGCATGGGCTTCATCCTCGGCCCGGGGATCGGCGGCGGCCTCGGCGGCGTCCACCTGCGGGCGCCCTTCGTCGCGGCGGCGGTGTTGAACCTCGTGAACCTCATCTATGGTCTGTTCGTGCTCCCGGAGTCCCTGGCCCAGGAGCACCGGCGGCCCTTCACCTTCCGCCGTGCCAACCCGCTGTCCTCGCTCGCCAGCCTGGGGCGCCACCCGATCGTCTTCGGTCTGACCTGGCCCCTCGTCTGCGGGTCGCTGGCGCAGGCGATCCTGCAGGGCGTGTGGGTGCTCTACACCCAGGCGCGGTTTGGCTGGACCACGCTCTACGTCGGCCTGTCGCTCACGGCGGTCGGGTTTGCCGCGGCGTTCGTGCAGGGCGGGCTCATCCGGGTGGTGCTGACGCAGCTCGGCGAGCGGCGCACGCTCCTCTTCGGGATCGTCATGAGTATCGTGGGCTACCTTGGATTCGGCTTGGCGAAGTACGGGTGGATGATGAACGCGACTATCATCGTGTTCGCGCTCGGTGGCCTCGCCGGGCCGGCGGTGCAGGGGCTCATCACGAGGGAGGTTGGCCCCTCGGAGCAGGGGGAGATCCAGGGCTCGCTCGCGAGCCTGTCGAGCGTCACCTCGTTCATCGGGCCGCTCATTGGCGGGGAGCTGCTGGCGCGGTTCTCCACCGAGACGGCGATCTACCGCCTGCCGGGGGCGCCCTTCTTCGCGTCGGCGCTCCTCAACAGCGTGGCGCTCTTGCTCGCGGTGCGGCTGTTTGCGCGCATGCCTGAGACCGCATCCGCATTCGCGTCTGCGTCCGCACCGGCGGAAGCGGTGTCGAAGGCGGCGGCGGGCGGCGAGCCCGCTGGTCCGTAGAACCCCCCCTCGCTGCCCCCTCCCGTACAGGCACCGCCCCTGTGCTGACACCTCCCGGTCCCTATGCGGCCCTATCTGGTCCCTATATGACCCTATCTAGTCCCTGGGAGGCCCTATAGGGTCCCTGTAAGGCCCCCCTTGGTCCCTACAAGGCCCCCTCTGGTCCTTATAAGGCCCCCATTAGTCCCTGTAAGGCCCTATTCAGTCCCTATGAGGCCCCTGCCTGGTCCCTAAACAGCCCTATCTGCTCCCCAAACGACCCTATCTGGTCCCCAAACGGCCCTATCTGGTCCCTGTTCGGGCCTACCCGGTCTCTGTTCGGGCCTACCCGGTCTCTGTTCGGGCCTACCCGGTCTCTGTTCGGGCCTACCCGGTCTCTGTTCGGCCCTACCCGGTCCCTGTGCGGCCCTACCGGGTCCCTGGGACGACATGCTCCATGCCGATGAGGGGGGACCCGGTCCCGAGAGGACCAGTTCCGGCTTGCCGAGGGCCTTTGCTGCGCCAGCTCCCTACGATCGGGGCCTCTTGAAGAGGGCATCAGCAGCTCTGTAGCCCTTCTCCGGAGCCGGGATGCCACGGCCGTAAGCCAGGGCCCTCGTAAGGCGGGCGGTCCCCGGTTCACTTGACAGGGGGCGTGCCGGTTTCCATAAGCCAACCAACTCGTCGGCGCCCCCAGGGGACCGTGCGGCACGGCGAGGAGGCCACGGCCCGTGCGTTTCGCACCGGCCCGAGACCGCATGCCATGCGCTCATGGCCATGGGGAGGATCTACGTGCCAGGTGATCGGAGGTCGCGCGGACGATCCAAGGATTCCCGGGACCGGGAGCGGGAGAGCCGCACCCTCCAGGCGACCATCGACCCGGCGGCGGAATCCGGCGGCGAGGCGCCGCGCCCCGCCGGGCCCGCCCTCCTGCTCGCCGGGTTCGCGCTCCTCTGGCGCCGGCCCTGGTGGCTGGTGGCGCTCATCGTCACCCTGTCGGGCGGCGTCGCCGTCTCGGGCTATCTCCGCGACGACCCCCGCCCGCTCGTCCTCGGCCAGACCTCCGACGGGCACCGGCTGATGGAACGCTCCTGCGCGTCGTGCCACGTGCCCTGGAAACGCCCGGACGCGGCCCGCTGCGCCGACTGTCACCAGGCCGAGCTCGCCAGGGATCACCACGCGGCCACCAAGTTCGCCAACGTCGCGCGCTGGGGCGACCTCTTCGAGCGGCTCGACCCGCGCGACTGCGTGACCTGCCACCGCGAGCACCGCCCGGCCGAGATGGGCTTCACGGCGGCGCCGGCGATCTGCAGGGAGTGCCACGCCGACATCGCCGAGACCGCGCCCGATCACAAGGGCTTCTCCTTCGACGGCTGCCTCGGCTGCCACAACTATCACGACGAGAGCGCCATCGCCCCCGCCGAGGTGGCGCGCCGCCGCGGCGAGCCCGCGACCCGGTCGCCATCCCCCGAGGACTGGCTCGCGCCGTCCCCGACCCGGGTCCCCCCGCCCGCGTCGCCGCCCGCCCCCGACGCGCCCGCCGAGATCCTGCGCACGGCCGGCGCCGCGGTGGCCGAGTGGGGCGCGAGCGCGCACGCCACCGCGGGCGTCAACTGCTCCACCTGCCACACGGGCGGCCCCGGTCGCTCCGGCGATGGCAGCGGCTGGATCGCCCGGCCCGACGAGACGAGCTGCGCCCCCTGCCACGACCCCGAGGTGAACACCTACCATCGGGGACGGCACGGCATGCGCGCCGGGACCCTGGGAGAGCCGCTCGCGGTGCGCGACCCCGACGTGCGGCTGCCCATGCGGCAGGACGCCCCGGAGCGCCAGGGCTGCGGCGCCTGCCACGGCGTGCACGGCCTCGATCTCGAGCGGGCGCAGGTGGCGGCCTGCCTCTCCTGCCATGACGACGAGCACTCGCGGAACTACGAGTCCTCGCCGCACGGTCGCGCCCGCGCCGCCGGCCGCGCCGACGCGCCCACGTGCGCGAGCTGCCACCTCGTCGACCACCCCGAGACCGATCCTGTATCCGGCGCCCCGCGGCGCGTGACCGACCACAACAACTCCTTCACCATGCGCCCCGCCGAGCGAATGCTCGGCGAGGTGTGCAGCAAGTGCCACAGCCTCGCCCTCGGCTGGTCGGCCGTGCGCAGCCCGGCCGCGGCGCAGAAGAACTTCGCCTGGCACCCGGCTGACCCCGAGGTCGAGCGCTACTTGCAGATGGTGGACGACCGCACGCGCGCCCGCGGCGGCCGCACTGGCGAGAAAGAAGACAGACGATGAGACGTGTCATCCCCTGTCCCGTCCCCTCCCCCCGGCCGCGGGCCCTCCGGCTGCTCCTGCTCGCGGCAGGGCTCGTCGTGCCCTCCTGCGGCGAAAGAGTGGACCAGGCCCAGGTCTCGGCCACGCGCGCCGTGGACGCCATCGCCCAGACCGTGCTCGCGCACCGGAAGAGCTACGCGCAGGCGGTGGTCGAGCGCCTCGGCGAGGCGCACGTGGTGACGGCCGACGAGGACTTCCAGGTGCGCAACACGCTCCCCCTGCCGGCGCAGTTCCTGCGCATGTCGGCCGAGCACGTGGCGCGCTCCCCCGTGGGCGACCAGGCGAGCTTCGCCCTCATCAGCGACTGGGCGATCAACCGGTCCAACCGGCCCCGCTCGGAGTTCGAGCGCAAGGGTCTCCGTGAGCTCAAGGCCCACCCCGAGAAGCCCTACCGCGGCATCCAGACGGTCGGGGGGCGCCGCTACTTCTCCTCCCTCTATGCCGATCGCGCCGTCACCCGGGCGTGCATCGATTGCCACAACGCGCACGCCGACTCGCCGCGCCACGACTTCCGGCTCGGCGACCTCATGGGCGCGCTGGTGGTGACGATCGCGCTGGAGGACTGATAGAGATGGACCTCACGCCCACCACGCCGGTCGTCCTCGCCTGCGCGCTGCCGGAGATCAGCCGCGAGCGGGAGTTCGGCCGGGAGAGGGAGGACACGGCCCAGCGACTCGTGCGCCGGCCGGCGCAGCGGGCCATCAAGCGGAGCCTCGGGTTCCCGGCGTACGCCCCGGAGCAGCGCCTGCGCTACGGCGTGGCGACGGCGGTCCTGCTCGGCTGCTTCCTCGGCGCGCTGCTGGCGCCGCCGCGGCCCGTGTGGCTCACGCGACAGGTGCACCTCGGGCTCGGCGTGGCGGGCGCGGTGCTGCTCTGCGCCAACGTCCTCGTGGCGCTCAGGCGCCGCGGCCTGCTCGGCCTCGGCGGCCGCGGGCACTACGCGCTCTGGGTGGGCCTGCACCTCCTCTCGACCCTGGGGGGCCTGGCGGTGCTGACGGTGCACGTGGCCGGACGGCGCAGCTACGGGGCCCCCTTCTGGGCCTCGATCGCCATCGCGCTCGTCGTCCTGTCCGGGCTGCCCGGGGCGCTCCTGTGGCAACGCCCGACCCACGTCCCGCTGCTCAAGGAGGTCAAGCGACACTGGCTCAGGCTGCACGTGGCGCTGCTCGGGTTCTTCTTCGTGGCGCTCGCGGCCCACATGTTCCAGGTGGCCTATTTTTGATGTGCCCGCGGCCCCGGGCCCCGGGGGTGCGGCGACGTCGAACACCCATACCGAGGAGGAGACATGACCTATCGGCCGGCATGGATCACCGAGCGGAGGCTCGATGCACGGCAGAACCCGCGCCAAGGTGTGGTGCGGACGTTCTTCTCGGCCTTCGTCTTTGGCGGCAGCCTCGACGAGACGCAGGAGGTGGTGGTGGTCAACCTGTCCATCGGCGGGGTCGGCGTCGTCGAGATGCCGCCGCTCGAGCGCGGCGAGGAGCTGACGCTCGAGCTGCACCTCGGCGAGATCGACGCCTCGCCGGCGCTGACCGAGCGGCTCGGGGGGTACAAGATCCTGCGGCTCGGGGCGCGGGTCGCCTGGGCCGACGCGGAGGGCCGGGCCATGGGGCTCTGCTTCGTGGGGGTGCGGGAGGAGCAGCGGGCCTTGCTCGCGGCGGTGGTGGAGCACCTCCAGGCCCATGCGCCGGCCAGCGAGGAGCGGGAGGTCCCCAGGCTCGTGCGCTGCTCCTGAGCCCCCCAAGACGACCTCCCGCTCCCAGTGACCCTTGTGGTGGTAGGGACGTCATGGGCGGGTGGCGTGCGAACCGTAGCTTCGTTCCCGCCGGCGGCCATCACGGCCGTTCGGGCATCAAAATGGTCGCTTGCGCGACCGCAAGCGGCGCTCCAGGCCGGCGATACCATCCAAGGCCATCGCCCACGTCTTGCCCCCCGTGCGGGCATACTCCTGTTCCACTTCCCGCTTGAGCGGCAGAAGATACCGGAACCCCTCTTTCTTCCACATGCGATCGGCGAAGTAGCCGCACATGACGCCGATCTTCAGCTCCTTGTGCTGGAGATCGAGCCAGCCGAGCGCCTCGATGTCGCGTAGGAGCGGCTCGAACGCACGGGCCGGGCGCCTTACTTCCACCGCCACATTGATCAACCAGGCGGCGACAACGCGACGCAGCAAGAGCGCATCCTCCGTGCACCCTCGCGCTTCGAGCTGAGGGACGTACTGGGCGAGCCAGGCCTCACAGGTCCGTTTCTGTTGGTTGAAGGAACGTTTGCCCATCTGCAGGGTGATGGCGTTGAAGGCCAGAAGAGCCTCATCGACCAACTCCTCATCGGTCTGGCTCATGGGACGCTCCTGCTCGGTTGATCCCGAGGAGGCACCGTGCCGATCCAATCCCACCATTGGCAGGGTTGATTCTCCCCTACGGTATCAGGCCAGTACTTTGCTTTCTGACAGCGATCGAAGCAGTTCAGGCACATGGTTCTCCCCCGGCCACCACTATGGGGCTGGCCGAGGTACGTCCCCAGGCAGCGCTCGTAGTGCTTCTGACAGTTGGAGCGCGCCGGCAACACGCGTGGCCGGGCCGCCTCCTTCTTCACCCGCTCCGCCTCCTGCCCCACCGCCATCATCGCCGCCGTCACCTCCTGCCACGCCTGGCTGAGCTCGGGCGCCGTCGGCGGGCCATGCGTCAGGATGAGCGTCGCCAGCGCCCCCACGGCGAGGATCGGCAGGAGCGCGTCGTCGATGGTGCCGATGAGCGTTGTATCGTCCGCCACGATGGCTGCGCCGGCAACGAAGAGCACGCCTTGGGCGCGCTTGCGGGGGAAGCCGCGCTGGGCCAGGTGCTCGTAGCGGGACAAGGCCTCCGTGGCTCGCTGGATGCGCCGGTCGAGCTCCTGCCGGCTCTGCTCAGGGATCTGGAGGGCAGCGAGCTTGCCGAGCGCGCTTCGCGCCGCGGCGATCTGCCGGTGGATCATCGTCAGATCGTCGGCCGTGGGTTCCTTGGCGAGGACCGCGGGAGGCGGCGACGCGATCGCGACCGGAGCAAGGACGAACACGACCGCAAACGAGGCCAGGAAGACGAGAACGCACACGGATCGGTGGTTCATCACCGTCTCCTATAGGACAAACGCCCAACGTACAAGGAGGGGGCAGGCCTGCCTTTTTTTATTGAGAAGAAGTTGCTCGGCGGCTGGCGGAGCCAGGGTCCACGGCGACACCGCCACGCGATTCTGAGCCTCGGAGCGCAGCCAGCCGGGTGACACGAGGCCGAGGAGGCGCTCCACTGCGGCAGGCAGCAGATCCTCGACCCATGCCGTCGTCGGAGTTGCTACGAGAGCCTCGCGCCCGTGCCGGATTGGCGATCCCCCGGGGATCGCGGTACAAGGTCGCCACCTCCGCTTCCCTCCTCGGTGTGATGGTGCCCATGCGACGCGATTTCTGTCTCATCCTCGACTTCGGCTCGCAGTACACCCAGCTCATCGCGCGCCGGGTCCGCGAGCTCAAGGTCTACTCGGAGATCCACCCGTATCACCTGAGCCCGGCGGCCATCCGCGAGCTCGCGCCGCGGGCCATCATCCTGTCGGGCGGGCCCTCGTCCTGCTACGAGCCGGACGCCCCCACGGTCGCGCCGGAGCTGTTCTCGCTCGGCGTGCCGGTGCTGGGGATCTGCTACGGGGTCCAGCTGATGGCGCGGCTCCTCGGCGGCGAGGTGCGGCCGGCGGCGCACCGCGAGTACGGCCGGGCGCACGTGCGGGTGTGCCGGCCGTCGCCGCTCCTCGCCGGCTTTGCCGAGGGCGAGGAGCTGGCGGTGTGGATGTCGCACGGCGACCGCATCGAGCGGCTGCCCGAGGGGTTCGTGCTCGTGGGCGAGACGCCGAACGCGCCGGCCACGGCCATCGCGGACGAGGCGCGGCGCATCTACGGGCTGCAGTTCCACCCCGAGGTGGCGCACACGCCGCGCGGCGGCGAGGTGCTCGCCAACTTCCTGTTCGGCATCGCCGGCTGCACGCCGAGCTGGACCATGGCCAGCTTCATCGAGGAGGCGGTGGCGAAGATCCGCGCCCAGGTCGGGGGGAGCGGCCAGGGCGGGCGCGTGGTGCTCGGGCTGTCGGGCGGCGTGGACTCCTCGGTGACCGCGGCCCTGCTCGAGCGCGCCATCGGCGACCGGCTGACCTGCATCTTCGTCGATAACGGCCTCCTCCGCGCGGGCGAGCGGGCGGCCGTGGAGACGCTCTTCCGGGGGGCGTTTCGTATGGACCTGCGGGTGGTGGACGCGAGCGAGCGGTTCCTCGCCCGGCTGGCCGGGGTCACCGACCCGGAGGAGAAACGAAAGCGCATCGGCCGCGAGTTCATCGCCGTGTTCGAGGAGGAGGCGGCCCAGATCGGGCAGGCCGGGCAGGTGGAGTTCCTCGGCCAGGGCACGCTGTATCCGGACGTGATCGAGTCGGTCTCGGCCAAGGGGCCCTCGGCGACGATCAAGAGCCACCACAACGTGGGCGGGCTGCCCGAGCGCATGCGGCTCAAGCTGGTGGAGCCGCTGCGCGAGCTGTTCAAGGACGAGGTGCGGGAGCTCGGCTCGGAGCTCGGGCTGCCGCATGACGTGCTCTGGCGCCAGCCCTTCCCCGGGCCCGGGCTGGCCGTGCGCTGCCTCGGCGAGGTGACGCGGCCCCGCCTCGAGACCCTGCGCGCGGCCGAGGCCATCATCGATGAGGAGATCCGGGCCGCCGGGCTCTATCGATCGATCTGGCAGTCGTTCGGCGTGCTCCTGCCGGTGCGCTCGGTGGGTGTGATGGGGGACCAGCGGACCTACGCGGAGACCCTGTGTCTGCGGGCCGTGCATTCGGACGACGGCATGACGGCCGACTGGGTGCCGCTGCCCTACGAGCTGCTCGGCACCATCAGCCGGCGCGTGATCAATGAAGTGCGGGGCATCAACCGCGTGGTCTACGACATCACCTCCAAGCCCCCCGGGACCATCGAATGGGAATGAAGCGGGTCGCGCCCGTCGCCGTCTTGTCTTGTGGGTTGTCTCTGGGGCTGTCGTTCGGGCTGGGGTCTCTCGGCGGGACCGCATGGGCAGAGGCGGCGCCCGGGGCCTCCGCGGCGGCCGAGGCGGGGCCCCCGCACGTGGTCGAGCAGCTCGGCGAGCTGCGGGTCGATTTCTCGGCGGGTACGGTCGAGGTCTCGGCCGTGGGGGTGCCCAGCCTGCACGCGCCCTCGGCCCAGGTGGGACGGGTCGAAGCCGAGCGCAAGGCCCGGCGGAGTGCGCTCCTCGTCCTCAAGAAGGAGCTCGCCGAGCTGCCCGCTAGCCGGCTCGGCTGTGAGTCGGCGGCCGAGCTCCCCGGGCTCGAAAAGGCGGTGGACGAGGCGCCCCCGGCCCAGATCGACTGGGGCTCGGATGGCTCGGTGCGGCTGGTCCTGCGGGTTCCGCTGGCGGCCCTCGCGGCGCCGAAGCCGGCGCCTGCCGTCGGGGCCTCGCCCGTCCCCGCGGGGATCCTGATCGACGGCGCCGCCCGGCCGGCGCTCTTCTCCGGTGCGAAGTGCGCGACGGCTCGGCCGGCGCCGCGGGTGTTCGAGACCCTGCCCCAGGCGCGCGCGCTCGTCCCCGAGCTCGGCGGGCTGCCGGTGTGGCACAGTCGGAGCCAGGCGGCCGGCGGAGAGATCGCGGCCATCGTGCGGAGGTCCCCATGAGAGCGCGCCAGGAGAGGAAGCGACCGGGCAGACGGTTCGGGCTCGGACACATCGCGGTCTGCCTGCTCGTGGCCCTGGGCGGGCAGGCCCGCGCCGAGGACACGAGCGTCGAGGGGCTCGGCCAGGCGACGGTGGTCAATGGCGATCAGGTGCGGGCGCGCGAGCGTGCGCTCGAGGAGGCGCTGCAAAAGGCCGTGGAGCAGGCCGCGCAGCTGCGGCTCGGCGCCGGGGGGGAGGCTTCGGGTGGCGGCGCGCCTCTTAGCGGGGAGGTCGCGGCGCGGCTGCAGGCCGAGATCTACCCCCGCGCCCGTGATTACGTCGCGAGCTATCGCATCGTCGAGACGAGCGTGGACGCGGGCGTCATGCGCGTGCGGATCGCGGCCGTGGTGGCGACCGAGCGCATCGCCCAGGCGCTGGCCGGCGCTCCGGGCCGCCGATCCACGCGTTCCGGGAGCCGGCCCCGGCTGCTCGTATGCCTGAGCGCGCCGGACCTCGAGCCCGGGCAGCGCCGCGCGCTCGAACAACGGCTCGGCGCCATGGTCGGCGGCGGTGAGCGCGAGATCGCGCCGGGAGGCAGCGCCTGTCCGCCGGACGGCAGCGGGGACGTCTCTCCCGCGGACTGGGCAGGGCGACTGCGCTCGGCCGCGGCGCAGGACGCGGTGCTGGCCAACCTCCACATCACCTCCGAGGGCACCATCCGCGGCACCTCGCTGGCGGGCATGGAGGCCGAGGCCACGCTCGCGCTCGTGGGCGCCGATGGGGCGCGCGGTCAGGAGACCCGTTCGGGCCCGGGTGTCGCGAGCTACGCCGAGACCGCGGTCCAGGCCGCCGAGAAGGCCGGCCGCGAAGCCCTCGAGCAGGCGGCGGCGGGGCTCGTCGCCGAGTTGCGGGAGCGCTCGGGCGGGGCCGGCGAGCGCGAAGGCGAGCTCCTCGTCGTGGCTCCCCGGGTCGAGACCTTTGCCGAGCTGCGGGCGCTCCAGAAGACCCTCGGCGGGCTGCCCGGCGTGGGCGGGGTGGTGCCGCGTCGCTTCGGCCCGGGCGGCGTGGAGCTGGCCGTCCGCACGCGCTCCGCCCCCGCGGAGCTCGGCGCCGCGCTCGAACAGGCCACGACCGAAGGGTTCCACATCAAGGCCCGGCCCCTCGGCAGGAAGAGCCTGGAGATCCAGATGGAGGCCGCCACCCCGCCCCTGCCCGCGTCCCCTGCGCCATGAAGCAGAAGATGCCTGTCATCCCAGGGGCCAGGCCCCGGCAACGGCCTATCATGCGGGGCTCGGCCTGCGGTCTCCTCGTGCTGGCGTTCAGCGCCTGCCATCCCACGGCGGCGGCCGTCCGTACGCCACCGCCCCCCGAGAGCGCGCTGCAGATCGAGTGCAGCGATCCGCTGGCGCTCGTATACGTCGACGATCGCCTGGTCGGTCAGGCGGGTGACCTCAAGCAGCCCGTCGGCCTCCGTGCCGGCCTGCATCGAGTCGAGCTGCGCGCCGAAGGCAAGCTCAGCGCCTACCGCGAGGTCTTGCTGCGCCCGGGCGAACGCCCCACCCTTAAAGTAATGCTGCATCCGGATCTCGATACGCCCCTGGGGACAGAGGACCGGGGGCCGCGGGCAGCCGACATCCCCGTGAGTGGCCCATGACTGGCCCCTAGAGGCCCCTGGAGGGTCACCTCATGAGTATCCCCAACTTCTTCACCCTCCTGCGGATCGTCCTCATCCCCCTGTTCGGCTGGCTGTGGTGGACCGGCCAGTACGTCGAGGCCCTGGGCCTCTACATCCTCGCCGGGCTCACCGATATGCTCGACGGCTTCCTCGCCCGCTACCTCGACCAGCGCACGCGGCTCGGGGCGCTGCTCGATCCGGCGGCCGACAAGCTCATGCTGCTCATCTCCTTCCTCGTGGCCTCGGCGGTCGGCGCCGTGCCCTGGTGGCTGGCGGCGCTCGTCATCGGGCGTGACATCTTCTTTTCGGCCGGCGCGGCCGCGCTCAGCTGGTACTGGCGCCGGCGCCGCGGCACGCTCCTCGAGTGGCCCCCCTCGCGGCTCGGCAAGTACTCGACCTTCCTCCTGCTCTCGACCATCGCCCTGGCCTTGCTCGGGCGCGCGGCCAGGATCCCGGCCCTCTACCCGTGGGTGGGAGGGCTCGCGCTCCTGGCCACGGGGCTGACCGCGATCTCGACCCTCCAGTACGTGGGCCGCACCGCGGCGATGCTGGGCCGAGAGCTCCTGGGCGGGGTAGGATGGCGCGAGACGCCTACCCCGCAGGCGCAGAGCCAAAGGAGGACGCCGTGACCGACCACGCCCCCGCGAAACAGCCCCCCGCCACCCCCGAAGAGCTCCTCATCCGCGACGACGGCGCGGTCCGCTGGATCTCGCTCCACCGGCCCGCTTCGAAGAACGGCCTCACCGTGGCGCTCAACCAGCGCATCATCGCCGCCTTCGAGGACGCGGCCGCGGCCGAGAGCGTCCGCTGCGTCGTCCTCACCGGCGAGGGCGGCAACTTCTGCTCGGGCCTGGACCTCAAGTCGGCGATGAGCGAGGCCGAGGCCATGCAAGGCGAGGGCGTGGCCGAGGAGCGCATGAACCGGTACTTCCACGGCCTCATCCGCGCCGTGGTGCGGTGCCCCAAGCCCGTCATCGCGCTCATCGACGGCGCCGCCGTGGGGTTTGGCTGCGATCTGGCGCTCGCGTGCGACCTCCGGCTCGGCACGCCGCGCGCCCGGCTCGGCGAGATCTTCGTCAAGCGCGGGCTCATGCCCGATGGCGGCGGCACCTTCTTCCTGCCGCGCCTCGTGGGCACGGCCAAGGCGTTCGAGCTCATGATGACGGGGGATGTCATCGAGGCCGAGGAGGCGCTCCGGCTGGGCCTCGTCAATCGGCTCGTGCCGGTCGAGCAGGCCGTCGCCGAGACCGCGGCCTTTGCCAAGCGTCTGTGCGAGGGCGCGCCGCTCGTCCAGGCGTGGATCAAGCGGGCCGTGTACGGCGCGCTCGGCGGTACGTTGGAAGACGCGCTGGCGCTCGAGCGGCAGGGGCAGATGCAGCTCCTGCGCTCGGCCGACTTCGCCGAGGGCCTGCTCGCCTTCTTCGAGAAGCGCCCCCCCCGCTTCACGGGCCGCTAGATCGCCGGGCCATCGATGTCCCGAGGGCGGAGGCGAGGGCCGCCTCGCCTTTACAACCCCCCCTGTGCAGAGTAGAAACCCGGGATGTTGCTGCCAAATCCTCCCGAGGGCGGCCCCGACGGCCTGCGCGAAGGCCTCACGTTCGACGACGTCCTCCTCGTCCCCGCCGCCAGCGAAGTGCTCCCGCGCGACTGCGACCTGGCCACGCGCCTGACCGAGCGCATCGCCCTGCGCATCCCGCTCCTCTCCTCGGCTATGGACACTGTCACCGAGGCCGCCACCGCCATCAGCATGGCGCGCGAGGGCGGCCTCGGCGTGATTCATAAAAACCTCTCGATCGCCGATCAGGCGCGCGAGGTCACCAAGGTCAAGAAGGCCGAGTCGGGCATGGTCATCGACCCCGTGGTCGTCCACCCCGACGAGAAGCTCGAGCACGCGCTCGCGCTCATGCGGCAGCACGAGATCTCGGGCCTGCCGGTGGTGGCCGACGGCCGCCCGGTGGGGATCCTCACCAACCGCGACGTGCGCTTCGAGCGCAACCTCGGCCAGCCCGTGCGCGAGGTCATGACCGCGCGGCTCGTCACCGCGCCCGAGGGCACCTCGCTCGAGGCGGCCAAGGAGCTCCTGCACCAGAACCGCATCGAGAAGCTCATCGTGGTCGATGCGCAGGGCCGCATGAAGGGCCTCATCACCATCAAGGACATCGAGAAGGCCGAGGCCCACCCCGACGCGGTCAAGGACGAGCTCGGCCGCCTGCGCTGCGGCGCGGCCGTGGGCGTGGGCGAGGACCGCGAGGCCCGGGTGCAGGCGCTCCTCGACGCCGGCTGCGACGTCATCGTGGTGGACACCGCGCATGGCCACTCGCGCGGCGTCATCGAGGCCGTGCGCGCGCTCCGCCAGAGCTTCCCGCGCGCCGACATCGTGGCCGGCAACGTGGCCACGGCCGAGGGCTACGAGGCCCTGGTCAAGGCCGGCGCCGACGCGGTCAAGGTCGGCATCGGCCCGGGCTCGATCTGCACGACGCGCGTCGTGGCCGGCGTCGGCATGCCGCAGGTCACCGCGATCGCCGACTGCGCGCGCATGGCCGAGAAGTACGGCCGGCCCCTCATCGCCGACGGTGGCATCAAGTACTCGGGCGACATCGTGAAGGCCATCGCGGCCGGCGCGCACACCGTCATGATCGGCTCGCTCCTCGCCGGCACCGACGAGGCGCCGGGCGAGATCATCTTGCTCCAGGGGCGGTCGTTCAAGACCTACCGCGGCATGGGGTCGCTCGGGGCCATGAAGGCCGGCTCGCGCGACCGCTACTTCCAGGACGACGTGAACCCGGCCGCGGAGAGCAAGCTCGTGCCCGAGGGCATCGAGGGCTGCGTGCCGTACCGCGGCTCGCTGTCACACAACATCTATCAACTGGTGGGCGGCCTGCGCGCGGGCATGGGCTACACCGGCTGCAGCACCATCGAGGACCTCAGGCGGCGCGCGCGCTTCGTGAAGATCTCCTCGGCCGGCCTGCGCGAGTCGCACGTCCACGACGTCATCATCACCAAGGAAGCCCCCAACTACAGACGCGAGTAGGCGCGCGCGGCGTCGCGGCGGGGCTACGGCCCAGGCTACGGCCCAGGCTACGGTCCGAACTACGGTTCGAACTACGGCCCAGGCTACGGAAGTGTCTGCCAGTGGGCGCGTACGCCCTTGCGGGAGAGGCTCTCGGGCGGCGGGGCGCCGATGGGTTCGAGGATGTAGTCGGTGCGGCGGTTCTTGGGCTCGTCCGTCTCGTCGGCCGTCCCCACCTTGAGCAGCTCCTCGCCAAAGCCCTCGTAGAGAATGGGGATGTCGAGCCCGTGCTTGCGAAAGTACACGCCGATGGCGCGGGCGCGCGCCAGCGAGAGCTTCCGGTTCTTTTCCTTGCCGCCGACGGTGTCGGTGTGGCCGGCGAGGTAGAGCTGCACCTTGGTGAACGGCGCGGCGCGGCGCACGGCCTCGCGGATCTTGACCAGGCTGGCGTCGAGCTTGCCGCTCTCGCTGGGCGCGATCTCGGCGCTGTCGCTGGCGAAGTTGACGTCCTCGTGCTCGGGGATGAGCGACCAGGGGGTGAGCTCGACGCGGCTCGTGAAGCCGTCGGTGGAGCTGGCCCGGAGCCGCAGCTGCGCGACGGTGCCGGGGCCCTTGGGTTGCCAGGTGATGGACAGCCAGGTGCCGGGCGGCTCTCCTTTGTAGGTGGCCTTGGCCGTGGCGAGCTCCTGGCCGTCGTCCCCCATCACCACGAGCTCGGCGCTGGCGGCCGGGCGCGACAGGCGGAACTGCATCGTGTGGTTCTCGACATCGACGTGGCCGTAGTCGTAGCTCACCTCGAGCGCGCCGCGGATGAAGGTGTCGAACTTGAGGTCGAAGGACCAGGACCTTTTATCGGAGAGGTCCATGGTGAGTTGCCCTTGATAGTGGGCGCGGCCGGGCTGGCCGTCGCCGATGGGCAGGGTGACGCTCTGGCGAGGGGTGAGCGCCGGGTGGGTGAGGGTGAACTTCTGCCCGTCGTCGCGCGTGAGCTCGAGGCGCAGGTTGGCGACGCGCTCGACGGCGGTGATGGTGAGGGTCGGCTTCTGGCCGCCGGGGACGTCGTTCTTGAGCTGCGCGGTGATGGGGTCGCCGCTCGGGCCGGCGCCGAGGAGGAGCGCGGCGGCGAGCACGGCGGCGGATCGGATGCGTGAGGTGGGCATGCTGGGTTCTCCTGTCGTCGCTGGCGGGCCCAGGAGGGCGCCGCGGGGGGTTACTCGTTGAGCGCGGGGCCGCCGATGAGCACCTTGACCCCGTCGCGGAGGGTCCGCTCGCCGGCCACGAGCGCCGCCACGCCGCTGAAGATGGGCGCGGTCACGCCCTTGTCGCGGCACAAGGCCGCCACCTGGCGCGCCACCTCCGGCCCCTCGGCCGAGCGCCCGAGCGCGGCCAGGCCGGCCTCGAGGCTCATGCCCTGCGCGAGCTTGACCCCGAGGTCGTAATCCGGGCTCTCCATGCCGGCTGCGGTCACGAATACCTCGCCCACGCCGCCGAGGCCCGCGAGCGTGCGGGCGCGCGCGCCGAGCGCCTCCAGGATGCGCGCGGCCTGCGCGATGCCGCGCGTCACCACGAGCGCGCGCGTCGAGATGCCGCCGCCCAGGCCGGCGGCGACCCCGGCGGCGAGCGCGATCACCGTCATCAGCGCCGCCGCCAGCTCGACCCCCGCCAGGTCGTCCGAGCCGTAGACGCGCAGCTCGTCCTGGGCCAGCGCCGCGCGCGCGGCCACCGGCACCTCGGGGTAGCGCGAGGCCACCACGATGGCCGAGGGCATGGCCGCCTCGAGCTCGCCCGGGACGAGCGGCCCGGCCAGCACACCCACCCGCCGGATGGGCGTCTCCTCGCGCACCATGGCCGAGACCGGCTCGCCGCCCGGCCCGAGGCCGCGCGCCGCGTGCACCATGAGGTGCCCGCCATGCGCCACGTCGCCCAAGGCGCGCAGGAGCGGCCGCATGTGCGCCGCCGGCACGCAGAGAAAGAGGAGCCGCGCCTCCGCCACCCCGGCCAGGTCCGCCGCTCGCACTACCCCGGCCGGCAGCTGCACGTCCTCGCGGCGCGACCACAGGACGACCTCGGTGCCGCGCCGCAGCGCCACCCGCGCCAGCGCGCGGCCAAAGGCGCCGGCCCCGAGGATCCCCACCCGCTCGCGCTGGCCGCCCGGCATCACGCCACCCCCTCGAGCCCATAGGAGGTGAGCCGGTTGTGATAGTAGTAACAGAGGGGGCGGTCCTCGACGACGAGGCAGTCGCCGCCGGCCACGTCGGGGCGCACCTCGCGGCGCACCGTGGGCGTCTGGTGGAACAGCGTGAAGTAGCCGAGCGCCTCGTCGAGGATCTCCTGCGGCGTGCCCTGGGCCACGCGGCTGCCGAGGCGCACCTCGCGCCGCCGCGCCCGCTCGTGGAGCGCCTGCTGCACCCGATCGATCGTCGCCAGCACCTCGGGCACGGGCAGCGGCGCCGCGTGCTCCTCCCCGCGCAGCACGCGGAAGAGATCCGCCTTGCCGCCGGCTGCGCGGAGGAGCATGCGGTGCAGCGCGAAGGCCACGAGGTGCGTCGCGAGGACGTGCGTCTCGGCGTGGTAGGCGCGCACGATCCGCTCGCCGAGCTCGCGCGTGTACTCGGCGTCGCGCGCCGCGTCGTGCCGCACCTCGCCGTGCGGGCCGCCGACCGTGAAGAACGGCCGCAGCTCGATGCGCCGGCCCCGGTCGTCGTAGGACTCGCCGTCCGGCCCGACGCGGTGCCCGAGCACGTCGAGCGGCTCGCCGAACTGGATGGTCATCGACCCGCCCGAGCGCAGCATGTCGCGGAGGTAGCGCGCGACCCGCGTGATCTGCGTCGACTCGTCGTCCTCGATGATGTAGCGGCTCTTGCCCGCCTCCTGGAGGAAGTCGTCGATGAGCGTGGCCGCCTCGAGGACGAGGTGATAGTTGATGGTCGCGGGCACGAAGTAGAGCGGCCGCATCTCCCCGCGCGCGAACAGGTTGACCGTGGCGGTGATGGCCGTGCCGGCGAGGCCGAGCTTGAGGTGCGACTCGATGGCCCCCGAGCGCGAGCGCGTGCCGCCGGGGAAGAACAGCGAGTGGTAGCCGCGCTCGAGCAGCACCGTGGAGTAGGTCTTGAGCACGTCCTTGTAGAGCGGCGCCTTGATGCGCCGGTCCACCCGGTAGGCGCCGAGGTGGCGCATGAAGAAGCCGAGGATGGGGTTGGACCACAGGTTCTTGCCCGCGCCATAGGTGACGGGCGGGAGCCCGGCGCGCTCGAGCGCGAAGCCGATCACGATGGAGTCGAGGTTCGAGAGGTGCGTGGGCACGAGCACCACCGTGCCGCGCTGCGCGAGCCGCTCGAGGTCCGCGGTCTGCCCCTCGATGAGCACCCGCTCGCGCAGCTGCCCGAGGTCGGCGAGCGAGCGGCCGAGGCGAAGGGGCGAGAACAGGAGCGATAGCCCCACCGGCACCACCCGCGAGGCGAGCATGAAGACCGCCGGGTTGAAGTTGCCGTTGATGTCGTCCACGTAGGCGCGCACGAGGTCCTCGAGCGCGGCGCGCAGCTCGCTCTCGGACAGGTTGCGCAGCCCCTTGCGCAGGCGGTTCAACTTGCCGCGCAGCTTCTCGTCGTTGACGTCGATGTCGCGGCTCGTGCGGAAGCGCTGCGACTCGTGGTAGCAGACGTCGTTGAGCACGATCTCGAGGCTGGCGCGGTCCTTCACGTCGGCCAGCTTCTCGGCGATGGTGCGGCGCGCCGTCTGCGCGGCGATGGCCTCGCGCTCGCGCATGAAGCGGTGCATGCGTTCGAGGCGCGGCTGGTGGATGACCTCATCCAGGATGGGCAGCATGGCGCGAGAGATTACACCAGGGCGCCGGGGGTGGGCGATGCGAGGGCGGAGGGCGGGCGGACGCCGTCCCCACCTTGGCCTGGCGAGGATGCGCGTGGTGACGCCTGGCCTGCGGGGGGATCGGGCGATGCCGAATCGGCATCACCTCATGGACGGAGGCGATGCCGAATCGGCATCGGTGCGGAATCGGCATCGCCCGGCCGCGCGTCAGGGGGTGCGCAGGAGGTACCCCTCGGCGATGGGGCACTGCTGGTAATTGCCGGCGCAGCCGCAGAGGCCCATCCGGTCGTACTGAAATCCCGGCTGGGGTGTGGTCGAGGTGAGGTAGACGGCGCTTGCGCCGCTGCCCTTGCGAAAGCGATAGAGAGGCCGCGGCGTGCCACGGAAGGCGGCGGGCATCCAGGGCAGGGGCCCCGGGTCGTGGCGGAAGACGTAGCCCTCGGTCCGCACCTTCGCGTACCCCGGCATCGCCTCCGTCGTGGTGACGTAGCCCCCGCCCGCGCCCGGGTTCTGGTACGTCACCAGCTCCACCAGCGCCCCCGGCGAAAGCGCCAGCTGCGGCGTCGCGCCGGGCGCCGGCGTCACCAGCGGCCACTGCCCCTGCAGGAGCAGCTTGTAGGCGTCCTCGGTGAACAGCACCCCCTCCAGCGACTCCCTCACCCCCGGCGTCCGGTAAAAGGGCACGTAGCCCACCGTCCCCGCGGGCGGCGTGTAATACGGCGTCGGGTCGCCCGCCCGCGGCGCGTCCTCCCCGCTGCTCGAGGCATAGAAGCGCGCCCCGTCGCTCCACTGCCGCAGATAGGTGTCGAGGAGGCCCGAGCGGTTGTAGAGCACCGCCCCGAACTGCTGCAGGCGGGTGAGCGCCGCCGGATCCGGGATCGGATCCAGCCGGTTGAGATCGATCACGCGCGCCCCCCTCGAGCCCACGTCCTCGCAGTAGCGCCCTCGCTCATCGAGCCGCGGGTCCGGCAACGTGCGCCCCTTGGGCGGCGCGATCGGCAGCGTGGCCCAGCGCCGCTTGCTCAGGCAGATCGCGTGCCCCGGGGTGCGCTCCTTGGTCCCCGGGATCGGGGTGCCAGGCACCCAGCCGGCCTCGAAGTAGAAGACCGGATCGGTGCTCGGCGGCTCCTGGGAGATGTCGTGGATCCCCTGCACGTCGTAGATGTCGATCGGCGTGCCGTCGAGCGTGTTCGACTGCCCCACGCCGTAGTAGTCCGCCGTCCCCATGGCCACGCAGGCCGACAGCGTGCCTCCGTACGGGTAGCCCCACACGTGCTTGCACTTGTAGTCGATGATCGCGAAGTTGCGCCCCTGCGCGTCGCGCACCGCCGAGCTCAAGAGGCCGAGCTGCAGCTCTCCGTCTTCGAAGCAGCCGCAGCCGCCTACATGGACGAGCAGCACCCAGGCCAACCCCCAGGCCAACTGACGGGCAAACCATTTCATCTCCGTCCTCCATGGCGACAGGTCCTGCACCCCCATCGCAAGCCTTGTTCCAGGGGCTCCATCAGCGCGGCGGCCACGAGGCGCACACCCGCAGCCCGATGAGCGGGTCGCGTAGCGTCGGCTCGCCCGGCTGGCGATTGGCGCTGCGACTGTTCATGGCCCCCTCGTACCAACCACCGCCGCGATAGACCACCTCGCTCGCCGAGACCACCGAGCGCGTCCACTCCCAGATGTTCCCCGCCAGATCCAGCACCCCGAACGGACTCGCCGACCCCGGGTACGAGCCCACCTCGTCCGGGCCGTAGGCCCACGTCTTCCGGCCGTAGGTGGCGTCGACGTTCGCGTCCTCCGGCTCCAGCCGATCGCCCCACGGATACAGGCGATCATCCGCCCCGCGCGCCGCCCGCTCCCACTCGTACTCGCTGCACAGCCGCGCCCCCGGCACCTGCCCGGAGCGATCCAGCCAGGCCACGTAGGCCTCGGCATCGCCGTACGTGATCGCGGCCACGGGGAAGCGCAGCCAGTCCTGCGCGGCCCGCCGCTCCCGATCCGGGTAGTGCATCTGCTCGCCCGCCCGCAGGACGAACGCCTTCTCCCCCTGCACCGGCTGCATCAGGATCTCGGCGCTTCCATCCTTGCTCTCGCGCAGCTCGAACCCTCCCCGAAAGCTGCGTTCATTCGGCCAGCGTCGCGTCCGTTCCGCCGGCGGCAACGCGCGCAGGAACTCGAGCCAGTCGGCGAAGCTCACCTCGGTCCGCTGGATGAGATACGCCCCGGTCTCCACCTCATGGAGGGGCTGGATGGTGGGCAGCGCGACCCGCCGGTAGTTCTCCTCGTCGGCCGCGCCATAGAGGAAGCGCCCCGGCGGCACATAGACGAACCCCTCCGGGATCGCTCGGGCCTCGGGCAGCTCCACGCGCAGGTCGAGCCGCTCGCCCCGCCCCACGACGAGCGGGTAGCGCACCGGCGTCCGCCCCGGCGCCTCGAACACGAGGAGGTAGGAGCCCGGCGGGGGCCGCTCCGTGACCGGCGTCCTCCCGAGCACCCGCTCCGCGACGAGCCGCCGGCGTCCCCCGTCCTCCTCGTACCGCGCGATCCGCACCGTGGCCCCGGCCGGCACGGTCGTGAGCCCGAGCTGCCCCGGCGCGCGCCAGCGCTCGCGCAGCCGCCCGTCCTCGTCGAAGTTCTCGAGCAGGGCCAGGAGGTTGTCGCGCTGCTCTGTCCGGTGATCCCGCTCCGCGAGGAGCGCGTGCTCGTAGAGCGCCTCGCCGAGCCGCCGCCGCACCTCGCCGCGCCGCGGGTCGAGGAGCAGCGCGTTCTCGAGCAGGCCATCGATGCGCGTGCGCGCCCTGTGCACGGCCTCCACCTCGCCCTGCGCCTGGGCCCACTCGGCCTCGCCCTCGGCCACCGCCCCGGCCCGGAAGCGGGCAAAGGCCGCGGCCCGTAGCCGCTCCGCCGCCGCGTTGCGGCCCTGCGCCGTGGCGGCGAGCGCCTCGGCCTCGCCGAGCCGCGCCATCACCGCCTGGTCGAGCTCGTGCCGCTGTCGCAGCGCCACCGCGCCATAGATGAGGAGCGCGCACAGCGGCAGCGCCAGCGCCGCCGCCCATCGCCCGCCCCGCTGGCGCCGCAGGCTCCTCCGCGACGCCGCCATGAACGTCGCCCCCTGGACCGACAGCGCCGCCACCTCCACCCCCGCCGCGGCCGCCTCCTTGAGCTGCCCGGCTCGCCACAGCGCGTCCCCGGCCTGCCGGAGGCGCACCCACTCCGCCGCCGCCGCCTCGATCCGCTGCGCCACCAGGCGCCGCTCGCCTGCCGCGGTGAGCCACTCCTTGAGCGTGCCCCAGCCCTCGATCAGCGCCTCGTGCGCCAGCTCGTAGGTCGTCCCCCCGGGCCCGTCCTCACCCCCTTCGTGGGCCATCAGCAGCCGCCCGCGCACGAGCGCCTCGGCCACCGCCGCGTCCCTCGGATCCCTCGAGAACAGCTCCGCCGCCGCCCGCCGCGCCCGCGTGCCCGCCCCCGTCACCAGACCCACGAGCAGCCGCCGTGCCACCGCGCGCTCCGGCGCCGGGAGGCGCTTCAGGACCCCGTCGGCGTGGCGCGCCAGGGCCCCCGCCACCCCGCCGATCGTCCCCAGCGCCTCGGCCGGGATCACCCGCCGCTCGCGATCGCGCAGCTCCCACAGCTCGCCGAGCGCGAACTGGAGCAGCGGCAGCCCGCCCTGCTCGCGCTCCGTCGCCCGCGCGAGGTCCGCCACCAGCCCGGCCGATTCGAACTCCACCCCCCGCCGCCGCGCCGGCTCGGCGATCACCCGCTCGAGCGCCCCGGCCGACAGCGGCCCGAGCAGATAGGTCGCGCGCAGGAGCCGCTCGCCGAGCCCCACCACCGCGGCCAGGCGGGTCAGGAAGTCGCCCCGCACCGCCACCAGGAGCCGCATCCCCGGCAGCCCTGCATCGAGCGCCCCGAGCACCTCCCCGAACCGCGCCGCCTCCTCGGGGGAGCACTGCGTGACCAGCTCCTCCATCTGATCGACGAAGAGCACGAGCCCTCGGCCTGGCCCGTGCGCCTGCCGCACCGCCCGCAAGAGCCCCACCGGCTCCTCGTGCAGGCGCGCGAGCAGCGCCTCCTCCGCCTGCCCGACGAGGGGCGCCAGCGCCGCCGCCAGCGCGAGCAGAGGCTGCCGCCCCGGCACGAGTCGCGCCGTGGCCCAATCGAGCCCCGCCCCGAGCGCCCCTTCCTCGACCAGCGGCAATACCCCCGCACGGCATAGCGAGGACTTGCCCGCCCCCGAGTCGCCCGTCACCACCACCAGCGACTCGCCGCGCAGGAGCTCCAGGATCGCACGCGCCTCCCGCTCGCGGCCGAAGAACAGCCCGCGGTGCTCCTCATGGAACGGGTGCAGCCCACGGTAGGGGCTGGAAGCCGCCTCCTCCCCCGCACGATCCCCTTCCACGCCCGCTCGCCCGCCCCCCGCACCATCGCCGAGCTCTTCCAGGATCGCGCAGAGTTCGTCACAGGAGGCCCAGCGGTCTCCAGGCTCCCGCGCGAGGCAGCGATCAATCACCGGTCCGAGCGCCCGGGCCAGGGCGGCCGCAGGACGCTCCGCCTCGGCGCTCAGCCCCGCGACCGGAGCCACCGCCGCCACGGGGACCCTCTCCCCTGCCAGCACCGCGTCGCGCAGCCCGGACAGCGTCGCGGCGCCGAACGGCGCCTGCCCCGTGGCCAGCTCGTAGAGCAGCACCCCCAGGCTGTAGATGTCCGTGCGCGGCGTCGCCGGTTCCGCCCGCCAGGCCTCGGGCGCCATGTAGCGCGGCGTGCCCACCAGCATGCCCTGCTGCGTGAGCAGCGGCACCGCCGCGGCGAGCGCCGGCATGTCCGACGCGCGCGGCCCGCTCGAGCCCGACGCCGTCCCCGGCCGCGACCCGGTCGTGGGCCCCCAGCCGGCCGCCGTCGCCTCCAGGCCCGACACCGCCGACCGTGGATCGAGCGTCCGGGCCGTCGCCACCGCCGCCGCCGCCGCCGCCGTCATCTCCATCAGCATCGGCATCGTCTCCGAGGAGAGGCTCACGGTCCCGCCCAGGGCCTCGACCTCGGCCGGACCAGGGACCTCGGCGCCGGCCGCCACCTCGACCCGGCCGAGCTTGGCCAGACCGAAGTCGAGCAGCTTGACCACCCCCTCGGGCGTCAGCATCACGTTGGCCGGCTTGACGTCGCGGTGCAGCACCCCGCGCCGATGGGCCGCGGCCAGCGCGCGGCCGATGGAGAGCCCGATCCGCCAGACCTCGCGCCAGGGTAGCGGCGGCGCCAGCCGGTTCAGGCTCTGCCCCTCCACGTACTCCGAGACGATGTACGGCCGCCCGCCGAGGAGCCCCGCGCGGTAGACCCCCACCACGTTCTCGTGGTGGAGCCGCGCGATCGCCCGCGCCTCGACCAGGAAGCGCTCCCGCGTCAGCGCGTCCGGCGCCACCTCGGCGGCGAACTTGATCGCCACCAGCCGGTCGAGCAGCGTGTCATGACCGAGGTAGACGAGCCCCATCGCCCCTTGTCCGAGGCGGCGGAGCACGCGGTACTCTTCGATCGTTTCAGGGGGAAGGAAAGGGCGGGTCACCATTCAGCCGCTACGCCGTGCAACAGCCGTGCTCGCCAGGTCGTAGAGCTTGTACTTGGTGGCAAAGGTGCGGCGCGGCATGCCGATGAGCTCGGCCGCGCGGCGATGCACCCCGCCGGCGGCCGCCAGCGCCTGCAGCATGCGCGTGCGCTCGAGCTCGCGCAGCTCGTCCTCGATGGGCCGGAGCACCGGCAGCGCCTCCGGACCCGCCGTCGCCCCCGTGGATCCTCCTTTTTCAATAGAAGGGGCCTCCTCAGAGGTCGTCCCCGCCACCGCCGCCCCGGCCTCCGCCTCCCCCACCTCTTCCGCCTGCGCGGCGATCGTCTCCGGCAGGTGCCAGGGCCAGAGCGCCTCCCCCTCAGCCGTCGCCGCCACGTACTCCATGGCGTTGCGCAGCTCGCGCACGTTGCCCGGCCAGGCGTGCGCGAGCAGGCGCCGCATGGCGAGCGGCGTCAGGCTGAGCGGTGGCCGCCCCACCTTCTCGCAAGCCGCCTGGAGCAGGCTCCGCGCCAGCACCGGCAGCTCGCGCCGCCGATCGCGCAGCGGCGGCACCAGCACTTTGGCCGCGCCCAGCCGGAACAGGAGGTCCATGCGGAACCGCCCCGCCTTCACCTCCTCCTCCAGGTTGCGGTTGGTCGCGGCCACGAGCCGCACGTCCACGCTCCGCTCGCGCACGTCCCCGAGCCGGGCGAAGCGCTGGCTCTCCAGCACCCGCAGGAGCTTGGCCTGGATGGCGAGCGGCATCTCCCCCACCTCGTCGAGGAACAGCGTGCCGGTGTGGGCGCTCTCGAGGTACCCGCGCCGCGCCGCGCCCGCCCCCGAGAACGCCCCCTTCTCGTACCCGAACAGCTCGCTCTCGAAGAGGTTCTCCGGGATCGCCGCGCAGTTGAGCGTGACCAGCGGGCGATCGTGACGGCGCGACCAGGCGTGCAGCGCGCGCGCCGCCACCTCCTTGCCCACCCCCGTCTCCCCCCACAGGAGCACCGGCAAGTCCGTCGGCGCGAGCTTCTCGAGCAGCACATAGAGCCGCTCCATGGCCGGGTCGGCCACGATCAGCGTCCGGCCCTCGACCTCGCGGGTGTGCACCACGGAGCTCGGGTCCGCCACCGCCCCCGGCCGCGCCACCCGCGCCGCCGCCCGCGCCGCCGCCATCAATGCCTCGCTGTCGCAGGCGTCGAGGGGACAGGAGGCCTGGCCCGCGCGCACCGCCCCGGTCCATGCGAGGCAGCGCAAGAGACGCTCGGCCGCGGCCCGCGCCTCGTCCCCGTCGAGCTCCGGCAGGAGCACGAGCAGCTCCGCCTGACCGAGGAAACAGACCTCGTCCATACGGCGCAGCTCGGGCGCGAGCGCCGCCAGCACCCGTGGGCGGTCGAGCGGCAGGCGGGTCTCGGTCTGACCGAAGCCGAGGCACACGAGCGCGAGGGGCCGCTGATAGCGCAGCGCCCGCTCGATCTCGGTCTCGAGGTGCGCCTGCATCTCCGCCGGCCCGAGGGCGCTCGGCACCCGCCGGCCCGGCGGCGCCTCCCGGTGCAGCACCAGCGTCACATCGCCGAGCATGATCACGTCGCCGAGGAGCAGCGTGCGCGGCCCGTGCAGGCGCTCACCATCGATGCGCGTGCCGTTGTGGCTGCCGAGGTCCTCGAGCCGGATCTCCCCCTCGGCCACCACCAGGCGGGCGTGATGCCGCGAGATCGAAGGCTCGGGCAGGCACAGTTGCGCCTCGGGCGCGCGCCCGATCAACACCTCCCCGCTCGGCGGCAGCGGAAAGCGCGTGGCCGACTGCGCTCCGAGCACCAGGAGATAGGCGCCTCCCCGCGGCGCCGCCTCCTCCGGCGGCGGTGTGATCGAGATGGTCTCCCGAAGGATGGACACTCTTTCAGATATGGCAGAATTTGACACCAGACCCAGGATAGCAGAGGCCGTTGGGGCAAGCGAAGTTCTGGCGCCGAGGCGACCGTAGAACCGGCGGCAGGCCGGACGTGTCGCGTGCCGGGGTGCACCGTTACGATGCGGGGTGCACCGTTACGATGCGGGGTGCACCGTTACGATGCAGGGTGGCACCGTCACGATGCGGGGTGGCACCGTTACGATGCGGGGTGGCACCGTTACGATGCGGGGTGGCACCGTCATGATGCGGGCTGGCACCGTTACGATGCGGGCTGGCCAGGCACCGGGTTGTCGCGCAACTCGCGGGAACTCCCCTTGCGAAACGGAGAACTCCCCCTGCGGTGTACGCTGTGGCGACCTCAGCAGCTCTGCGAACGGCCGCGGCGGCTCGCAGGCCCGCAGCGATCCCTACCTTCCTCAGGGACGCGCGTGGCGGGGTTGGTACAGGCCGAGCGTCCCGCCGCCCGGCAGCTTGATGCGTGTGACCCGGCCCCAGCCCTGATCAGCCACCGGCTCGCAGGTGACGCCGTGCGTGCCGAGACGCCGGATCTCGGCCTCGACGTCGTCGCACATGAGGTAGAACTCATGCCGATCGTTGTCGTCCGACGGGTGCACCGCGAGCTCCGACGGCGGCAAGCCGAAGATCAGCCAGCCGTGGCCGACGTCGACGTGCCGGAACCCGAGCACGTCCTTGACGAAGGCGCGGTCGGCCTCCGCGTTCTTGGAATAGATGATGACGTGCGCACCATGGATCATGGGCTCCTCCTCCGTCCACCTTGAGAGGCGCCAGCCTACCACGCCGAGCCATGCCCTCCGGCCGGACAGGGGGCCCTGCGAGCCACTCCAGTCAATTATCAGTTCGTAGGTGAAGGAACCGAAGCCCGCAGGAGGGGCTCAGGCGGGGGAGAGGACGCGGGCGGCGCTCACGCGGTCCTGCGGCACTTCTCCGCGACCGTCGACAGCAAGGTGTCGAGCTGGAGCGGCTTGCGGAAGAGGATCGTGTCCTTGGGCGCGCGCTCCGCGATCGCGGTCAGCACGATCACCGGGAGGTTCGTAAAGCGCGGATCGGAGCGGAGGACATTGAGGACCTGCCAGCCATTGACCCGCGGCATCATGAGATCGAGGAGCAGGACGCAGGGGGGCGCGTTGGCCTGGAGCATCTCCAGCGCCTCCTGGCCATCGGCCGCCGTGATCACGTGATGGCCGGCGCGGACCAGCTCTTCCTCGAGCGCCTGGCGGAACGCGTCATCGTCCTCCACGAGGAGGATGGGACGCTCGCAGTGGGCCTGATTCCGGGCCCGCAGCCGCTGCGAGGTGCGCGCGCTCTTGGGCCGGTCCTGCTGACTGCGCAGCACCGCGTGGCCTTCCTCGGTGAGGTAGAGCGCCTCCGTGGGATCCTCCCGCTTCTCTAGATATCTGCGGTTGAGGAGATAGTCGATCCCGGCGCCCAGCTCGGCGAAGCTATAGATGGTGCGCTGCCAGCGAGCCGTGATCTGGCTCATGGGGATGGCGTCTCCAGGCCTAAGACCCAAAGCTGCCAAGCGTAAGAGGAGGAGCTCGGCCGCTTCTTGACTTGTAAGCAGTTTAATCGATCGATCATTCATAGTATTTCTCTGTTGTTATGAGGTTGGGCACAAGAAATCAAGTATCTTGCCGCCATCTCCATGACCGACGCTGCTCTCCTCGACGTCCTCTGCTTCGGTGAGGCGCTCGTCGACTTCTTCCCCGCCACGCCCGGCCTGCCGCTCGCCGAGGTGGAGATCTTTCATCGCCACCTCGGCGGCGCGCTCGCCAACGTGGCGGTGGGCCTCGGGCGACTCGGGCGTCGGGTCGGCCTCCTCACCCAGGTCGGCCGCGATGACTTCGGTGTCTTCTTGCGCCGCCGCCTCGCCGCCGAGGGTGTGGACGTGGACACCATCGGCATCCACCCTCACGCTCGCACTGGCGTCACCTTCGTCACGCTCGGTCCGGGCGGCGAACGCAGCTTTCTGTCCCTCCGCTATCCGTCGGCCGACCAACAGATCCCGCCCGAGGCCGTGGACCCGCAGGCCGTGGCGCGGGGGCAGATCCTCCACCTCGGCTCGTCCACGCTCGCGCGGGAGCCGGCGCGGACGGCCACCTGGAAGGCGCTCGCCGCGGCGCGCGCCGCCGGCCGCCTGGTCTCGGTGGACGTCAACCTGCGACTTCATCTGTGGGACGACCGCCACCTCGCCCTCCAGCTCATTCGGGATCTGGTGGCGCAGGCCGACCTCGTCAAGGTGGCCGAGGACGAACTCGAGCCGCTCCTCGGCACGAGCGACGCGGTGGCCGGGGCCGGGATGCTACGCGCGTTCGGCCCCGCGGTCGCGGTGGTGACCCTCGGCGCCCGGGGCGCGTACTTCGCCGCCCCGGCCGGCGCGGATACGGTCCCGGGCCTCGGGGTGCAGGCGGTGGACGCCACCGGCGCGGGCGATGCCTTCATGGCCGGGCTGCTCGCCCATCTCTGCATCTCGGGGGTTGCCTCGGGGCTCGCACCGATCGCCGCTAGGGGCCCCTCGGATCCGGCCGGACGCCACCTCGCCGACATCGACCTCGTGACCCTGCGCGCTGCCTGCGCCCTGGGCAACCGCATGGGGGCGGCGGCCGTCACCGCGCTCGGCGCGACCACCGGGCTGCCGCCGCGCGGCCAGGCGCCCTGAGCGGCCCATTGGTCAGAAGCCGACCAGTGGTGCTAAACTTTCCCGCAACTCCCACGATTTCCTGCCGATGATAGGGATGAAGGCGCCCATTCATCGCGCCGGATCTCGAGCAGCAAGGAGACCTACATGGCCCTCACCCAGAACAAACGCGCCTACGCCGCAGGCCACTTCGCGCTGGAGCTCGACGCCAAGGCCGGCGGATGGCTCTTCACGGTCGAGGGCGGCATGGCCCAGGCCGAAGTGGTGAACGAGAAGATCGGCCCGGAGCACCTCATCCACAAGCACATCTCGACCGTCAAGTACGACGACATCACTGTCACTTGCGGTCCGGCCATGTCGCGCGAGTTCTACAACTGGATCACCAAGTCCTTCCAGGGGGACTACAGCCGCCAAAACGGCGCCATCATCGCCGCCGACTACAACTTCAACGAGGTGACGCGCCTTAACTTCTTCGCCGGCCTGGTGACCGAGGTCGGCTTCCCGGCGCTCGACGCGGCCTCGCGGGACGTGGCCCGGCTCACGGTCAAGATCTCGCCCGAGTACACGCGGCTCGAGACCGGAGGAGGCCGCTCCATCGCCGGCTCGGCCTATCCCATCGACTCGACCAAGGCCAAGCGCTGGCTCACGCGCAACTTCCGCTGCACCATCGACGGCGTCGATTGCACGCGCGTGGCCAAGGTGGAGGCCATCACTATCAAGCAGAAGGTGACCGAGGTGCCGCTCGGCGAATTTCGCGATCCCTATCGTGAGCCGACTATCATCGAATACCCCAATGTCGTCTTCAGCCTGCCCGAGTCTCACGCCGGCGACTTCTTCGATTGGTACAAGTCCTTCGTCGTCGGCGGCCAGTGCGACACGAAGGACGAGAAGCACGGCTCGATCACGTTTCTGCACGAAGACATGGATATGAATCCGAAGAAGGCGGCGTGCCGCATCGACCTGTACAATCTCGGCCTCTTCAAGTTGACCATGGACAAGGGCGAAGCCGGCTCGGACAAGATCCGCATGGTGAAGGCGGAGATGTACTGCGAGAAGATGAAGTTCGAGATCCAGGACGCCTACGACTGATCCCCTCGCGGTGCCTCGCCTCACCCCGCCTCGTTCCTTCCTCGTTCCCGTCCCCCGTGCGTGATATGCAGAGAGCGCCATGACGACGCCGGTGCGAGTGGCGATCGCGGGAGCGGGCTACTGGGGCATCAATCACGTGCGCGCCTTCGCCACGCACCCCGGGGCGGAGCTCGTGGCGGTGGCCGACCCGGACCCGGCGGCGCTCGAGCGGGTGCACATGCTGGCGCCGCGGGCGCGGGCCTGCGGCGAGCTCGGCGAGATCCTCGGCGACCCGGCGGTGGAGGCAGTGGTGCTGGCGACGCCGGCGGTGCTGCACGCGGAGCAGGCGCTCGCGGCGCTCGCGGCGGGCAAGCACGTGCTCGTCGAAAAACCGATGGCGCTCGCCGACGCCGACGCCGAGGCCGTGGCGCGGGCGGCGGCGGCGCGGCCCGGGCAGGTGCTGATGGTGGGGCACCTCATGGTCTACCACCCGGCCGTGACCCAGCTGCGCGAGCTCATGGCCGGCCAGGCGCTCGGGCAGGTGTACTACCTCCATGCGGTGCGGGTGAACCTCGGGCGGCTGCGGCGGGACGAGAACGCGCTCTGGAGCTTCGGACCGCACGACGTGTCGATCCTCCTGCACCTCCTCGGGGAGCGGCCGCGGGCGGTGTCGGCGCGCGGGCACAGCTACCTCCAGCCCGGGGTGGAGGACGTCGTCTTCCTGCACCTCGACTTCCCGGGCGGCCAGATGGCGCACGTGCAGATGTCGTGGCTGGATCCGCGCAAGGAGCGGCGGCTCGTCATCGTGGGCTCGCGCCGCATGGTCGAGTTCGACGACGTGCACCCCACGGAGAAGCTGCGCATCTACGACAAGGGCTATGACCGGCCGCCGGCCTTCACGCAGTTCGGCGAGTACCTGACGGTGCGGCACGGCGACGTGCACATCCCGCGGGTGGACACGAGCGAGCCGCTGCTCCTCGAGTGCGGGCACTTCCTGTTGTGTGTGCGCTCGGGGCGGCCGCCGCTGAGCGGGGCGGCCGAGGGGCTCGAGGTGGTGCGGGTGCTGGCCGCGGCGCAGCGCTCGCTCGAGGCCGGCGGCGCGACCGTGGAGCTGTAGCACCGGGGGACCCGTCCCGAACGGGATCCTGGAGGGTCATAATGGAGGGGGGCCGGCAGGATCGGCTGAGGGCCCCGCCGCGCCCGCTCAATTACTGTACATGCGCACAGGCTCTTCGTAGGATGGAGCCACGACCATGGCATCCGACTTCGAGAGCACGAGCCTTGAGAGCTTGAACTCGGAGCAGCGCGACGCGGTGCTCCAGGAGGGCGCGGCCCCGCTCCTCATCATCGCCGGGGCCGGCTCGGGCAAGACCCACACGCTGGCCAGCCGCGTCGCCCGCCTCATCGACCGGGGGGCGGACCCGCGGCGCATCTTGCTGGTCACGTTCTCGCGCCGCGCGGCGCAGGAGATGGCCCGGCGGGTCGAGCGCATCGTTGGACGGGGCCGGGGGCAGGCGCCGCGGCGAGACCGGCCGGACGCGGCGCGCCCGCAAACCACGCAACCGACCGATCTGGCGTGGGCCGGCACCTTCCACTCCGTGGCCAACCGGCTCCTGCGGCTCCACGCCCACGAGCTCGGCCTCGACCCGGCGTTCACCGTGCTCGACCGCTCGGACTCGGCGGATCTCCTCGACGTGCTGCGCCACCGCCTCGGGTTGTCCCAGACCGAGCGGCGCTTTCCGCGCAAGGATACCTGCCTGGCGATCTACTCGCGCACGGTCAACGCGCAGTGCCCCATCGAGAAGTGCCTGACCGAGGCCTTCCCCTGGTGCACCGATCACGCCGCGGCGCTGCGCCGGCTCTTCGCCGCCTACGTCGAGGCCAAGCAGAAGGACCACGTGCTCGACTACGACGACCTCCTGCTCTACTGGCACGCCCTCATGGGCGAGCCGGCGCTGGCCGGCCGCGTGCGCCGGCGCTTCGATCACGTGCTCGTCGACGAGTACCAGGACACGAACGCCCTTCAGGCGGCGATCCTGCGCAACCTGTGCCCCGAGGGCACGGGCCTCACCGTGGTGGGCGACGACGCCCAGGCCATCTACTCGTTCCGCGCCGCGACCGTGCGCAACATCCTCGACTTCCCCACGCAGTTCAAGAACCCGGCCCAGGTCCTCACCCTGACCCAGAACTACCGCTCGACGCAGCCCATCCTCGAGGCCGCCAACGCGGTCATCGCCGGGGCGCGCGAGCGCTACGCCAAGGACCTCCATTCGACCCGGCGCTCCTCGCAAAAACCCTACCTCGTCACCGCGTTCGACGAGGACGCGCAGGTCGATTACGTGGTCGGGCGGGTGCTCGAGCAGCGCGAGGCGGGCCTGGCCCTGCGGCGGCAGGCGGTGCTCTTCCGCACCGCGCATCACAGCGATCTCCTCGAGGTCGAGCTCGCGCGCCGCAACATCCCCTTCGTCAAGTTCGGCGGCCTCAAGTTCCTCGAGGCGGCGCACGTCAAGGACGCGCTGTGCGTCCTGCGCTGGGGCGAGAACCTGCGCGACACCGTGGCCGCCTACCGCGTGCTGCAGCTCCTCCCGGGCATCGGCCCGGCGCTGGCCGAGCGGGTGGTGGCGCACCTCGAGAAGCACAACTTCGCCCCCACGGCGCTCGCCGGCTTCCCGCCGCCGGCCGCCGCGGCCAGCGACTGGCCGGCCTTGTGCGCGCTCATCGGCGAGCTGCGTGGCATGGAGGGGGCCGGGGCCTGGGCCGGGCAGCTCGGCCTCGTGCGTCGCTGGTATCAGCCGCACCTCGAACGCATCTACGATCACGCGGGGCTGCGCGCGCAGGACCTCGACCAGCTCGAGCTCATCGCCGCCCATTACCCCTCGCGCGAGCGTTTCCTCTCCGAGCTCACGCTGGATCCGCCGCAGGTCACGGGCGACCACGCCGGCCCCCCGCACCTCGATGAGGATTACCTCATCCTGTCGACCATCCACTCGGCCAAGGGGCAGGAGTGGGACGCGGTGTTCATCCTGAACGCCGCCGACGGCTGCATCCCCTCGGACATGTCCACCGCCAACCCCGAGCAGATCGACGAGGAGCGGCGCCTCCTCTACGTGGCCATGACGCGCGCCCGCGACGCCCTGCACGTCATCCACCCCCTGCGCTTCCACGTGCATCACCAGCGGCGCAGCGGCGACCGGCACGTCTATGCCCCACGCACGCGCTTCATCCCCGACGCCATCCTCGACCGCTTCGAACGGGTGAGCCACGGCCCGCCCATCCCGGTGGTGTCCGGGGAAGGGTCTTCTGACGCCGGCGGGGTGGCGGCCGGCGTGGACGTGGCCGCGCGGCTGCGCGCGATGTGGAATTGACCATGGACATGGACAGGGACAGGGACGACCTCCTCCACGACGGCCCGCCCCTCAAGAAGGCGCGCCTCAAGCTGGTGCTGGCCCACGGCGCGGGCGCGCCCATGGACTCCCCCTTCATGGACACCATCGCGGCCGGCCTCGGCGAGGGCGGGATCCACGTGGTGCGCTTCGAGTTCCCGTACATGGCGCGGCGGCGCAAGGAGGGACGCGGCGGGGCCCCGGATCGCGAGCCCGTGCTGCTCGCGCGCTGGCGCGAGGTGGTGGCCGCGCTCGGCGGTGGGAAGGGCCTGTTCATCGGCGGCAAGTCGCTCGGCGGGCGCATGGCCAGCCTCGTGGCCGATGAGCTCGGCGTGCGCGGCCTCGTGTGCCTCGGCTACCCCTTCCACCCGCCGGGAAAGCCCGAGCGCACGCGCACCGCCCACCTCGAGCAGCTGCGCACCCCGACGCTCATCGTGCAAGGAGAGCGCGACCCCTTTGGCACCGCCGGCGAGGTCGAGCGCTACGCCCTGTCCCCCGCCCTCCGGCTGGCCTGGCTGACCGATGGCGACCACTCGTTCGTGCCGCGCAAGAAGGCGGGCGTGACCGAGGCCGACAACCTCACGCAGGCCGTGGTGCTCGTGCGCGAGTTCCTGCGCGGGCTGGCGGGCTGACCCGGAACACCTGTGCGCCTCCTGCAGGGCGCAGCCTCACCCGAGAAAGAACCTCAAGAGGAGACCGAGCCCGACCAACACCCGGAGGACATCCCAGAGGGGGTTCTCCTCCGCCTTCCCCTCGCGCTCCTGGCGCGCGGCCTCCACGGACGAGAGGGCCTCGAAGGAGAAGGGATTCACCAACGCCTCCATCTCCGGGGCCCCGGCCTGCAGCACATCCAGCGCCTCCAGCGTCGAAGCGCGCGCGACCCGGTACTCGGCATCGAGGAACGGGCGCGCCCGGGTCAGATCCCCCTCGAGGAGCGCATGGGCGATGGCCGCCACGACCGCCGGTGGGAGCCGGGCCCGGAGGGGCAGGAGCTGCTGGAGCCAGGGCCATGCGACCGCCTCGGGTCCGCTCCGGAGCGTCGCGCCCCCCTGGTCCTGGCCGAGCCACGCGGTCAAGGCCTTCCCGAGCCGCGTCGCCGCGTCCACCTCTTGCGCCTCGAGCAGGCGCAAGAGCACCAGCACCGCGGGCCGTGGCGATGGCGGCGCCATCCGGCGATACGGGTCGTCATGCTGCACCGCCTCTTCGAACGCCTGGGCCATCGCCTCCCACCCGGCGATCGGCGTGCCCTTGGGGAGCGCCTGCATCACGTCCGGCATCCTCGCCTCCAGGGGCCTGGTGGCCCCCCTGGAGAGGATCGCATGTTTCCGGCTCCATGGCGCCACGCCGAACGCCTGGGCCCCGGCGGCATCCGCCCCGAAATGGTATGTCGTAGGTCGACATGCAGAGATTTTTGTTGATCGTGCTGTCGGCCTGGGCCCTCGCCTGCACCGGTTGCAAGAGCTCCAAGCAGGAGGGGGCTCGTCCTGCGGCGCCAGCGGCCGCCCCGACCTCCGTAGAGGTGCGGCGCGGCGCCACCATCGCCGTGGGCAAGGGTCCGGACGCCATGCTCGTCGTCCCCGCCCGTCACCGGCTCTACGTCGCCAACACCGACGACGATTTCATCTCCGTCATCGACACTGCCGCCGACCGACCGGCCACGCCCCTCGATCGCATCGCGAACGTGTCCAAGCCCATGGGCTTTGCCTGGCTCGGCCGCGGTGACAGGGCCAAGGAGGTCGCCGTGAGCACGCGCGGCCACGAGATCGCCGTCATCGATGCCGAGAGCGACCGGGTGGTGCGGCGGGCCCCGGTGCCGGACGAGCTCTCGGGCATCGTCGCCACCCCCGATGGCCAGTTCCTCTTCGCCGCGGCCACCACGGGTGACCGGGTCCTCAAGCTCGACGCCGCCCGGCTCACCGTGGTGGGCACCTACCCCACGGGCAAGGGCCCGGACGGCATCGGCGGCACCCCCGACCGCGACCGCCTGTACGTCACCAACACGGGCGACGGCACCATCTCGGTCCTGCCGCCGCGGGGCGCCGGACAGGAGCTCCTCCGGCCCGGCGGAAAACCCGAGCTCGTGTCCGAGGCCCCCGATCAGTCCCTGCTCTTCGTCAGCAACTTCGACGCCGGCAAGGTGCACGTCCTCGACCCGGCCACGGGCCGCATCGTCCGTGAGCTCGGCGGCATCGAGGGCGCCGAGGGTACGGCGCTCGGCCCGGAGAGCCTCCTCTACGTGGTGAGCTTCAAGCGCGGGCGCGTCTACGCGTTCCCGAGCCGCGGAGACGGCGCCCGGCAACCCGTCGAGTACGCCACCGGCAAAGAGCCCATCGGCATCGTCGCCACCTCGAACCCTCCCAAGATCTACGTAGCCAATTATGGCGACCACACGCTCTCGGTCTTCGCCACCGGCCCCGCCGGCCCAGAGACCGCCGCGGGCCACTGACCTGCGCCACAGCCGAGACACCACGGTTGTCGAGTTCCGGCTCCGCGGGACGCTCCTCCTGGCCCTCGGCCTCGCCGGTGCGGTCGCCGATGGAACCGCGCCGGCGCACGCGCGCCCGGCCGACGCAGGCGCAGAGGACACGGAGCGCGAGCACGCGGCCTTCGAGGCGGCGCTCGATCTCGCCGCGCGCGATCCTGCCGCGGCCGTGCGGGCCCTCGAGCAGCTCGCCGACGCCGCCCCCCAAGGCGAGGACGCCGCCGATGCCCTCCACGAGGCCGCCCAGCTCGCCGAGGAGCGGCTCGCCGAGCCCGCTCGCGCCCTCGCGCTCTACGAACGTCTCCTCGAGCGCTACCCCAATCATCGTCTCGCGCTCCGCGCGCGGGCGCGGCGCGACTTCCTCGCCGCCGGCCTGCGCTCGGGCGCGTCGCCGCTGACCGAGTACCAGGACATCCTGCAGGGCTACGCCGCACGGCCGCGGGCGGATTCGGTGGCCCGCATGGAGCGCCTCCTCGCCGCTCACCCCGACTTCGCGCTCGCGGATCGCGCGCGCCTGTGGCTGGCGGAGAACGCCCTCCAGGCGGACGATCCCGCCACCGCCGAGCGGCACTACCGCGACGTCGAAGCACACGCGCCCGGCACGGCGACGGCGCGCGAGGCCACGCTCGGCCGCGCCGCGGCCCTGCTCGCCCAGGGACGACCGCTCGCGGCCCATCATCTATATCGGGCGCTGCTCAACGCCCCCGAACCGGCGATCCGAGCCGCGGCCGATCGCGGCCGGGCCACGGCCGAGCAGCAGCTCCTCCTCCACGCCGGCTTCATCGTCGCCCTCCTCTATCTCCTCGCCTATCTCGGCGCGCAGCTGTGGGCCGGCCGGGGTGGCCTCTGGCCCCCGCCCCTCGAGCTCAAGTTCTACCTGCCCGTGGCCGGCCTGTTCCTGCTCGCCGCCCTCCCCGCCCGCGACAGCGTCCTCCCCGCGCTCGCCCTCATCGCCACCGGCGGCGGGCTCGTGACCTGGCTCGCCGGCGCCGCCGACCGACGAGCCATCCTGCAAGGAGCGGACAGGACGAGCACGCCCTATGGCGTCGTGCTGCGCCTCATCGCCATGGCGCTCGCCGTCTTGGCGCTGGCCTATGCCGCGCTCCACGCCACGCACCTCGTCGACTTCCTCATCGAGACCCTGCGTTACGGCCCCGACCGTTGACGCCTTCCTCTCCCTGTCTAATTTTCCAAAGGGCAGCCCGTTCGTTGGAAAACCAACGAGTCAAGCTTGTCTGACAGGAGCGCTCCCTCATAATAAAGGCGAGCAATTTCTATTTTTGACTCGTAGGACTAGGAAAGGATACATGTCATGACATCATTCAAGAGGTTCTGGTTCCATCTGCTGAGTCTGTCCGTGGTGACCCTGGGGCTCTCCTCCTGTGGCCCCGTCGGCGACGGCACACAGAGCGGCAACGGAGCACTCTCCGGCCAGCAGGGCGAGAACCGGAACGGCGCCGGCGGCGGCGCGCAGGCGGGTGCGGACGGTAAGGTCACCATTTGCCACATCCCCCCCGGCAATCCCGCCAACGCCCACACCATCACCGTGGGCGCCCCGGCCGTGAAGGCGCACCTGGCTCATGGCGACACCATCGGTCCTTGCGGCGGTGGTGGCGGCGGCGGCGGCGGTGTCGATGCGGGCACCGGTGGCGGTGGCGGCGGCAGCGTCGATGGTAGCACCGGCGGCGGTGGCGGCGGCAGCGTCGATGGGGGCACCAGCGGTGGCGGCGGCAGCGTGGACGGCAGCACCGGCGGCGGTGGTGGCAGCGTCGATGGCGGCGGGGAACCGAGCTGCGGCTACACCGGCGATCCCTGCACCACGAACAACGACTGCTGCTACAGCTTCCGCTGCCTCTCCGGCGTCTGCACCTACTATCCGGGCTAATCTAACCAGGGCGAATCACAAGCCCCGCTCGTAAGCTCCTCCCTCCTCCCCCCTCCTCCCCGCTTCCCTCTCGGCCGGACCAACGTTCCTTGACACATCGGTAGGCCGCGGCGAAGCTTTTTCTCCATGTTTGAACACACCACCCCCTACGACGTCATCGTCGTTGGCGCCGGACACGCGGGCTGCGAAGCAGCATTGGCCACCGCGCGGCTCGGCCTGCGCACGCTCGTTCTCACCGGTAACCTCGACCTCATCGCCCAGATGCCCTGCAACCCGGCCGTGGGCGGGGTGGCCAAGGGCCACCTGGTCAAGGAGATCGACGCTCTCGGCGGCGAGATGGCCCTCTGCACCGACGCCACCGGCATCCAGTTCCGCCGCCTCAACCTGTCCAAGGGGCCGGCCGTCCGCTCGACCCGGGCCCAGGCGGACAAGACCCGCTATCGCCTGCGTATGCGCCGAACGCTCGAGGCCGAGCCGAACCTCCGGCTGCAGCAGGCCGAGGTGGCGGCGATCCTGACCGAGGGCCCCGCGGCCGGGGGCGAAGTGGGCCGGCGCCGCGTGACCGGTGTGGCCACCACCCTCGGGCAGGTGTTCCGCGCCCCGCACGTGGTCCTCACCACCGGCACCTTCCTGCGCGGCGTCCTCCACGTGGGCGAGACCACTACCGAAGGCGGACGCGCCGGGGAGGCGCCCGCGCGCGGCCTCTCGGCCTCGCTCCTCGAGCTCGGCCTCCCCCTGCGCCGCCTCAAGACCGGCACGCCTTGCCGCCTCGACGGCCGCACCATCGACTACGCCTCGCTCGAGGCCCAGCCCGGAGACCAGCCGCTGCCCCAGTTCGCCAGCTGGGGCCCGCCGCCGCCGCTCGAACAGCGCGCCTGCCACGTCACCTACACCAACGAACACACCCACGACCTCATCCGCCAGAACCTCCATCGCTCGCCCCTCTACGCCGGCCGGATCCAGGGCGTGGGCCCGCGCTACTGCCCCTCGATCGAAGACAAGGTCGTGCGCTTCGCCGACAAGTCGCGCCACCAGATCTTCCTCGAGCCCGAGGGCCTCGACACCGTCGAGGTTTACCCCAACGGCATCTCCACCTCGCTGCCGCTCGACGTCCAGATCGCGCTCGTCCGCACCATCCCCGGCCTCGAGCGCGCCGAGCTCATGCGCCCGGGCTACGCGGTGGAGTACGACTTCGTGGACCCGCGCGAGCTCGAGCCCACGCTCGAGACGCGGCGGGTGCGCGGGCTCTGGCACGCGGGCCAGCTCAACGGCACCTCGGGCTATGAGGAGGCGGCCTGCCAGGGCCTGTTCGCCGGCATCAACGTGGCGCTCACCCAGCGCGGTGAGCCCCCGCTCATCCTCGGCCGCGACCAGGCCTACCTCGGCGTCCTGGTGGACGATCTCACCACGCAGGGGACCGAGGAGCCCTATCGCATGCTCACCTCGCGCGCCGAGTACCGCCTGCTCCTGCGCGAGGACAACGCCGAGGAGCGCCTCATGCCCATCGGCCGGCGCATCGGCCTCGTGCGCGACGCCGCCTGGGCCGCCTTCACCGCGCGGCAGCAGGCCGTCGAAGCCGAGCTCGCGCGGCTCACCGGCACCATGCTCCACCCCGACGCCGCCACCGGCGACCGGCTCCAGGCGCTCGGCACCGCGGCGCTGCGCAAGCCCACCTCGCTCCTCGAGCTCCTGCGCCGCCCCGAGGTGAACTACGCCGCGCTCCGCCAGGCGTTCGGCGGGGTCGACGACGGCGAGGTCGCCGACCGCATCGAGATCCGCGTCAAGTACGACGGCTACATCACACGCCAGGCCGAGGAGGCCGAGCGCTTCCGCGGCCTCGAAGAGGCCCTGCTCCCCGACGGCATCGACTACGAACACATCCCCGGGCTGTCACGCGAGGTGCGCGAGAAGCTCGGGCGCCACCGGCCCCGTTCCCTCGGGCAGGCGGCGCGCATCTCGGGCGTCACCCCGGCGGCGGTATCCCTGCTCATGATCCATCTCAAGGCAGCGCGCGGCCGGGCCACTGAGGCCCAGCACCATCGGCGCTGACCGACCAGCACCTAGTGCCCCGTCGACCAGACGCGCGGGGGAGGAGACGACATGCGAACTCACGTCATCATGGCCATCGCCCTCGGCTTATGCGGCCTCGGGGCATCACGCGCGGCGCACGCCGGCGGCTTCGAGATCCCGGACAACGGCACCGAGGCCCTCGGCCGCGGCGGGGCCTTCGTCGCCAAGGCCGATGATGGCACGGCGCTCGAGTACAACATCGCGGGCCTCGCGCGCCAGCGCGGCACGCGCATCACCCTCAATGGCAACTTCCTCTTTCACGACACCCAGTTCACCCGCGCCGGCACCTACGCGTCCGATCCCAGCACCCCCGGGTACGGCGCGTACGGCGGCCTGCGCTACCCCACCATCCACGACTCCAACCGCATCGGCGCCTTGCCCTTCATCGCCGTGACCACCGACTTCGGCTGGTTCAAGCGGTGGACCTTCGGCTTTGGCCTCTACACACCCTCCTCGATCGCCCAGCACAACTACAACGTCGGCCCCCGCGCCGCCGGCGCGACCGACGATCCGCCCGCGCAGGTGACCCTCCCGGGCGGCGTCGTGGCGCCGGGACCGGGGCGCTATGACGTGGCGCGGACCAACCTCCTCATCGTCTATCCCACCCTGGCCGCCGCCGTGCGCCTGGCCCGCTGGATCGACATCGGCGCCGCCTTCCAGATCGTCTATTCGCGGCTCGATCTGGCCAACGCCAGCGTGACCCCGTTCGGCGGTGGCACCTGCGGCCCGACCGGCGAATCCCCCGGCTGCGACGCCTACGCCGAGATCCGCACCACGGGCGTGACCGCCGCCGCGCTGGCCTCGGTCATGCTCCACCCCGTGCGCTGGCTCGACCTCGGCGGCACCTTCCGCACGCCCATCGACATCAACACCAAGGGCACCCTGCACGCGACGCCGCCCCCGATCTTCCCCACGCCGCTCCCGGACCAGCAGGCCACCTTCCGCACCCGCATGCCGCTCTGGTTCCGCCTCGGCGCGCGCTTCGTCAGCCGCTACCACGACGGCACCGAGCGCTTCGACATCGAAGGCAACTTCGTCTACGAGCACTGGAGCTCCGAGAAGGCCGCCGTCCTGCGCGTCGAGAACTTCACGACGCCGATCGATCCCAACAACCCCTACGTCTTCACCGCGGCGATCAGCCACAACTACCGCAACACCGCCGGCCTGCGCCTGGGCGGCGCCTACAACTTCTGGCTCGGCGAGCGCACGCGCCTCATCGGCCGGCTCGGCTACTACTACGACTCCTCGGCCACCCGGAACGCCGACACCCGGCTCGACTTCAACACCTTCCAGAAGTACGGCTTCACCGCCGGCCTCGGCATCCGCTGGAGCGGCCTCACCGTCAACGTGGCCTACGCCTACGTGTACTCGCCGTCGCGCACGGTCACGGACTCGCGGGTCCTGGCCCTGTCCTCGTTCAACGGCAGCAACCTCGACCCCTCCCGCGGCGATCCCGTCGTCACCGTTGGCAACGGCCGCTACGAGCAGCGGCTGCAGATCTTCAGCATCGGCGTGACCATCAGCCCCGGGGACTTCAAGCGCAAGCAGCTGCCCCCCAACTAGAGCGGGCGTCCACTCTCCCCATCTCCCTGCCCGCCGCCTCCCCTTCCCGCCGCCGCCTCCTCCTCCCTCCCGCCCCGCCTCACTTCTCGTGGAACACGAAGATGCCGTTCCAGTCCTCGGGCGGCGGATGCTCGAGCATCCGCCGGCACCGCTCCCCGAGGACACGGCTCGGCGCGTCCTCCTCCTGGCCCGGCTCGCCGAGGAGCGCGAGCGCCTCGGCGAAGCGGCGGCCGAAGTAGTGCTCGAGCGCGGCCTCGTACCGCTCGATCACCGGCACGAGCGCCGGGCTCTCGCCGTCACCCACCAGCCCCACGAGCTCGTGCACCTCGACGCCGCGGGTCTTGCCCTTGACGGCCACGCGGTCGAGGCGGCGGAACAAGAACCCCGGCCCCGCGCCCTGGCGGACCGTCTCGCTCACCAGGATCCAGGTGCCGTACTGCTTGTTGAGCCCCTCCAGGCGCGAGGCCAGGTTCACGCCATCGCCGATGGCCGTGAAGCTCAGACGATCCGGGGCGCCGAAGTGGCCCACCCGGACCGTGTCACGATGCAGGCCAAAGCGCGTGCGCCAGGGCGGGATCCCCGCCCACTCCGGCGAGCCGAAGAGCTCGCGCAGCGCGCGGGTGCAGGCGAGCGCGGCCAGGCACGCCTTGCGCGGATGCTGCTCCACCTGTCGCGGCACGTTCCAGAGCACCATGACCGCGTCGCCGATGTACTTGTCGATCATGCCCTCGCACCCCTGGAGCGTGCGGGTCATCACGTCGAGGTAGCGGCCGAGCGCCACGGCCAGCGCGTCCGGGTCGAGCTGCTCCGAGACCGTGGTGAAGTCCTTGATGTCCGTGAACAGGATCGACACGTCCATGAGCTCGCCGCCGAGCGTGGGTTCGCGCGCGGCGTCGTAGAGCTGGCGCACGAGATCGATGGGCACGTACTTGCCGAGCGCCCGCAGCGCGGTCTTGGCCTGCTCGAGGCTGGCCAGGGCGGCGTTCATGTCCTCGAAGGCGGTGTGGTTCTCGGCCGCGGCGAACTCGAAGCGGTGCATGCGACCGGTCTCGCGGACGAGCAGGTTCAGGCCCCGGCCGAGCGCGCGCAGGCTGAGGCCGCCCGTCACGAGGATGCCCGTGATGAGGAGCAGCGCGACCAGCATGAGGTGCGTGCGCGAGCGGCGCAGGTCGGCGAGGTAGTAGCTCTCGGGCACCACGATGCCGATGAGCCACCCCTGGGTGCGCCCGGGCGGCAGCGCGGCGAGCGTGAGCAGGTAATCCTGCCCCATCGCGTGGACGCGGGTGAAGAGCGGCTCGGGCCAGTCGATCCCCTCGAGCATCGAGGTCTTGCGCAGGACCTCGCCGAGCGGCGGCGGCAGGCCGGGCGAGACCACGCGCAGGTCGCCGTCCGGGTCCGGGTCGCCGTCCTCGTCGAGCGTGGCGAAGCGGTCCGCGGGGGAGGTGCGGGTGATGAGCCGGCCATGGATGTCGCACAGGAAGATGCGGTGCGGGTCCTCGGGGTCCTGCTCGTTGACGTGCTGGCGCGTGATCTGGTCGATCTCGGCGCTCAGCATGCTCGCCTTGAGCACCCCGAGGAAGCGGCCGGCGTCGTCGAGGATCGCCTTCTGCACGGACAGCACCTTGCGCCGCTCCGCCTCGGGGCGAGCCTCGTCGAGCTGGAAGTAGGCGAGGTCGCTCCACAGGGCCCGGCCCCGGAACCGCTGTTGCGCCGGGGTCACGAAGCTCGGGTGCTGGGTGGGATCCTGGAACGGCCCGGGCCCGGGCATGCGCTCCTCGCGCACCCAGGGTGCGCTGGCGAAGCCGCCGCCCGCCGGCCGGTCGCGCAGGTCCGAGACCCAGCGCCCGTTCTCCTGGTGGATGTGGCGGGTGAGGATGCGCCCCGATGCGCCCGGGGTCGTCCCCTGGCCTGCGCCTGGATTCGCGTCCGGCGGCATGCGGAACACGAGCAGCTGGCCGCGTCCCTCGGGCGCGAGGAGGAGCTCGCCGCGCTCGTGATCGCCCGCGGGATCGTCCGTCTCGCGGTACCCGGTGGACTCCCCGTATGTGAAGGCGAGCGCGGCGAGGTTCTCGCGGTCGAGCATCTCGGTGTAGAGATCGAGCTCGATCGACGCCAGGTCATGGGGGCGGACCACGCCGTGACGCAGCCGCTCCTCGAACTCGCCCACGCTGTGATCGAGCGTGCTCAAAAACCCCCCGACCGAGCGGGCCACCTTGGCGCTGACCGAGCTCTGGAGCTGCGAGGAGACCTCGGTGATGGCGTGCCGCGAGTTGCTCCACACGAGATAGAAGAGGACGCCGAGCGGCAGCGCGAGACCGAGCACGGTGAGGGCAAAGAAGTAGCGCAGGCGGATGGCCCGGGCGCGCCGCGGCGCCGATGGAGGCGGCGGGACCGAGCCGGGGGCGGGGAGCGCGTCGCGGGGACCGGTCGGCCCAGTGTCCGTGGGTTCCATGAGGAATGCCGCCGCATGGTACTCGATCGGGGCGGGCACGCGAGTAGCTGCGGCCGGCGGGCCCTTCGCCGGCCCGTACGCCCGACCAGGAGCTGCTGGCCCGGATGGTCCCCGAGTCCACCTGCTGCGGCGAACGATGCCGGGCATCTCGGCGCGGCCTCGCTCGCCCCGACCTGCGACGTACTTCCAGTACGCCGCAGGCCGGGTCTCCGGGCGTGCGCGCCGATCTGCCGCGGCCTCGCTCGCCTCGCGACGGTGTCCTCAGGAACCATCCGGGCTACACTGCCGCGGTGCGCGTACCACTCCTCGATCTCCGAGCCCTGCACGAGCCCCTGCACGCCGAATTGACCGCGGCGGCCGAGCGCGTGATCGCCTCGGGCCAGTTCATCCTCGGGCCGGAGGTGGCGGCGCTCGAACGCGACGTCGCGGCGCTGTGCGGCGTGCCGCACGCGGTCGGCGTCTCCTCGGGCAGCGACGCCCTCCTCGCCACGTTGATGGCGCTCGGGGTCGGGCCGGGCGACGAGGTGGTGACCCCGGCGTTGTCGTTCATTGCCACCCCCGAGGCCGTGGTGCGGCTCGGCGCGCGCCCGGTGTTCGTGGACGTGGGCGCGGACTTCAACATCTCCCCCGCGGCCGCGCTCGACCGCGTGGGCCGGCGCACCCGGGCGATCCTGGCCGTGGACCTGTTTGGCCGGCGCGCCCCCATCACCCTCCTTGGCGCGGCCGGCGTGGCGGTGGTCGAGGACGCGGCCCAGGCCATCGGCACCCCCGCGCTCGGCCACGGCGCCGCCGCGGCCACGCTGTCCTTCTTCCCGTCGAAGAACCTGGGCGCGCTCGGCGACGGCGGCATGGTGCTCACGCACGACGCCCTCCTGGCCGAGCGGGTGCGGCTCCTGCGGGTGCACGGCGCGCACCCCAAGTACGTGCACGCGGTGTGGGGCGGCAACTTCCGGCTCGACGCCCTGCAGGCCGCGCTCCTGCGGGTCAAGCTGCCGCACCTCGAACGCTGGAACCAGACCCGCCGCGCCTCCGCCGAGCGTTACCTGGCCGGGCTCGATGCCATCGAGGGGCTCGTCCTTCCGCCCGCGGGGCCCAAGGACGCGTGGCACCAGTTCGTGGTGCGGGTGCGCGGCGGCCGGCGCGACGCCCTGCGCGCGCACCTCGCGGCCCACGGCGTGGACAGCGAGGTGTACTACCCGCTCGCCCTGCACCTCCAGCCGTGCTTCACCGATCTCGGCGGCCGGCCGGGTGATTGCCCGAACGCCGAGACCGTCACGCGCGAGGCCCTGGCGTTGCCCATCCACGCCGCGCTCACGCCGGCCCAGGTCGAGCACGTCATGGACTGCATCCGGCGTTTCTTCCGCAGCTGACCCACCACAGACATGCGCGGGTGGCTCTTCGCATGCGCGGGTGGCTCATTCGCGTGCGCGGGTGACTCTTTCGCGTGCGCGGGTGGCTCATTCGCGTGCGCGGGACTCCCTTTCGCGTGCGCGGGACCCCCTTTCGCATGCGCGGGTGGCTCTTTCGCATGCGCGGGACCCCTCTTCGCATGCGCGGGACCCCTTCTCGCGTGCACAGGGCCGCAGATCCGGGACCTTGCACAACCCAACGGGCCGAACGAGCCCTCCCGACCGACTCCTCTTGGATCTACACCTTGAGGAGGGAGAACTCGCAGCCGTCAGCTGCCAGCACACATCCCCCAGGAGGGCAGTCGGCGCTGCCCTCCTTCTTGAGAGCCGCGCACAGGCGGCACCATAGCGGCCCCTGGCGCAGGGCCGTGAGGATCTCGGCCGTCAGCTCCTCGCGCGACCGCGTGCCGTCCAGGCGCACGAGGTAGGGCTTGACCAGGCGGGCGAAGATGGCCGCCGACCTCCCGAGATCCTCCTCGCGCTCGAAGAGGTTGCCCCCTTGCCCCTCGCGCTCGCGGATGCGCCCCACCCCCACCGCCGGCGCCACCTCCAGGAGCACGAGCAGGTCCGGCTCCGGGGCGAAGGCCTCGTTGAGGCGCAGGAGCTCCTCCGGATCCATCCCCCGCGCCCCCTGATAGGCCGCGGTCGAGAAGTAATAGCGGTCGACGATCACCACCTGACCCGCGGCGAGCGCGGGCCGGATCAGGTTCGCCACGTGCTCGCGCCGATCCTCGACAAAGGCCCGCAGCTCCTCCTCCGACGACAGCCGCCCGGTGGCGGCCGACGCCCGCAGCCGCTGGCCCCAGGGACCGTCGGTCGGCTCCTTGGTCCGCACCACCTCGAGCCCGGCGGCGCGCAGGCGTTCGGCCACGAGGCCCGCCTGGGTGGTCTTGCCCGCGCCATCGATGCCCTCGATGGCCACGAGCACTCCAGGATTCAAGCGAAGCGTCACCGGCCGAGATGTAGCATCAAAATGAGACAAACGAATCATGGTGTGGTGAGCCGCCGCGGCCCGCGCCATCCGCGGCCGGTGATCCGCCTCCTGGCTAGGACCAGAGCTCGCGCGCTGCGGCCCTGGCGAGCGCCCGGGCCATCCGCGGCTCGGGCAGACCGAGCACCTCGACCAGCTCGGCCGGCATCTCGGCGCCCGCGGCCTCGACCAGCTGCGCCACCGCGGCCTCGCGCGCCGCGGCCACCGCTTTCCGCTCTTCGTCCGTGAGCCGCTCCTCCGCCCAGCGCGCCACCGCCACGGCCAGCTCGGCGTGGCCCGCCTCTTCCACGGCGATGCGGCGCAGGGCCGCGCGAATCCGCAGGTCACCCGCGGAGCGTCCCTGCCAGCTGGCCACGATCGCCCCCCAGGTCTCGCCCACGCACCCTTCGACCGCGTTCTCCAGGGCCAGCTCGGCGAGAGAGCGCGACCGCGCCGGCGCGATCTCGACCGGTGGCGGGGTCACGCCCCGGTGCCGCGCCAGCGCCCCGATCACCCGCGCGTGGCGCACCTCGTCGATCGCCGCCCGCCCGGCCGCGCGCACGAGCGTCGCGGGCGCGCCGTGGGCCGCGAGCTCCGCGCTCAGCCGGTGGAACGCATCCACCGAGGCCGCCTCGAGGTGCGCCATGCGCCCGAGATAACGCCCCACTTCATCCCCGCCCGCCACCTCAGGGGTGCCGAGGCCGGCCGGCCGTCGCCCGCCAATGCAGATGGGCGAGGACGTGCAGGCCAGCGCCGAGATGCCCCCGTCCACGGGGACCACCTCGCACCCCTTCACGGTGCCCGCGCCCAAGAGCAGCTGCTGGCACAGCTCGGCGCAGCCGGCGTCGGTCACCGGACCATCGGTGGGCAGGCCGCCATCGAACCTCACCACGATGGTTTGCTCCGGCGGAAGATTGCCGCAGTCGCCCGGGGGGCTGATGCACCCGGTCAGGGGCAGCGTGCTGGCGAGGACGAAACGACCCAAGAACTTTTGTAATGCCGTGCGTGTCATGGCCTGCTCTAAGAGCAACCGGCATGCCACCAGGCCTTCCCTCGCCTCCTGCGGCCTTCATCTGCGAACGCCCCCTGCAGAGCCGCAGGATCGGGCCGATCCGGGCAAGAATGTCGCGGTCGCGTCTTCCAGAACATCGGATGAGCGGGACCCGGCGCCGGGCGGCTCCCTCACTGCGCAGAGGGAAACGGCTGGAGGATCGCGCTCACCACCGGGGCGTCGCGGTCCTTTTTGGCGCGACCGAGGGGCAGGCGCGAAGACCCGAAGACGAGCCACTTCCCCTCGCCGTCCTGCTCCATGCGGAACCGCGCCACGCCGTCCTGGAAGCCGGGCCTCTTGAAGAACACCGTCACCTCGCTCCCCGGCACGAACCCCACGGCCAGCGTGCGCGCGGTCTTGCCCTTGAGGCGGACATCATAGGTGGGCGCCTTGCCCGCCCCGGGCGGACCCGACCCCTCCGGGTAATAGATCTCGGCGCCATCGGGCGCGCTCTCGAAGCGGATCTTGACCCGCTCGCCCGCGGCCTCCGGGCCCTGCGTGCCCTCGCACACAGGGGGCCCCTTGTGCAGGAGATCGATGCGCAGCTTCCAGCGCTTGCCGCCCCACGACATCCCGGTCTGCACCTTGAGCGCCTTGCAGGCCTCGGTGCGCGCGTCGAGCACGCGCACCTGCCCGCTCTCCACCACGAGGCGCAGGACGAAGCCGTAGGCGCCGTCGAGCGTGAAGAGCCGCAGCTCGTGCGGATCGCTCGTGCCGGCCGCGGGCAGGAGCACCGTCATCGGCAAGAGGCCCACCGCGCTGCCGTTGAGCGCCGCGATGAGCTGCCCATGCACGAGCCGCCGCGCCTCCGGGTGCAGCTCGACGTCGAGCCACCCGGTGTCGCCCGGCACCTGCGCCCGCGCCAGCGGGCCCCCGAGGCAGAGGAGGAGCCAGAGCCAGCCGCCCCAACCCCGGGCACGCCGCAGACGGGGCCGCACGGATGCCGTGGCCTCGTTCCCGAGTCCGACCTCATACATGAATGGCTCTCCTCAACTCGGTGGCCACGACCCGGGCCTGCTCGAGGAGCGCCCGATCGAGGTGCAGACGCCGGCAGCGCTCCACCACCAGGACGTCCCGGCTGCGGAGGATCTTGCGCCCCCGAGACGTCAGGTCGCGCAACGAGACCACGAGCGCCGCGTCGTCCAGCGGGCGCCCGTAGATCATGCCCAACGCCGGCACGAACTCCGACGTCCCGTCCGTGATCCCGAGATAGAGGGAACGCAGCTCGTTACGGCACGCCTTGGCGCGCCGCCGCGCCGCCGCGAGCGAGGGGCGCCGCTTCTTCTTCGCCGCGCCCGGCCCTGGGCCCCGAAGAGACCGCGTCTCCACAGCCCAGCTGCGGCGAATCGGCTGGGCCTCGGCCGGCGGGGGCGTCTCCGGCGGGCCCTGGTGCGCATCCTGCGGTTTCTCGGTAGAGGTCTCGTGTGTCTGTCCCCGGGGGGCCCGGGGCCGGCGATCGCTCGTCATGGGATCAACCTACGGGAGGCGCAGCGGACCGCCAAAATAAATCGCTGGTATGGTGTCTCCATGCCGCCCCACACCCTCCCGCGCCGTCCGCTCGGCCGCACCGGACGCACCGTCTCCGTGCTCGGCCTGGGCGCCGGCGCCCTCGGCCGCGACGACCTCGACGAACGCGCCGCCGAACACCTGCTCCACGCCGCGCTCGACCAGGGCATCGACTTCATCGACACGGCGAGGAGTTATGGTCGCGCCGAGGAGCGCATCGGGCGGTACCTCGCGCACCGGCGGCAGGAGTTCGTGCTCTCGACCAAGGGCGGCTACGGCGCGGAGGGCATCCCCGACTGGACCGGGGCGTGCATCACCGCCGGCATCGAGGCCGCGCTCGTGCGCCTGCGCACCGAGCGGATCGACATCTTCCATCTCCACTCGTGCCCGCTCGAGGTGCTCACGCGCGACGACATCCTCGGGGCGCTCGCGCAGGCGGTGCGGGCGGGCAAGATCGCCATGGCCGGCTACTCGGGGGACAACGAGCCGCTCGACTGGGCCATCCGCTCGGGGCACTTCGGCGCCGTCGAGTGCTCCCTCAACCTCTGCGACCAGCGGGTCCTCGGCGGCACCCTGGCCGCGGCCGAGGAGCGGGGGCTCGGCGCCATCATCAAGCGGCCGCTCGCCAACGCACCCTGGCGCTTTGCCGAGCGGCCCGGGGCGGACGACGTGGCGGTGTACTGGGAGCGACTGCGCGCCCTGGCGCTGGACCCCGCGGGGCTCGACTGGGACGCGCTCGCCCTGCGCTTCGCCGCCTTCACCCCCGGGGTGTCCACGTGCATCGTCGGCACCGCGAGCCTCGAGCACCTCCGCCGCAACGCCTCCCTGCTCGGCCAGGGCCCCCTCCCCGCCGGCCTGATCGAGCAGGTCCGCGCGGCTTTCGGCCGCCACGGCGCCGACTGGCGCGGCCTCATCTAAGCTGGCCCCTGCGCCGGCTCGTACGGCGATGCCTCAACGGCCGCGGCCGAGCAGCGCCAGCGTCGTCAGCACCACGATCGTGCCCACGAGCGAGGCCGTCGTGGGCAGCGCGCCGAAGAACAGATACCCGAAGACCAGGCCGAACACCGGCCCGGTGAGCGTGATGGCGGTCGCTCGCGCCGCCCTGGCGCGGGTCAGGCCATAGGTCAAGGTGAGCTGCCCCACGATGGCCACCAGGGCGACGAGCAGGTGCCCCATCACCTGGCGGCCACTCTGCGGCAGCGCCGCCCGCCCGGTGAAGAGCACCGCCACGAGCGCGGGCGGGATGGTGGCGAGCGGGAACCAGGCCAGGATCGTCATCGGGTGCTCGGTGCGGGAGAGCCCGCGCACCGCCATGTAGGCGAACGCCGAGAGGAGCGAGCCGAGCACGCCGACCAGCGCCGCGGCGCGCACCTCGCCCGCGGGGCGGACGATGAGCGCCACGCCGACCAGCGCCAGCAAGATGAGGCCCCAGTGCGAGCGCGACGTGCGCTCGCCGAGCCACCAGGGCGCGATCGCCGCCACGTACACCGGGTGGCTGTACTGGAGCAGCACGGCGTCGCCGAGCGGGAGGTGCTGCACCGAGTAGAAGTAGCAGGAGAGCGCGGCGTAGCTGAGAAATCCGCGCCCGATGAGCAGGCCGGGGCGCTGGCCGGCGAGCGGCGCGCGCTTGTAGCGCGCCAGGGCCACGAAGACCACCGACAGGAACACGCCGCGCGAGAGCACCACCGCCTGCTGCGGCGCATCGGGGAGGAACTTCTTGGCGAAGGCGGCCATCAGCGTGACCGAGGCGGCCGAGACCACCATGAGCACCAGGCCGAACCCCTCCCCATCGCCGGTCGCCGCCTCGTGCACCGACGACCACGCCGCGGCCAGGCGATGCCGCGGTTCAGGAGGCAACGGAGCCGTGTCCATGCGCGTGCAGCATACGTCAGCGCGCCGCCCCGGTCGCGCGCTCGTGATCCATCCGCGTTCAAGAGGAGTGCACAAGCCCAGGTCGTTCATGGTATGAACTAAATCGCTCTTCTCTTCGTGGGTCGAGAGACGGGTCCATCCCGTCATTAGGTTGGTTTTCTCCAGGGTTCACCCCGCTACGGGGCGCTGTTCGGTATCCGTAAAAAAACTGCCGTACGCTTGGTCTGGAGGGTGGTGAAGGCGCACCCCTGTCACCATGGAGCCCTGGGCGAGCCCGGGGTGAGGCCAGGCCGACATCAAGGTGACTGAAGGAGGGATCGTGCCCGCTCTCTGTCGGTTTCATCGTTCGCTCTTGCCGCTCGCCCTGATCCTGATCTGGGCCGGCCCCCTGGGCGCCCCCGCCCGGGCGCAGGAGCCGCCCACCATCGCCTTGCCGCCGATGTTGACGCTCGACGAGTCGCTGCGGCTGTTCCGTGCGCACGGGCTCGATCTCCTCCTCGCCGATGCGGCCGTGGCCAGCGCCAAGGCCAACAGCCTGACCGCGGCGGCCATCCCCAACCCTTCGCTGACCGGGGCGTACCTCTACGCCCCCGGCTACGTCGCGCCGCCCGGGTGCCCCACCTGCACGGCCGGCGGCGTGACCGTGGGCCTCAGCGACGGCGCGGCGTTCTTCGACACGGTGTGGGGCAAGCGCAAGCTGCGCCGCGCCGTGGCCGACGCGGCCCTGCGCGCGGCCAAGATGTCGCGCGCGGACGCCCAGCGCACGCTCGAGTTCCAGCTCAAGCAGCAGTACATCCAGGCCGTGCTGGCGCGCGATCTCCTCGACTTCACGCACGAGGTGCAGGCCGCGGCGACCCAGGTGCTCGAGCTCAACCAGGTGCGCTACCGCGCCGGCGCCATCTCCGAGGCCGACGTGGCCAAGGTGGAGACCGCCAAGCTGGAGGCCGACGCCGACGCGGACCGCGCCGAGCAGGACCTCGGCACGGCCAAGGCCAACCTCGCCTTCCTCCTCGGGGTGCGGGGTGAGGTGCCGGAGTTCAAGATCGAGCAGGACCTGCCGCGCTTCGCGGTGCCCGCGTCGCTCGCCGCGGCCACGCGCGACCACCTCCTGCGCGGGGCCTACGAGAACCGCCCCGACCTCAAGGCGGCGGCGCTCAACACCCAGAGCGCCGAGGCGGCGATCCACTCGGCCCGGCACCTCGTCCTGCCCGACATCCAGCTCCAGGTGCAGTTCTTTGCCCAGGGCTTCGAGTCGCAGGCCATCAACCCGCCCTCGCTGAGCTTCGGCGTCGCCCTGCCCTTGCCCTTCCTCTACCAGTATCAGGGCGAGGTGACCCAGGCCGAGGCGCAGCGCCGCGCCGCGACCATCGGCCTGGCCAAGCTCGAGGCCCAGGTGGCGGCCGACGTGGAGACCGGCTTTCGCGCCTACGCCGGCACGCGCCGCCGCGTCGAGCGCATGGAGGGGGGGCTCCTCGCCGCGGCCCGGCGCGCGCGCGATCTCGCGCAGATCCAATACCAGAAGGGCGCGGCGTCGCTCCTCGAATTCCTCGACGCGCAGCGCACGTTCATCTCCATCAACGTGGAGTATCTGCGAGACCTGGCGGATTTCTGGACCGCGGTGTTCCAGCTGGAACAGGCGGTCGGGACGGAGCTTCGACGATGACCCTGCGTGAAAAGACACTGATGGCGGTTGTCTGGATGGCGGCTCTCGGTGGCATCGGCTGCCGGGCCACGCCGCATGCGCCCACGCCGGCCACGCCGGCCAACGAGGCGTGGCTGACCGAGCAACAGCTCAAGGACGCGCAGCTCACCATCGCGCCCATGAAGATGGAGGACGTGGGCGGCTCCATCGTCACCAGCGGCAAGGTGACCTTCGACGACCTCCACGTCGCGCACGTGTTCTCCCCGGTGACGGGGCGGGTGGTGAAGATCGAGGCGCAGCCGGGCGACCGGGTGAAGAAGGGCGCCACGCTCGTCACCATCGAGTCGCCCGACGTGGGCAGCGCCTTCTCGGACCTGGCCAAGGCGCACGCCGACTACGTGGCCGCCGAGCACGAGCTGCGCCGCGAGAAGGAGCTGTTCCAGGCCCACGCCGGCGCGCAGAAGGATCTCGAGCTCGCGCAGGACAACTACGGAAAGGCCCAGGCCGAGCTCGAGCGGACGCGCAAGAAGGCGCAGCTCTTCCGCGCCGCCGGGGCCACCGACAACGTCAACCAGGAGTACGAGCTGCGCGCCCTCATCGACGGCGAGGTGATCGCGCGCAACGTCAACCCGGGCGTGGAGGTGCAGGGGCAGTACTCGGGCGGCAACGCCGTGGAGCTCTTCACCCTCGGCGAGCTCGACAAGGTGTGGGTGCTGGCGGACGTGTTCGAGATCGATCTCGCGCGGGTCAAGGCCGGCGCGCGCGTGACCGTGCGCGTGGTGGCCTACCCGAACAAGGTCTACGAGGGCAAGGTGGACTGGATCTCGGGCTCGCTCGACCCCACCTCACACACCGCCAAGGTGCGCTGTGTCATCGACAACCCGCGCCACGAGCTCAAGCCCGAGATGTACGCCACGGTCTCGGTCTCGGTCGACGAGCGGCGCGCCCTCGCCATCCCGCGGAGCGCCCTCCTGCGCCTCGGCGACCAGACCGTGGTGTTCGTGGAGGTGGGCAAGGCGCCCGATGGGCGGGCGCGGTTCGAGCGCCGGCCCGTGGCCGTGAGCGAGGACGAGGGCGGAGACTTCCTGCCCGTCACCCACGGCCTGCGCGAGGGCGAGCGGGTGGTGACCTCGGGGGCCATCCTGTTATCGGGGATGCTCTGATGATCCAGCGTCTCGTCGCCTTTGCCCTACGCCTGCCGGCGGTCATCATCACCCTGGCGCTGGCCGTGGCCGCCGTGGGCCTGCACGCCTACCGGCAGCTCGACATCGAGGCCTATCCCAACCCCATCCCGCCGATGATCGAGATCATCACCCAGCCCGACGGCTGGAGCGCCGAGGAGGTGGAGCGCTACGTCACCGTGCCGCTCGAGACCGGGCTCAACGGCATGCTGGATCTCGAGCACATCCGCACCCAGTCGCTGTTCGGGCTGTCGGACGTGAAGTGCTACTTCAGCTGGGACGTCGACTACTACACGGCGCAGCAGCGCGTGCTCAACCGGCTCCAGTTCATTGATCTGCCGCCCAACGCCAAACCGACGCTCTCGCCGTGGAGCGCGATCGGCGAGATCTACCGCTACCGCCTCAGGGGCAACGGCTACACCCTGGCCGACCTCAAGACCGCCCAGGACTGGGTGCTGGAGAAGCAGTTCCGCCAGGTGCCGGGGGTGATCGACGTGGTCGGCTTCGGCGGCCACACCAAGGAGTACCACGTCGAGATCGACCCCTACCGGCTCAAGGGGCAGGGCCTCACGCTGCAGCAGGTGATGACCGCCATCGGCAACGCCAACCAGAACGTGGGCGGGCAGCGCCTCACCCTCGGCGAGCAATCGTTCAACGTGCGCGGCATCGGCCTCATCCGCTCGGTGCGCGACATCGGCGACGTGGTGATCACCTCCGTCAAGGGCACGCCGGTGCGCGTGCGCGACGTGGCCCAGATCTCCGTCGGGCCGGCGCCGCGCCTCGGCATCGTGGGCAAGGACGAGGAGCCCGACGTGGTCGAGGGCATCGTGCTCATGCGCTACGGCGGCGATTCCCTCAAGACCATCCAGGCCGTGCACGACCGCGTCGAGTACATCCGCAAGTACCACCTCCTGCCCCCGGGCATGGAGCTCGAGCCGTTCTACGACCGCGCCAAGCTGGTCTCGCTCACCACCCACACCGTCCTCGAGAACCTGCTCCTCGGCATGGCGCTCGTGACGCTCGTCCTGTGGCTCTTCCTCGGGCACACGCGGGCCGCGCTGCTCACGGCGCTCAACATCCCGCTCGCCCTCCTCCTCGCCTTCATCGGCATGGTGACCACGGGCACGCCCGCCAACCTCATCTCGCTCGGCGCGGTCGACTTCGGCATCGTCATCGACTCGACCGTGATCATGATGGAGAGCATCTTCCGCCACCTCGGCGGCCACGGCTCCGGCACCATGCGCGAGCGGGTCGGCGCCGCCGCCGCCGAGGTCGGGCCGCCGATGTTCTTCTCCACGCTCATCATCGCCGTGGCCTTCATCCCGCTCATCACCATGACCGGGGTGTCGGGCGTCATCTTCTCCCCGATGGCCCACACCTACGCCTTCGCCATCGGCGGCGCCATCCTGCTCGCGCTCACCCTGACGCCGGTGCTGGCCTCGCGCTTCCTCCACGTCATGCCGGGCCACGGCCACGGCGACCACGAGGAGGACAACTGGCTCATGCGGGGGCTCGACCAGCTGTACCGGCCGATGTTCGAGCTGTCGCTCCAGCGGCCCCGCGTGGCGCTCCTGATCGCGGCCACGCCGGTGCTCCTCGCGCTCGCCACCATGCCCTTCATGGGCCGGGAGTTCATGCCCAAGCTCGAGGAAGGCAACTTCTGGATCCGCGCCACCCTGCCCACCTCGATCTCGCTCGAGCAATCGTCGCGCTACGTGGGGCGGATGCGGTCCCTCGTGCTCGGCTGCGCCGACGGCGCCGGCGGCTGCGACGAGGGCCGCCGGCGCCGGCCGGAGATCGAGACCGTGGTCTCGCAGCTCGGCCGGCCCGACGACGGCACCGACGTGTCGGGCTTCTACAACATCGAGCTCTTCGCGCCGCTCAAGCCCTCGCACGAGTGGCGCCGCGGCGTGACCAAGGACGGCATGACCGAGGAGATGTCGCGCGAGCTGCGCGAGGCGTTCCCGGGCGTCGTCTTCAACTTCTCCCAGGTCATCGCCGACAACGTCGAGGAGGCGACCTCGGGCGTCAAGGGCGAGAACACGGTCAAGGTGGTGGGCCCGGACCTGCGCGTCAACGAGAAGAAGGCGAGCGAGATCGTGGACGTGATGGCCAAGGTCCCGGGCGTCGCGGACCTCGGCATGTTCCCCTCGCTCGGCCAGCCCGACGTGCGCATCACGCCCGACCGGCTGCAGTGCGGGCGCTACGGCCTCAACGTCGGGGACGTGGAGGCGGTGGTGCAGGCGGCCATCGGCGGCCAGGCCGTGACCCAGGTCTACGAGGGCGAGAAGCACTTCGACCTGACCGTGCGCTGGGCGCCCGCCTACCGGAAGGACCTGGCCGCGATCCGCGGCATCCTCGTGGCCGCGCCCGACGGCACCCAGGTGCCGCTCGGCCAGCTCGCCTCTATCGTCCAGGAGGAGGGCCCGTCCCTCATCTACCGCGAGGACAACCGCCGCTACAGCCCGGTGAAGTTCTCGGTGCGCGGGCGCGACCTCGCGTCCACCATCGAGGAGGCGCAGCGCAAGATCGCCGAGCAGGTCAAGCTCCCCTACGACACGCACCTCGAGTGGGCGGGCGAGATCAACGAGCTCAACGAGACCACCGGGCGCCTGGCGGTGATCATCCCGCTCACGCTCCTCCTCATCGCCTTCCTCGTCTACTCGCTGGTCAAGAACTGGATCGACATGCTGGTCGTGCTGGCCAGCATCCCGGTCGCCTCGTCGGGCGGCGTGCTGGCGCTGGTCCTCACCGGGACGCACTTCTCGATCTCGGCGGCGATGGGTTTCATCTCCATCTTCGGCATCGCCATCCAGGACTCCCTCCTGGTGGTGAGCTACGCGCAGCGGCTGTGGGCGGAGGGGCACGACCTCGTGGAGGGCGTGCGCCTGGCCGCGGCCAAGCGCCTGCGCGCCGTGCTCATGACCACCTTCGTGGCCCTGCTCGGCCTCATGCCCGCGGCGGTCTCGCACGGCATCGGCTCGGAGACGCAGAAGCCGCTCGCCATCGTCGTCATCGGCGGGGCGCTCGGGCTGGCGCTCCTCACGCCGCGGCTCCTCCAGCCGGCGCTGCTCGTGCTCGCGCATCGCCGCCAGGCCCGGGAACGCGCTGCCACGACCCAGCGGACGTAAGCCCCCCCGTGAGATGAGGGGGACTCTCCCCCCCAACGCATGAGGCAGATGTAATCGCCGTACTGCCCCAATCTATTATTACTTCCCGTAAAGATTCTCACTGTAGGATTCTTGCCAAGCGGCATTGGATCCCCGACAGTGGATTCCTCCTGGCTTCCCTTTGGAGCCACCGCTGGAGGTCTCCACATGCGCAAAACCCTAACCCCTATCGTTCTATCGTTCGTCGCCCTGACCGGATGCGGCGCTCTCGGGGAGGGCGCCCCAGGCAGCCTCTCCCAGGCTGTCACCGGCCCCTTCCGCCTCACCATGATGGACATCGGCCAAGGCGATGGCCTCATGGTGCGCGCCCCGAGCGGCTGCACCGCCCTCCTCGACGCTGGCCCCGCAGGCAACGGCGCCACCATCAAGGCCTACCTGCGCTCGCTCGGCGTCACCAGCATCGACTTCGCCATCAACTCCCACCTCCACGCCGACCACCTCGGCAGCCTCGACGAGGTCGACAGCGGCACCGACGCCATCCCCATCGCGCTCGTCTACGATCGCGGCGGCAACTACTCCTCGACCGACTACAACCAGTACGCCACCCGCTTCGCCGGTCGGCGCCAGACCCCCGCCCTGGGCCAGGTCATCTCGCTCTGCAACGAGGTGCAGTTCCGGGTCGTCGCCATCAACGGCAACGGCCAGTCCAGCACCGACGAGAACGCCCTCTCCATCGCGGTCAAGGTGAGCTACGGCGCCTTCGACGCCCTGGTGGGCGGCGACCTCACCGGCTCGAGCGGCTCCACCGGCAGCGGCATCGACGTCGAGACCGGCGTCGCCCCCAGCATCGGCGAGGTCGAGGTCTACAAGGTCCACCACCACGGCTCCAAGTACTCCTCCAACACCACCCTGCTCAACGCCCTCCTGCCCACCGTGAGCCTCATCTCCGTCGGCTTCGACAACACCTACGGCCACCCCGCGCCGGAGACCATCAGCCGGCTCGAGACCGTGGGCTCGGACGTCTGGCAGACCGAGGACCCCGCCACCGGCACGAGGCGCGGCCCCATCGAGATCACCTCCACCGATGGCAGCGCCTACACCGTGACCCAGGGCACGAGCAGCCTGGGCTATGGCTCCAAGGGCGCCGCCGACACCGCCGCGCCGAGCACCCCCACCGGCCTCACCGCCACCGCCGCCTCCTCGTCCCAGATCAACCTCGCCTGGACCGCCTCGACCGACAACGTGGCCGTCGCCGGCTACCGCGTCTACCGCGGCGGCACCCAGGTCGCGAGCGTCAGCGCCACCAGCTACAGCGACACCGGCCTCACCGCCAGCACCACCTACAGCTACACCGTCGTGGCCTACGACGCCGCCGGCAACACCTCCGCCGCCTCCGGCGCCGCCAGCGCCACCACCCTCGCCAGCGGCACCCCCGGCCAGGTCATCATCAACGAGATCCTGGCCAACGAGCCCGGCTCCAACACCGCCGCCGAGTTCGTCGAGCTCGTGAACGTGGGCGGCAGCGCCGTCAACATCAGCGGCTGGACGATCTCCGACGCCACCAGCACACGCCACACCTTCGCCGCCAACACCACGCTCGCCGCCGGCAAGGCCATCGTCGTCTACGGCGGCGCCGCCGGCATCCCCGCCGGCCTCACCAACGCCGTGGCCGCCTCCACCGGCACCCTCTCGCTCAACAACACCACCGACACCGTGACCGTGCGCAACGCGAGCGGCACGAGCGTGAACAGCTACGCCTACCCCTCATCGCTGGCCAGCGTGGACGGCGTCTCGGCCAACCGCAGCCCCGACGCCAGCGCCAGCGGCACGTTCGTCCTCCACAACACCATCTCCAGCCTCAGCTCCTCGGGCGGCCTGCGCGCCAACGGGACCAGCTTCTAACCCGAAAACCCCGCCTCCCGCGGGCTCGGCCTCCGCCCGATCCCGCAATCCATCAGCCAGGTTGCGTCATGAGCGGTCCAGCGAATGGCCGCTTGGTATAGACTGCGCCCATGAACCCCAAGGATCCCAAGTCCGGCACTCCTGGCAGCTCTGGCGCGCCCGGCGGCTCACGTCCCCCCGGGGGCACGGGGACGCCCGGCGCGCGTACTGGTGGCACCATCGCCCCGGGCAGCGTCCGCCCCGGCGGCACAGGCACCCCCGGCCGCACCGGCGGCACGATCGCGCCCGGCTCCGTCTCCCGTCCCCTCGGCGGCCCGGGCAGCCCCTCGGCGAGGCCGCAGGGCAGCCCGATCCCGCAGGGCAGCATCCGTCCGATGGGCACCGCCTTCCCGGCCGCGAGAAAGACGCCCGTGGGCCCGGGCACGCTCGGCAAGACCGGCACCCCGGCCGGCAGCACCGGCACCCCGGCGCAGAGCACCGAGGCGCCGAGCACCACGCCCGCGCCAGCCGGCACCACCGACAGCGCGACCCCGACCCCGGCCGCCGACGCGGCCCCGAGCACCGCCGCGACCGACAGCCCCAAATACGAGCCGCTCCCCGACAAGCCCGGCATGCCCAGCCTGTCCGAGCCCTTCGCCTACATCGGCAACGTCGACCCCGCGTCCTTCGATCTCAAGGGCCAGCAGAAGTCGCGGATGCCGCTCTACATCGGCCTCGGCGTCGTGGCCGCCGGCCTCATCGGTTTCTTCGCCTTCCGCTCCGTCCGCAGCCACAACCTGCTCAAGGAGCACGCCGCCTTCCTGGAGGAGTTCCAGAACGTCGAGAAGCAGAACATGGGCGCGTTCTGGACCTGCGTGCTCGGCAGCAACGCCGATCCCGGCAGCTTCAGCGACAACCTCGCCCTCGGCGGCCGCATCGAGGGCCAGTTCGCCGCCGACCCCCTCGAGTACCCGGACAAGCTCGTCAACGACTGCGTGCCCAAGCTGCAGGACGCCAGCGCCGTCGCCGGCCGCCTCCACGGCCCCGACGGGTACGACGACGCCCTGGCCGCCTTCAACAAGAGCCTCCCCGAGCTCGACAAGGGCATCCGCGAGTGGGCCGAGCACGCCAAGACGCGCGGCGCCCAGCGCGACGCCGAGAAGAAGATCACCACCGCCGGCAACGCCTTCCACTCCGTGGCCGGCGACGCCCCGCCCGAGGCCGTGGCCTACGACCGGTTCCTGCGCTGCGCCTTCCCCAACCTCGACCGCTTCGCCGACGGCCAGGCGCTCGTCGAGAACATGTTCAACTCGTGCAAGGACCCGGCGTTCGTCGACAAGGTGCTCGGCACCTGCAGCAAGGCCGCCGGCGCCAAGGGCGAGAAGGCGGACGGGCGGTTCAAGAGCTCGCTCAAGAAATTCGGCGAGGACGACCGCGACATGCAGGCCTGGGACGACTGCTTCCGCAAGGCCCGCAAGGGCGCCAAGCAGGACGATCTGGCCGCCTTCGGCAAGGCCTGGGTGGACTACCTCCAGGCCGGCGGCAAGGTCCGCGAGGTCGGCGCCGGCGTGCTCAAGGCCAAGGAGTGATCCCCGCCGCTCGTCCGCCCTCGCCGCCCTCGCCCCTCCACCCCATCCTCTAGGCCCCTCCAAGCCCCTCGCCTCCACCTCCCGCGCCGCCGCGCGCTGGGGGACGCCGTGGCTCGTGCTACTTTCTCGGGCGCCATGAAGAAGCACCTGTTCAAGCTCGTCTCCAGCCACACCCCGCGCGGCGATCAGCCCCAGGCCATCGAGCAGCTCACCGACGGCCTCCGGCGCGGCGAGAAGCACCAGACCCTGCTCGGCATCACCGGCTCGGGCAAGACCTTCACCATGGCCTGCGTCATCGAGCAGATCCAGAAGCCCACGCTCATCATGGCGCACAACAAGACGCTCGCCGCCCAGCTCTATAGCGAGTTCAAGGAGCTGTTCCCCGAGAACGCCGTCGAGTACTTCGTCTCCTACTACGACTACTACCAGCCCGAGGCCTACGTCCCGACGACCGACACCTACATCGAGAAGGACTCGCTCATCAACGACGAGATCGACCGCATGCGCCACTCCGCCACCCAGGCGCTCTTGTCGCGGAGCGACGTCATCATCGTCGCCTCGGTCTCGTGCATCTACGGCATCGGCGACCCCGACTACTACCGGCAGATGCTCCTCACCCTCGAGGCCGGCCAGGAGGTCTCGCGCGACGCCGTGCTCCGGCGCCTGGTCGAGCTGCAGTACGAGCGCAACGACATCGACTTCCACCGCGGCACCTTCCGCGTGCGCGGCGACGTCGTCGAGGTGTTCCCCTCGCACGAGGAGGAGACCGCGGTGCGCATCGAGTGGTTCGGCGACGAGATCGATCAGATCGCCGAGGTCGACCCGCTGCGCGGCCGGGTGCTGCGCAAGACCCCCGTGTGCGGCATCTTCCCCGCCTCGCACTACGTCACCCCCGCCGACGCCCTGCGCCGCGCCATCGAGAACATCAAGGACGAGCTGCGCGAGCGCCTCATCGAGCTCGGCGCCGAGATGAAGCTGGTCGAGAAGCAGCGCCTCGAGCAGCGGACCATGTTCGACCTCGAGATGCTCGAGCAGATGGGGCACTGCCGCGGCATCGAGAACTACTCGCGGCACCTCGCCGGCCGCAAGGCGGGCGATCCCCCGGCCACGCTCATCCACTATTTCCCGAGGGACTTCCTCACCATCATCGACGAGTCGCACCAGACCATCCCGCAGATCGGGGCCATGTACCGCGGCGACCGGGCGCGCAAGGAGACCCTGGTCAACTACGGCTTCCGCCTCCCCTCGGCGCTCGACAACCGGCCGCTCAAGTTCGAGGAGTGGCAGGCGCTCGTGAACCAGATCGTGTTCGTCTCCGCCACCCCCGGCAACTGGGAGCTCGAGCAGACGCAGGGCGTGGTGGTGGAGCAGATCATCCGGCCCACCGGCCTCCTCGATCCGGAGATCGAGGTGCGGCCCGTGCGCGAGCAGGTGGACGACCTCCTCGCCGAGGTGCGCGATCGCGTGCAGAAGAAGGAGCGCGTGCTCGTGACCACGCTGACCAAGCGCATGGCCGAGGATCTGACCGAGTACTACGCCGACCTCGGCGTGAAGGTGAAGTACCTGCACTCGGACATCGACACCATCGAGCGGGTGGAGATCATCCGCGATCTCCGGCGCGGCGAGTTCGACGTGCTGGTGGGTATCAACCTCTTACGCGAGGGCCTGGACCTGCCCGAGGTGTCGCTCGTCGCCATCCTCGACGCCGACAAGGAAGGGTTTCTCAGAGCCGAGCGTTCGCTCATCCAGACCTGCGGCCGGGCGGCGCGCAACGTGAACGGCCGGGTGATCATGTACGCCGATCGCATCACCGCGTCGATGAAGGTGGCCATCGACGAGACCGCGCGGCGGCGGAGCATCCAGCAGGAGTACAACCAGAAGCACGGCATCACCCCCAAGACCGTGCAGCGGGCGATCCAGGATCTGCGCGGCTCGGTCTACGAGGCCGACTACCACGAGGTCGAGCTGCCCAAGGCGGCGGAGCGGGCGCCGGCGTACGGCAAGGGCAAGTTCGGGCCGCGCGAGGCGGAGAAGCGCGTCGCCGAGCTGAAGAAGGCCATGCACGCCGCGGCCGAGGCGCTCGAGTTCGAGCGCGCCGCGAAGATCCGCGACGAGATCAAGGCCATCGAGGCGCTCGAGCTCGCGCGCTGAGAGATTCACGGCACGCGCGTTGCCACCTGGAGCTCATTCGATACACAAGGCAGCGTCGCCGCCTGCGCGATGGCCGTCTCGCGAGTGCAGCCGCCGCTCGGCAACGTGGTCTGGAGGCGGAACTTCTGGAACTCCACACGCAGCTCGTTCGCGGCGATCTGGGTCGCGGTCGAGACCGAGTGGGTGAGCGTGCAGGACGAGCCCGACGCCGTGGCCGTGTAGGTATTGTCGGTCCACCCATGGGCGATGGGCACGGTGAAACGGACCGACAGGAGGCCGAGGTCCAGGCACGACGACGGCTGCGGCGCCGTGCACAATTCATACTTATAGGCGGCCTCGCCGAAGACACTCACTCTTTCGAGCCGGAAGATACTCGTGCCGCTGACGGGCACGCCGGGGCCACACCCGGTCGTATCCTCGGTATGCATCGATGCCTGATAGATCCCATCGATGTCCGGCGCACCGAGACCCACGCAGCCGGCGAGCAGCATCGGCGAAGCGAGCAAAATAGTACGCATTCAGCAGGGTTATAGACAAAAGGAAGGACCGACCGCAAGCTCGCCCTGCCCCCTTCCCCCGCCGAGCCTTGGAGCCGCCGTGTCCGGCCCTTCGACATCGAGGGGGCCGATCTCGACATCGAGGTGGCCGATCTCGACATCGAGGTGGCCGACCTCGACATCGAGGTCGGCCACCTCAACAACGAGGTCGGTGACGTAGTTGATTCACGTCCGACACCTCGACGTTCACGTGCGCACCTGGAGCCATTTGAGGTGTGACACGTCAAATGGGACGTCCCGGGTCGTGTAAAGTATTTTGTGTCCGGCCGCTCGTTGTCAGTTCAGTAGCTCCCTGGTCACGGCATCCAGGTGAGCGCTGGGATGAGCCCGCCGAGTCGGTGCCAGGTACAGGTTT
>DATAGU010000065.1:0-2693 GCA_036263495.1 Polyangia bacterium | reverse complement strand
CGAGGACCCGGCGCACGTGCGGCGCCGAGAGCACGTCGCCGCCGGCGAGGAGCACCCGCAGCCCGCGGAGCGCGGCCAGCTCGCCCTCGACCATCTGCTGGAAGAGGCCGGCCGTGAGCCAGAGCACCGTCACGCCGTGGCGGGCGATGGCGCCGCCGAGCTCGTTCAAGGAGAACGGCCCCGGGGGCAGGAGGGCGAGCCGCGCGCCGTTCAAGAGCGCCGCCCAGATCTCGAAGGTGGCGGCATCGAACGAGAGCGGCGCCGCCTGCAGGAAGACGTCGCTCGGCTTCACCTCGACGTAGTTGGTGTTGCGCACGAGCCGCACGATGTTGCGGTGGCTCACGCACACCCCCTTCGGGGTGCCCGTCGAGCCGGACGTGTACATCACGTAGGCCAGGTGGTCTGCGTCCCCTTCGAGCGGCAGGTTGCCGGCCTTGGCGCGCGTGATGGCCGACTTGCCGCTGTCCACGGGGAGCGCCCGCGGGCCGTCCGCCGGGAGCCGCGACAGGAGGTGCGTCTGGGTGAGGAGCACCTCCACGCGGCTGTCGGTGAGGAGGTAGCGCACCCGCTCGGCCGGGTAGTTGAGGTCGATCGGCACGTAGGCGGCGCCGACCTTCAAGACCGCCAGTATGGCCGCGATCACGTCGACGCTGCGCTCCATGTAGAGGCCGACGAGGGCCTCGGCGCCCACCCCTTGCGAGAGCAGGTAGCGCGCCAGGCGATTGGCCCGGCTGTTGAGCGCGCGATACGTGACCGTCTCCTCGCCCGTGACGATGGCGACCGCCTGGGGGGTGGCCGCCGCCTGCGCCTCGAACAGGCGATGGAGGCTGTGCGTGCGCGGGTAATCGGTCGCGGTCTGGTTCCCCTCGAAGAGGAGGCGGTAGGACTCCGCCTCGGTGAGCAGGGTGAAGTCCGCGAGCTTCGCCTCGGGGCGCCGCACCATCTCCTCGAGGAGCGTGCCGAGGTGGACGAGCATCTGATGCACCGCGGCGCGGCTCGATTGGCGGGCGTCGAACATGGCCCGCAGCCGCAGCGCCTCCCCCGGCAGGACGACGATGCCGAGGCCGAGGTCGGTGCGGCTGTCGGTGTGGATGTCCTCGATGCCGAGGCTGCGCTGGTCGCGCACCGACTCCTCGATGGGGTAGTTCTCGAAGATGATGACGCTGTCGAAGAGCGCGCTCGGGGGCAGCGCGCACCACGCCTGGATCTGGGTGAGCGACGTGGACTTGTACTCGTCGAGCTCGGCCTGCTGGGCCTGGACCTCCTGCAGCCAGGGGATGAGCTGCTGGCCCGGGGTGACGCGGAGCCGCATGGGCAGGGTGTTGATGAAGAGACCCACGGTGGACTCGATCTGCGGCAGCGCCGCCGGCCGGTCCGAGACGGTGACGCCGAAGAGGACGTCGCCGGTGCGCCCGTAGCGGCTGAGCAGGATCCCCCACGCGCCCTGTACGCAGGTGTTGGTGGTGAGCTGGTGCCGGCGGGCCAGGGCCTGGAGCGCCGCCGTCGCCTCGCGGGACAGCGAGACCTCAGCTTCTCCGTGGCGCTCGCCGTTCGGTGTCGTGGGCGCGAGGTCGAGCGGGAGCTGCGCCCGGTCGGCGAGGCCGGACAGCTTGCCCTGCCAGAACGCGCGGGCCCGCGCCACGTCCTGCTGCTTCAGCCAGGCGATGTACCGGCGATACGGCGCGCCCGACTCGGGCAGGCTGACGCGCCGCTCGGCGAGGCCGCGGTAGCACTCGAGCACGTCGCGGAAGACCAGCCCCACCGACCAGCCGTCGAGGAGCAGGTGGTGGTGGCTCCAGACGAAGCGATAGGCGTTCTCCTCCTGGCGGATGAGGCTCACACGCAAGAGCGGCGCCCGGCCGAGGTCGAAGCCCCGCACGCGATCCTCCTGCCGGTACTCGGCGAGGCGGGCGGCCTGCTGGTCGGGTGCGAGGTCGCGCCAGTCGAGGTAGGTGAACGGGATCCGGGCGTGGCGCAGCACGATCTGGAGCGGCTCCTCGAGCCCTTGCCACGCGAAGAGGGTGCGCAGCATCGGGTGCCGGGCCACCACGAGCTGCCAGGCCGCCTCGAAGAGGCCCGGATCGATGGCGCCGCGGATGAGGCCGTCGAGCTGCTCGAGGTAGAGCCGCTCCTCGGGGACGAAGAGGCTCTTCCAGATCATCCCCTGCTGCAGGGGGGCGAGGGGATAGATGTCCTCGATCTGCGCCTTGCCCTGGCGTCCGGTCTGGCCGGTCGCGCGGAGCACGAGGTCATCGAGCTGCCGCTGGGTGAGGCCGGCCAGGGGCACGTCCGACGGCGTGTAGCCGCCGGCATCGGGCGCCCGGCAGTGCGCGATCAGGTGGCCGAGGGCGTCCTTGAAGGACGACGCCAGGCGCTCGATCGTGGCGCGCCGGTGGCGGCTCGGGCGATAGAGCCAGCGGAAGGCGAGCTCGCCGCCGGTCACCTGCCCGGTGATCTCGATGAGGAAGCGCCCCGTGGTCAGGCTGGGGGAGGGCGCCGTGGAGGAGTCCGCGGGCGCGGCCTCGCCCCGCTCTTCGTAGAGCGGGACGAGGGGGCCCTCGGCGGCGGCCGGGGCGTCGAGCTGGCCGAGGTAGTTGAAGCTGACCTCGGCCGGCGTCATGGCCGCGAGCTCCCGGGCGAGCGTCCGATTCGGATGGAGGTAGCGCAGGAGGCCATACCCGAGGCCATGCTGC
>DATAGU010000064.1:0-10523 GCA_036263495.1 Polyangia bacterium | reverse complement strand
CCGCCCCACAGGCGCGCCCTCCCGGTTGAGATCCTTGAACAAGAGCTTGCCGGTGTCGCGGAAGGGCCGCGCGGCCTCGGGAGCGCCGGGCTGGATCGGCGCGGCGCGGCCGGCATCCTTCCCGGCCATGCCACCTGTCTGCCGGTCTGGTCCACGGCCGAGCGGCTTCACGCTCCCGCGGCCGGTCCCACGGACCGCCTCGCGTCCACCTTCTCCGCCCGAGGGCCGCCCGGTCTCCCGGGAGCCCACCGCGGGCTTGAGGCGCTTGACGTGCGTGAGCGCCGCCAGGGCCGTCGATTCCAGGATCGGGTTCTGCACCTTGCCCGCCGATTGGAGCGCGACCGCATACTTGCGCTCCGCGTCCTCATAGGCGCCCTGCTTGAGCAGCGAGTCCCCGACACTGATGAGGGACTCCACCATCCAGCGGGGCAGGCCGCGTTCCTGGGCCAGACGATACGCCGACTCGGCCTCGTGCAGGGCCAGACCATACGCGCGCCGCTCGCGGTAGAGCGCCGCCATCCCGAGCTTGGACCCGATCACCTCGGGCAGCGCGTTGATCGCGTGGGCGCTCGCGAAGGCCTCGGCGAACTGCCGCTCGGCGGCATCGAGCTCGTTCTCGAGCAGGTGCAGCCGGCCGAGGGTCACCCGGAGCGCCGCCAGGATCTTGGGATCGCCCACCTCCTGCGCCAGCACGAGCCCCTTTTGCGCCTCGTTGAAGGCCAGGGTGACGAGCGCCCGGTCGACCCCCGAGAGCGAACTGCTGGCCGTCGTGACGCCGGTCGCCCCAGCGCCCGGGCCGCCGCCACCGCCCGGGCCCGAGCCCGCCCCGGCGCCTTGGATCATGCCAGCGCTCGGTCCCGCGGCGCCGCCGCTGGTGCGGGCTTGCCGCTGCGGGGCGCCGAGCTCGGCGTGGATCTCGGCCATCGCGTGGTACGTGTACGAGAGCCCCCAGCGATCGCCGATGGCCAGCTTGGCGGTGAGCGCCCGCTCGAGCGATTCGAGCGCCTGCGCCGGCCGCCCCGCCTGGGCCTGGGCCGCGCCGATGTTGAAGTACACGATCGACAGCTCCCATCGGTCGCCGAGCTGCTCACAGAGCGGCGCGCCCTTCTCGTACTCCTCGACCGCCTCCTGCGGCCGGCCCATGTCGACGAGCAGGTTGCCGTGCGCCCGGTGCAGCGCCGCCTCGATGGCCAGGCGCGCGCGCTCATCGGTCTGCGTCGTCTCGTCGATGCGCGACAGGCCGCGCATGATCCACTCCTGGGCCTGCGCGTACTGGCCCTGGTAGCACAGCGTCAGACCGCCGAGCGCCTCGAGCGAGGCGGCCATGAGCGGATCGATGTCTTCGACGAGCGCGAGCGCTTGCTGGCACAGGTGCAGGGCCTCGGGGTACTGCCCGGTCTTCTGCGCGATCGAGGCCAGCTTCTTGAGGTGGCGGGCCTCCTCGATGGGGTTGGCGGCGGTCCCCTGATCCTCGGAGCGCGCCCGCCGGGCCGAGGAGAGCGCCGACCGCGCGGCCTCGTAATCCCCGCGCACGAGCAGCACGTCGCTGAGGTTCTCCCAGATCCGGCGGCGGTTCTCGATGCCCTCGTGGGTGGTGTCGCTCTGGAGCAGCTCGAGCGCCTGGTGATAGACCGTGGCCGCGCGCTCGTAGTCGAAGGCCACGCGGCTGCGATCCGCCGCGGCGATGAGGTGGGGCACGGCCTTGTACGGCTGCCCCGCCGACTGCCAGTGATGCGCCAGCTGCTCGGGCGAGATGGTGTCCTCGCTCTCGTCGGCACTGAGGTAGGCCTCGGCGGCGAGCTGGTGGATGCGCGCCGCGTCCTCGGGTCTGAGCAGGGTCCGCACCTGCTCGTAGATGGCGCCGTGCATGAAACCGAGGCGGCCGCTCTGGCTCGTGGGGTCGAGCAGGTTGGCGTTGGAGATGCGCTCGAGCCGGGCCGCGATGGTCGAGCGGCCCTCGCCCGTCATGGCGGTCTCGATCTCGACCAGGATGCGGGGCGAGAAGGCGCGCCCGAGCACCGACCCTTGCAGGAGCAGGCGGCGGTCCTCGGGCGCGAGCCGCACGAGGCGGCGCTCCACGGCCTGCTGCATCGAGGTCGGCACGTCGTTGCGCTGGGGCGGCGTGGCGAAGCGGTAGCGGCTGCCGTCCCACTGAAGGAGCTCCGCATCGACCCACGCGTGCAGGGTCTGGAGGAGGAAGCCGGGGTTGCCGCGGATGGCCGGTTCGATGCGCTCGAACAGCTCGGCGGGCAGGTCCACGTCGGGCAGCACCTCGCGGAGGAGCTTGCGCGCCGCCAGGGCGCCGAGGGGCGACAGGACGATGTCCACGCGGTTCGGCTCGCGCTCGAAGGCCGCGCTGCTGATGGTCTCGATGACGAGGAGGAGCGTCGCGCTCTGGCGGATGTGCTGCGCGAGCTCGAGCGTGAGCTCCACGCTCTGCGGGTCGGCGAGGTGGAAGTCCTCGAGCACGAGCACGAGCGGCGCGGTGCGCTGGGTGGACAGGAGCAGGGTGCGGAACGCGGCGAAGGCCTCGGCCCGGCCGCGCGCCTGCTCGTCGCCGCCGCTCCCGCCCACGCCGCCCGAGGTGATGAGGAGGCCCTCGATGCGGGCGGCTTCGGAGGTCGAGAGCCCCGACTGGCGCGCCAGGCGCTTGAAGGCGCGGAGGCGGCTGTCGCCGCCGTAGGCGCCGAGCGAGCGCAGCCAGGCGTGGAGCAGATCGACGAACGGCCCGAGCGCCGAGCCGGCCACGGCCTCCGAGGCGCGGGCCTCGCGCACCGCGATACCGCGGGCCTCGAGCTCGCGGTAGAGCTCCATCTTGAGGCGGGACTTACCGACGCCGACGTCGCCGATGATGCGGACGAAGCGGCCGCGGCCCTTGATGGCGCGTTCGAGCTCGCCGGCCAGGGTGAGCCACTCGGAGTTGTGCCCGACCAGGGCGGGGATGAGGCGCCGCCCCGGCCGCAGCGTCGGGGACGTCAGGGAGCGAATCAGTCGGTGCTCACCGGAGGACATCGGTGTGCACTTTAGCAGGAAACTCCGCCGCTGTCGGGGGGGACGTCGGGGGGCGCTGCCCCTCGCCCCGGCGAGAGGGAGCCTGCGGTGGCCCGCGCGCGCGCCCTCCCTGGGGGTGGAAATTTGTACATGCGCCTGGGTCCTCGCCGGTCTTTCATCGATGGGGGCGGCCGCGGAGGGCGCCCACGCTGATGGGGGCCGATGTGGTCGAGGGGACTTCTTCCCGGCGATACGTATGGCTTGACACGGAGGGGGGCGGCGGCGTGATGCCGCTGGCCTCCGCTCCTTCGCCGGACCCGTCACCTCCCATCTCTGCCGGGGTATGCTGTGAGCCCACTCTGAAGGGGGCTCAGCACCATGGCCACCATCGTCCACCTCTCCGACCTGCACTTCCTCTCGACCGAGATGACGGGCGTACCGCCGGAGGCCGTGGACCATCAGACGCTGCTCTTCGACTCCCTCGTCCACACCCTCAACGCCGAGTTCCACGATCGCGAGGTGGCGGCGGATCTCCTCGTCCTCACCGGCGACGTGTTCGACACCGCCGCCACGGAGCCGACCCAGCTGGTGGAGAAGTTCTGCGCCCGGTTCAAGCGCATTCGCGACGCCTGCGCCGCGCGCGCCAGCCTGATCCTCCCCGGCAACCACGATCGCCGCGACGAAGGCGTGTTCCATCCCTTCCACGCCGAGCTGTTCGAATGCCTCGAACGCGCCCTGCGCGGAACCGCCATCGTCGTCGGGCAAGGGGCGCCGTTCCTCGCCACGCTGATCCCCGACACCGTGCACCGCCTCCCCGCGGATGTCGTCGCGTACGACTCGACCTATCTCCCGTCCGGCTGGGCGAGCGCGGGCGGCATCCTGCGCCAGGAGGATCTGCTCCAGGTGGCCGACCGGCTCGCCGAGCCGAAGGACGCCCGCCCGCTCCTCGTCTTCACCCACCATCACCTCGTGCCGACGCCGGTCACCGACCTCAGCCTCATCAATGTCGACAAGAAGTCGTTCTACAAGCGCTACTTCGTTCGCAGCGTCTTGCCCCGGCTCGTCGCCAACGCGGACTACGAGGAGCTGACGATGACGGCGCTCGGCGCCGGGACCTTCCTCTCGGTGCTGCACGCGCTCGGGCGGGCGGTGCTCGTGGCGCACGGGCACAAGCACTATCCCACCGCGCGCGTGCTCCGCGGCACCGTCGCCGACCACGGCGACGTGGCGGTCGTCTCCGCCGGGAGCGCGGGTCTCGAGGAGCCGGGGCGGGCGCGCCTGTGGCCTTCCTTCAACATCATCCGCATGGAGGGCGACCACGTGGAGGTCGAGGCCGTGGTCTTTTCGCCCCGGGCCGCGAGGGACGGCGAGGCCAGGTTCCCCCGGGTCCACCGCCAGCTGCTCGCCGTGGATCGCGCCGGTGTGGCGTGGAACGTGTCGCAGGTCCCCGAGGCGGCCCGAGGCCCCGGCCCGAGGCTCCTCCTCAATGAGGCCCGCTACCGCCTGGTCGCCCCGGACCGCGCCGTCAGCGACCGCTGGGATCTCGAGGGCGAGCGGCTCATCGAGCCGGCCCCCGGCTGGCTCGCGGAGCTGGAGAAGGAAGGGTACGCCGAGATCGTCGAGGGGATCCCCGGCTCCACGATCGTGCTCCTCGATGGCGAAGATCACCCCCACGAGATCGTGAAGGTGAAGGAGGGGACCCACATCCGACTGCCGCTCGGCAGCCTGCTGCGCTACCGGCTGCAGGGCGGCATCTGCCGCACGCTCGAGGAGGCGCGACGTCATTATGACCCTGACACCGCCTTCGAGTGGGTCGGCCTGGTCGAGCGCTACGGCAGCCGCAGGACGCGCCTCGTATTCGAGGTGCCCTCGTTCGTGGAGCGGCCGTTCGCCAGCTCCACGGATCTGGCGACGGGCATCGAGCGCCCCCTGCGCGTCGAGCGCAGCGGCCAGCAGATCGTCGCCGAACGCGAAGACTGCCCGCCCCGCACGCTGCTGCGCATCTACTGGCCGCTCGAGCGGCGCGAAGGCTGAGCGGCCCGCCGCCTTCCATCGCCGTGCAGCGCCTCGCCGCGAAGGGAGGTTCGCGTGCCGGCGTGGTCTTGGGGACCCCGCGCCGCTCCACAGCGGCTTGCCGTGCGGTCCTGTAGGTACAGGGCCGCTCCGCAACGGCTTTGCCGTGCGGTCCTGTATGCACAGGGCCGCTCCGCAACGGCTTGCCGTGCGTTCCTGTAGGCACAGGGCCGCTCCGCAACGGTTTGCCGTGTGTTCCTGTAGGCACAGGGCCGCTTTGCAGCGGCTTGCCGTGCGTTCCTGTATGCACAAAATCGCTCCGCAACGGCTTGCGGTGCATTTCTGTATGCACAAAATCGCTCCGCAACGGCTTGCGGCGCGTTCCTGTAGGCACAGAGTGGCTCGGCAAGCCGTTGCCATCGGGCTCCCGGCGCCCGGACCGCCACGGCAAGTCGTTTCCGCATCTTCCCGTAGACTCCGGACGCGAGCGCCAGCCCATGTTTTGGCGCTCCTGAGCCTCGGGCGCCGTCGGGAAGCGTTTGTTTTCGTCCCCTTGTCGATCCTGCAGTGGCCGGAATCCGTTCCGGCGCCTTCCCGGGCGCCGGCTGGTCCCTGTGCGACCCTCCCGTTCGGCCCTGCGCCTTCACCCGCCAGAAAAATGGTGAGCCGCTTACACAGATTCTATGCGGCCAGTAATTTTTCCAGCTGCCGAATCGACAACTTATAAAAAAAGAGCGCTCGGCCTGCTTGCGCCTGGAAAGTTCTATGCTCATCTAGGTTGCATCGCATCGCAACCCTTCCCCTCAAGGAGAGACTTCCATGCCGGCAAGAAAGCTCGATCGTTCTGGGTCCGCGTCCGAACTGCGCCGTGAGATCGTCTGGTCGCACTCTGCCTGCGAGGGCGATCCCATCGCCCTCGCCCTCGCCCCGCGGTTCGCCCAGCTCCTTGTAGACTTGCATCCCCTGTATCTCAACACTGTGCAGTATGAGGATGCCCTGCTACGGGCGGAGCAGGCGCTCTCCAGCATCAATGACCGCATCGATGATCATATCGATGCGGTCCATCTCGCGGTGCTGACGGTGGCGGGGGAGGATCGCAGTGATCCCCACTATACGATCTACTTCCAGGACGCACCGTCGATCCTCAAACGCCTGGCCCTCGACCCCAAGCGCGAGATGATCCGCGAGCTGACCCTGACCCTCCAGCGCGAGCAGGACCCGCGTCTCAAACCCTTCCTTGCCATGTTCACCCAGGATGTCACGGATGCCGAAGCCGCCCGGATAGCGAATCTGGAAGCGGAGAAGGCGCTGCGCCACAGCCGTGAGGTGGGCGAGTTTGCGCAGTTCTACGACCGCGTGGAGCAGGTGCGTGACGATGTCTATGGCTTCCTCGATCAGTACCGCGCGCAGCACCCCGAGCTCGGGCTGCCGCGGAACTACGTGGGGCGCTTCTTCCTCAAGGCGCCGCCCCGCAAGTTGACCGAGGAGCAGCGGCAGGCCAAGGCCGAGGCCAAGGCCAAGGCGCGCGCGGAGAAGGCGGCCAAGGAGGCGGCGCGAAAGGCGGCGCAGGACAAGTTCCGTCAGGCGCGCCACGAGCTGGCGCAGTTCAAGCGCTGAAGCTCTCCCTCACGGTCCTCAAGGCCGGCGGCGCCGCCGCGCTTCGTCGCCGGCTCACTCCCTCTCTTCCTCCCTGCCCACAGAACTCCCGCGCTACGCCCGGTCGATCAGGCGCCCGCCAACCGCCGTGCGGCGACGGTGGCGATGGCCATGATGCTGTGCTGCGGGTTGACGCCGATGTTGGTCGGGAAGACCGAGGCGTCCATCACGTACAGCCGCTCGCAGCCGTGCACGGCCAGGGACGGATCGACGACCGCTCGCATGGAATCGCGGCCGGCGCGGCAGCCGCCAAAGAGGTGCGTCGCCACGAGGCTGTAGGCCCGCGGGTCGAGCGGCGCCTCGTCGAAGAGGCTGAGCTGGTCGGGGGAGGTGAGGACCTCGGGCAGGCCGTGGAGCCCGGGCAGGACCTCCACGGCACCAGCGAGGAAGTGCATCTCGGCCAGGCGCTTCATGGCCTGCCGGAGACGCGCGAGATCGCCCTCGCCGAGCGTGTAGCGGACCACGTCGCCGAGGAGCCACGAGGGGCGCACGCGGCCCTCGGCCTCGGCGCGCAGGGCCACGGCCCACACCGCCAGGTGATCGAGGCGTTCGATGTAGCGCGCGAGCCGTGTCCCGGCGCCCGGCAGGCGCGCGCTCGCGACTTCGGGCGGCACGTTGATGGTCTCGAACTTCACGCCGAGCGTGTCGCGGAGGCCGTACATCTCGTAGCCCTGCGACGCGCCCCGCCACATGTCCACCCGCTCGGGGTAGAGCGCCATCACCGAGGTGCCGGGGTGGGCCATGAAGTGCTCGCCGAGGTGCTCGCTCGTGAGGCCGCTCCGCCGCAGGAGGCCCGGCGACTGGATCGCCGAGGCCGCGAGCACGACGCCGCGCCGCGCGGTCACGCGGAAGCGCCGCCCGGCGTGCGCGCCGTTGCCGGCGACGCGGCCCGCGACCCCGACGGCGCGCTGGCCGTCGAGGAGCACGCGACCGACGCGGGCGTGCGCCACCACGTGCGCGCCCGCGGCCACCGCGCGGCGGAGGTAGTTCACGGTGTGCGATTGCTTGGCCTCGTGGGGACAGCCGTAGAGGCACCGGCCGCTGCCCTGGCAGCCGTGGGCGTTCCTGCGAATGGCGCGCGCCGCGACGCCCGCGCGCTCGGCCCCGGCCGCGGCGAGCGCGTCCTGCCGGCTGGCGATGGCCGGCGTCACCGGCTGGACGTGGAGATCCTCTTCGATCGTGGCGAACGCCTCTTCCAGGGCCGTCTCCGGGAGAGCGTCGCCGAGGCCGAAGTCCCGGTGCCAGCGGCGCAGCACCTCGCCGGGCAAGCGCCAGACGATGGCGGAGTTGACGAAGGTCGTGCCGCCCACGCAGCACCCCTGGAGGAGGGGGATGGTCGCGGCGCCGAAGGCCACCATCTTGCCCTGCTTGCGGAAGAGGTGGCGCATGCTCTCGTTCATGACGGGGGAGAGCCGGCCCTGCGCGGGCATGGGGCCCTCTTCGAGGACCACGACGCGATGGCCGGCGTCGCTCAGCACGCGCGCCGCGGTCCCGCCCCCGGCGCCGCTGCCGACGACGACGAAGTCGACGGGGTCGGTCTCGTCCACCGGCAGGCCCTCGGCCGTGGCATCGACGAAGGCCCCGGTCATGGCGGATCCGGCGTCGCGGCCCCGGCCAGGGGGAGGCGACGGGGCGGCTCCGGTTCCGCCGTCGGCGTTGGCGCGGCGCCGAGCCCGTAGGCGCCGATGCGCGCGAGCGCCCGCACGTCGCCGAGCAGCAGGGTGCAGAGCGACAGCTTGAGGAACAGGGCCGCGGTGCGCACGAGGTAGGTGGGGGAGACGAGCAGCTGCTCGAGGAGCGCCTCCTGCTCGTCCCGGGCGAGCGCGCCGAAGCCCGAGAGGCGTCCGCGCCGCCAGAAGGGCGCGAGCCACACGAGCCATAGCGCGAGCCGCGTCATGAGCGCCGCCTCCCACGGCGACGCCGCCAGATCCTCGGCGAAGCGGCCGCCGAGATCGACGTCGTCGACCACGCCGCCGAGGAGGCCGGGCGGGAGGAGCGCGCGCCCGACCGCGGCCGCCCATCGGACCTCGAAGGCGCGCAGCTTCACGGGAGCCACGCCTCCAGGATCAGCCGGAACACCTCAGTTGGATGCCGTCGCGAGGTGCAGCTAGCGGCGGCGAGGCAAGGAAGGAGGGAGGGAGCGTACTGGAAGTACGTGACCGACCGACTGACGCCGCATCGCCGCCGCTGGCTGCGCCGCAGCAGGCAGACAACTGAGGTGTTTCGGCTCAGTCGGCCACGCGCCAGGTGGTGCCGGTGGGGGTGTCCATGAGCTCGACACCCTGCGCGGCGAGCTTCGTGCGCACGGCGTCGGCGCTGGCGAAGTCCTTGGCCGCCCGCGCCCGCGTCCGCTCGGCGATGGCCGCCTCCACGGCCTCGGCGTCGATGCCGCGGGCCGCGGCGCGGCGGTGCCGGTGCACGGAGAGCCAGGCCGCCGGATCCGCCTCGAACACGCCGAGGAGGCCGCTCGCGATCACGAGGTCCGACTCGAGGCGCGCGAGCGTGCGGCGCTTGACGTCCTTGGGCAGCGCGAGCTTGCCGTCGAGGATGCGGTTGGCCACGGTGAGGCCCTGGTTGAGCGCGGCGATGGCGCCGGCGGTGTTGAAGTCGTCGTCGAGGGACGACTCGAGCTCGCCGAGCCAGCCGGCGGCCTCGTCGGCGATCTTGCCGGCCTCGGTGGGCGAGGCCTTGCTGGCCTCGGCCAGGCGCCTCCGGGTGAGGTAGCCGTACTCGAGCTGGCGATCGGCCTCCTCGAGCCCCGGGAAGTGCAGGCTCTCGCCCTGCTCCACGACCTCGAAGTTGATGGGGTGGCGGTACTGGGTGGAGATGAGGAGCCAGCGGAGCGCCTCGCCGCCGTGCCTGGCGGTCACCACGCGGATGAGGAAGGCGGTCTCGAGCAGGCGCCGCATCTTCTCGTCGGACTTGGAGATCTTCTTGTCGTTGAAGTTGACGAAGCCGTTGTGGAGCCAGTAGCGGGCGAAGGTGCCGGTGCCGTTGGCGCCCTGGGACTGGGCGCGCTCGTTCTCATGGTGCGGGAAGATGAGGTCCACGCCGCCGCCATGGAGATCGAAGGTCTGTCCGAGGTACTTCTCGGCCATGGCCGAGCACTCGATGTGCCAGCCGGGCCGCCCCGCGCCCCAGGGCGAGGGCCAGGCGGGCTCGCCGGGCTTGGCGCTCTTCCACAGGGCGAAGTCGAGCGGTGAGCGCTTGCGCTCGTCCACTTCGACGCGGGCCCCGGCCTCCAGCTGATCGAGGGGCTGGCCGGAGAGCTGGCCGTAATCGGAGAAGGCGCCCACGGCGAAGTAGACGTCGCCGGCGACCGCGTAGGCCATGCCGCGGCCGATCAGGCGCTCGATGAGCGCCACGATCTCGCCGAGGTGGTCGGTGACGCGCGGCTCGGCGGTGGGGGTGATGCAGCAGAGCGCCGCCGCGTCCTGGCGGAAGCCCACGGCGCAGCGCATGGCCAGCTCGCCCGGGGGCTCGCCGAGCTCGGCCGCGCGCTTGATGATCTTGTCGTCGACGTCGGTGATGTTGCGGACGTAGGTGACCTGGGGGTAGCGGCGCCGGAGGTAGCGGTAGACGACGTCGTAGGCCACGAGCGGGCGCGCGTTGCCGACGTGGAGCGGGCCGTAGACGGTGGGCCCGCAGACGTACATGCGCACGTGCTGAGGGTCGGTGGGCTCGAACTCCACCTTGCGCCGGCGCAGGGTGTCGTAGATGCGGAGGGACATGGCGCCGCAGTCTAACACCACCGCGCGCCTTGCTCGTACGGGACCTTAGATGTGGGGTTTGAGTGGGGGCGCGAGAACCCGGGGGCTCGCGCGGTGTCGAAAGAGTGGGTGACGGGTCGGTGGGTGGCTTCG
>DATAGU010000063.1:0-43272 GCA_036263495.1 Polyangia bacterium | reverse complement strand
CATGGCGCTCTCCGACTCGGCCAGCGCCACCACCGAGGCCCCGCTCACCGGGCCGCCCTCGGGCTGCACGATGACGGGATCGCCCACGAGCGGCGCCGCGCCCGATACGGGCTCGCGCCGCACCGTCGCCTCTCCGCCCGGGGCCACGCCCGAGCGAGCCCTCTCGGCCACGAGCTCCACCGGCGTCGCTTCGCCGCCCCGGCCAAGGTATCCGAGCAGCTGGGTCACGCTGGAGAGTCGCTCCTCGGGCCGGCGCGCCATGGCCCGCTGCAAGAGCGCGTCGAGCCACTCGGGACACTCAGGGCGCCGCGCGCGCGCGGAGGGACGCTGCGTGCTGAGCAGCCGCTCCAGAGTCTCCCCCGGATGGGCGCCCGCGAAGGGCAGCTCGCCGACGAGCATCTCGTACCCGAGGACGCCCAGGGCGTGGAGATCCGCCCGGCCGTCGACCGCCTCGCCGAGCGCTTGCTCGGGCGCCATGTAATGCGGATCGCCATAGGTGAGCCGCGGCGAGGCCGCCCCGGACTGCGCGCCGGAGAGGAGCTGCGCCAACCCGAAGTCGAGCAGCCGGACGATGTCCTTGCCGCCGCCCCGGGTGGCTCCGGTCCCCGTCGCCCCCGCGGAGCCGAGGGGCACGAGGCGCACGTTCTTCGGGCGCAAGTCGCCGTGGATCCAGCCGCTCTCGTGGGACCCACGGAGCGCCTCGGCGATCTGTTGCAGGATGTCGATCACCCGCGGCACGGCGAGCTGCACCTCGCGATCGAGCGCCTCCCGCAGCGAGTCCCCTTCGGGGGACATCATCACCACGAACAGCCGGCCCTCGTCCGTGCGGCCGAAGTCGAGGAGCGGCACGAGCTGCTCGCCGGCGCGGGCCCCCATGAGCTGCATCTCGGAGCGCACCTGCCCGAGCGCGGCCTCGTCGAGCGTGAGCGCGGGATCGAGCAGCCGCACCGCCACGGGACGCCCGAGCTCGCGATCCTCGGCGCGGTAGAGCGGCCCCACCGAGCTCTCGTCGATCTTGTCGAGGAGGCGGTACCGCCCGGTCAGCAAGGTGGCGTGCAGGGGGTCCGTCCCCTCCACCCATCGGGGACTGCCGCAGGCCGGGCAAAACTTCGCGTCATTCGGGTTCTCGTGCCCGCAACGAGGACAGAACTGTGCCTTCATTCAACTCACTCCTCAAGCCAAGCAAGCTCACAGGATTCATGTCGTCACCGGGACAGCGCGTGCCCACAGGCCCCGCCACCGCCGACCCCTGGCGCGCTCAACGCCCCCTGGCCCCGGCCCTGCCCATGGGGCCCCTCGGATTCGAGCGCATCCCCCCGTGCCCTGACTCCACCCAGCGATCTCTTGCCACCGACCTCGCTGGCGTCGCCGTCCCGCACGTCGACATGCAGGAAGCCTAGCACGGCCCCTCCGCCTCCGACCAGCGCCAGACTCGACGATTACACTGGACGACACCGGACGACACCGGCGCGCAGAACGGTCAGTCCTGGCTCTCGGCGTCGAGCAGGCGGCGCACGGCCGCGCGATACTCGGGCTCGGTGAGGAGCCCCTTGTCGATGAGCAGCGTCACCAGGGCGCGCAGGCGCACATCGAGGGGCGCGTTGTCCTCGATGCGGTAGCTCGGCTCGGTCGCCACCTCCGGCAAATCCGTGGCCGGCCCCGGCTCGCGCACGCCCCGCCGCGGGATCATCTTGGTGACCATGCCGCGGTAGGCCCGCTCGATCGCCGGCTCGAGGGCCGACGGCGCGGCCAGCTCGACCTCCACCCGGCAGCCGGTCGAGGACTCGAGCTCGGCGATCGTCTCCCGGTCGAGGGGATCCGCCATGGCCACCCGCAACACCCGCCGCCCGGCCTGCCGTTCGAGCGCGAGCGGCAAGAGGCAGCGCGCCACCGCGAGGTCGTAGCCGACCTCCCGCACCGCGTCCGGCTCCACGAACGCCGTCTCCGGATCCACCCGCGGCACCCGCAGCCGGCGCGCCAGCGTCTCGATGAGCTCATCCTCCCCGAGCCGCCCCTCGGCGAGGAGCGCGCGCACGAAAGAGGTCCCCTCCTGGCGTGCCCGCCGGGCGGCCGATCGGATCTCCGTCTCGTCGGTCACGCCCGACTCGCACAGGAGGTCGGCGAGCGTCCGTGCCGCCACGCTCAGCCCTCCTCCGCGACACGGCGCGCGACCCGCGTGCCCGAGGTGCCGGGTTCCCTATGCCCCCACGCATCCGACGGCCGCACGAGAGCCATGCTATCACGCTTTGCGCTCTCCGCCGGGGCCGGCATGGCACCTTTTCAGCTCGGCGGCAGAAACGGGAAACCGGCGCAGGTCCGATGCGGTCCCGCGGCCGAAAGACGGTCCTCAGCAGCCGAAGGACGGTCCTGTGCAGCCGAAAGGTGGTCCTCAGCAGCCGAAGGGCGGTCCTCAGCAGCAAGAGCATGGTCCTCAGCACCCGGAGGCAAGAACTCAGCAGCCCGGGGCAAGACCTCAGCAGCCCGTGACAAGACCTCAGCGGCCCGGGGCAAGACCTCAGCGGCCCGGGACAAGACCTCAGCAGCCCGTGACAAGACCTCAGCGGCCTGGAGCAGGACCGCAGCGGCTCCCGGACTCACTCCGGGCCGTTCGATCGACCTCCCCGCACAACAGCGTAAAGCACCTCGCAGCCCGCTGGGATGTCGCGCAGCAGGGAGGCTCCCCCCCTTACTCCTGCGTCACCTCATGCAGCGCGCGTCGTCGCTCCTCAGCGCGCTCCGCCAGCTGCCGTCCGGCCTGGCTGGCCGCGTAGGTGGCGCGGCGCAGCGCGTGGATGAAGCCATAGGGACGGATGCCGCGCCCATCCAGGAACGGCGAGAAGCGCAGCGCCTCCTGGTCCAGCACCACCCGTTCGACGAGCCGGACCCGCACCACGGGCAGCCAGCGGTGCTCCATCTCCGACCCGAGCGGCCGCATCTCGAGCCGCATCTCCGCCTGTCCCTCGCGCACGGCGCGCTCGAGGCGCGACTCGCGATCGAGCCCCGTCTCGGGCCGGCCCGGCCGCGACGTCACCAGCCGCCATTCCACCCGGCCATAGCCATCCACCTCGAAGGGCGACACCCCGTAGTAGTCGTTGGCCAGGAAGTCATGCTGCTGCGTGGTCCACGGCGCGAGCAGCATCGTCCACGGGCGACGGATGGTGGCGAGCAGCAGATCCTGATCGCCCGGCGCCGCCTGCGGCGACGTCACCAGGGCGGGATCCTCCGTCGCGCGCAGCCGGATGGCCACCCCGAGCACGTCCGTCCACTCCCGGTGTTTCCAGAGCGCGCTCGACAGCCGCACCAGCGCCGCCCCCGAGAGGCGCCGCGCCACTTCGCCCACGGACCCCTCCTGCTCGATGGGCTCCATCTCGGCGCGATACGTCACACCCGAAGGATGGAGCACCCGTCCGTGCCGGAGCAGACTGGCCCCACCCGCGAGGGGCGCCAGCAGGGCCCCGACCAGCGTCCCGAGTTGTTCTGTCCACTGCATGGAGAGGAGCATGCGTCCGGCGCCTCGCGGATCCAGTCGCGGCGACATGGAACGGACGGGCGGGCTGGCCTGTCGCGTGCACCGGGTTGTCGCATGACCACGGAAAACGTTCGCAACCTCTCCGGCTTCACCTGGCTGTGCATCGTCCTCGTCGTGATCGGCGCGCTCAACTGGGCGCTGGTCGGCGTCTTCAACTTCAACCTGGTGGCCGCCATCTTCGGCTCGATGTCGGCGATCTCGCGCATCGTCTACATCCTCGTGGGGCTCGCCGGCCTCTACCTGATCGGCGCCGCCACCAACTTCCGCCGGCCGATCGGGCCGCGCACCGTGTGACGGCGCGGGCGCGCGCGAGCTAGCGCCGCTTCCGAGGGGGGGGCGGAGGCGGCGTGCGCGGTCGGCCCTCTCCACGGGCGCTCGTGCCCTTGAGCTCGAGCGCCCGCTCGAGGTCCCCGCCCGCGCGCTCCAGGCGCCGCTGCGCCGCGGCCACGTCGCAGCCGAGGAGCACGCTGGCCAGCGCCAGCTTGACGTGGCCGCCGGCCGCGCTCAGGCGCGCCGCGGCCTCCTCCCGCTCCACGCCCGCGAGCTCGGCGACGATGCGCACGGCGCGATCGCGCAGCTTGGCGCTCGTGGCCACGAGGTCGACCATGCGGCCGCGCCACACCTTGCCGAGGCGCACCATGGCCGCGGTGGAGATGGCGTTGAGCGCCATCTTGGTCGCGGTGCCGGCCTTGAGCCGCGTGGAGCCGGCCACCATCTCGGGGCCCACGGCGAGGAGCACGAGGACGTCCACCTGCTTCTCCACCGCCCACGCCGCGCGCGGCGTGCAGGTGATGAAGATCCGGGCCGCCCCGCGCACCACCGCCTCGTCGAGCGCCCCGCGGGCGAAGGGCGTCACGCCGCTCGCGGCGATGGCGCACACGACGTCGCGCGGGCCCACCTCGAGACGCCGGAAGGCGCGGCGCACCCCTTCGGCGCGATCCTCGGCGCCCTCGACCGCGTGGCGTAGCGCCGCGGGCCCGCCGGCGAGCACGGCCACGGCCCGCGCCGGATCGAGCCCGAAGGTCGGCGGCAGCTCGGCCGCGTCGAGCGCACCGAGCCGACCCGAGGTGCCCGCGCCCACGTAGATGAGCCGCCCGCCGCGCTCGAGGGCCGTGGCCACGAGCTCGGCCGCGCGTGCGATCGCCCCCTGGGCCCGCAGCGCCGCTGCCTGGCTCTTCTGCTCCTCCTCGAGGAGGAGGCGCACCACGGCGGCGGTCGAGCGGCGATGCAGCGCGGCGCCGCGGGGGTGCGGCGCCTCGGTGGCCAGCGCGGCGAAGTCGGTCGCGGGTGACGCCGCGGCGCGCCTCTTCTGGCTCGCTTTGGGTTTGAGCTCGGGCGCAGGCTCCGGCTCGGGCCGAGGCCGGCGCGAGGCCAACGAGGCACGCGGTCGGCCGCGGGACGAGGACGAGCGCGACGTCGGCATGGGCTCAGCCCCGCAGCCCGAGCACGTCTTGCATGTCGTAGAGCGCGGGCGCCTGGCCGACGAGCCACAGCGCGGCGCGCACCGCGCCCCGAGCGAAGATCTCGCGCGACCAGGCGCGATGGCTGATCTCGACCCGCTCGCCCCGCCCGAGGAAGTAGGCCGTGTGCTCGCCCACCACGTCGCCGCCGCGCAGCGCCAGGATGCCGATCTCCTCGGTGGAGCGCGCCCCCACGTCGCCCTGGCGACCGTAGACGCCGGCCTGGCCGAGGTCTCGCCCGAGCGCCTGGGCCAGCACACGCGCCATCTCGAGCGCCGTGCCCGACGGGGCGTCCCGCTTGGCGCGGTGATGCAGCTCGGCCAGCTCCACGTCGTAGCCCTCGCCGAGCGCGCGCGCCGCGATCTCGAGGAGACCGAAGAGCACGTTCACGCCCACCGACATGTTGGGCGACAGCACCACGGGCACGCGCTCGGCCGCCCGCACGACGGCCTCCCGCTCGGCCGCGCCGAGGCCCGTGGTCCCCGCCACGAGCGCCACGCCGCGCTCGGCGCAAGCGCCCGCCAGTGCCGCGGTCGCCGCGGCAGTGGTGAAGTCGATGACCACGTCGGCCGCGCCGAGCGCCGTCGCGAGATCGGCGCCGACGGGGACCCCGAGCGAGCCCACGCCCGCCAGCGTGCCGGCGTCCTGACCGATCGCAGGGTGTCCTGGCCGCTGCACCGCTCCCGTCAGGCGCACCCCCGGCGTCTCGGCCAGCACACGCACCACCTGACGCCCCATCTTCCCCGCGGCTCCGGGGACGACCACCCGCACTGCCGGCCGTTCCATCGACCCTCCCGCCCCTCGCCCGGTTACACGAGCCCGTGCTCCGAGAGCACGGCGCGCAGCCGTTCCCGCGCCGGGCCGCTCATCGCGTAGAGCGGTGGCCGGATCTCGGGTCCGATGGTGCCCATCATGGCCAGCGCCGCCTTGACCGGGATGGGGTTGGTCTCGACGAACAGCGCCTCGGTCAGCGCGAGGGTCTGCTGGTGCAGCTCGCGCGCCTTGAAGAGCGCCCCGGCCGCCGCCGCGTGGCACGCGTCCGCCACGAGTCGCGGCACCACGTTCGACACCACCGAGATGCAGCCCTGGCCGCCCACGGCGTAGATCGGCAGGTTGAGCGCGTCCTCGCCCGAGAGCACCGCGAGCCGGTCGCCGAGGCGGCGCACCACCTCCTGCGCGCGCGCCACCGAGCCGGTCGCCTCCTTGACCCCGACGATGCGCTGCTCCGCCGCGGCCAGGCGCGCGAGCGTCTCGACGCTCATGTCGCAGCCCGTGCGGCCCGGGATGTTGTAGACGATGATCGGCAGCGGCACCGCGTCGGCGATGGCGCGGAAGTGGCGGTACAGCCCCTCCTGCGTGGGCCTGTTGTAGTAGGGCGTGACCACGAGCAGCCCGTCGGCGCCCGCGGCCTGGGCGGCGCGCGACGAGGCGATGGTGTGCGCGGTCGAGTTCGAGCCGGTGCCGGCGATGACCGGGACCTTGGCGCCGCGCCGCCGCACCGTCTCCACCACGACGCGGATCACCTGCGCGTGCTCCTCCGGCTCGAGCGTAGGCGCCTCGCCGGTCGTGCCGCAGGGTACGAGGCCGTCGATCCCGGCGTCGAGCTGCTCCTCCACCAGGCGGGCGAGCGCCGCCTCGTCCACGTGGCCGTCCTTGAACGGCGTCACCAGAGCGGTCATTGCACCGACGAACATCTCTTGGCGCGGCTCCCTGTCGCTTGCCATGGCTGCGGGACCCTAGCAGAGCGCCCCGAGGCTTTCAACGCTCGACGGCGCCATCCCCGACGGCCCGCGCGGCCGAGCGCGGGCGCTCGCCCGGCCGCGCCCGCGTGCCCTACAATAGAGATCGTGATGCACGTGATCCGGGTCGAGGATGCGCCGCAGTTCATGGCGCGGGCGGGCGTCTTTCTCGTGGCGCGGGAGGCCGAGAACAACCTGATGCTGGGGATCCTCGGGGAGCTCCTGCAGGCCCACCCCAAGGTCCCGGCAGGGGGGCCGCCCCTCCTGTGCCTCGTGCAGGCAGACGACGGCGCGCTCACGGCCGCGGCGATCCAGGCGCCGCCCCACCTCCTCATCCTCACCGCGGCGCCCGAGGAGGCGGTGGCGGCGCTGGCCGAGCACCTCGCCACAGCCGGGGCCAGGCTGCCTGGCGTCATCGGTCCAGCCCTCGCCGCCTCGTCCTTCGCCGACCGCTGGGCGGCGCGCACGGGGCGACAGGCCCAGCGTGTCATGAACCAGCGGATCTACTCCCTCGAGTCGGTGGTGCCGCCCGCGCCCGTACCCGGCCGCCTGCGGCCTGCCACCCGGGCGGATCTCGACCTGGCGACCCGCTGGTTCGATGAGTTCCTGGCCGAGGTCGGCTTGCACGAGCCGCAATCACCGGCGGCGCTGGCGGAGGGTCGGATCACGCATCGCCAGCTGTTCGTCTGGGACGTGGGCGACGGGGGGCCGCCCGTGTCGATGGCGGCCTGGGCGGGACCGACGCCGAACGGCGTGCGGGTGAACTTCGTCTATACCCCGCCGGCCGAGCGGCACAAGGGCTACGCCGCCGCCTGCGTGGCCGCGCTCAGCCGCCAGCTGCTCGACGAGGGCAGCAGGTTCTGCTTCCTCTTCACCGACATCGACAACAAGACCACCAACGCGCTCTACCAGCGCCTCGGCTACCAGGCGGTGTGCGACTCTTACTTGTACAAGTTCTCGGGCTGAGGGACGAGCGGACGAGGCGGCGAGCGGGGGAAGGACGGACGTCCTTCTAGTTGGTGGTGAGCGCGTCGGTCTCCTTGGCGATGGCGCCCTTCCAGGTCTCGGCGTCGCGGTTGGTCATGCCCGCGCGCTCGGCCTTGGCCGCCTTTTGCCGCGTCACGAGATCGGCGTGCGTCGAGAAGTAGGGCAGGCTCTTGCCGACGAAGTCGCTCAGCCGGTTGAACTTGTGGTCGGCCATGAAACGCGCGAGATCGGTCTTGAGCTCCTCGATGATCTCGTAGCCGCGGAGCATGGCGCCCGTGCACACCTGGACCGTGTGTGAGCCGAGCAGGAGGAACTGCGCCGCGTCGGCCCCGGTCTCGATGCCACCCATGCCCGAGATCGGCACGCCCGGGAGGGCGCGCGCGATCTCCATCACCTGGCGGAGCGCGATGGGCCGCACGGCCTGGCCCGAGTAGCCGCCCGGCACGGTGTAGCCCTCGACCGTGGGCAGGGGACGCAGCGTGGCGAGGTCCACGCCGAGCACGGACAGGATGGTGTTGATGGCGCTGATGCCGTCGCAGCCGGCCTTGATGGCGGCGCTGGCCGGCTCGGTCACATGCCCGACGTTGGGCGTCATCTTGGCCCACACCGGGATGCGGGAGACCTCCTTCACCCAGCCGCACACCTCGGCCACGAGCTCCGGATCCTCGCCCATGGCCATGCCCATCTTGCGCTCGGGCAGGCCGTGCGGGCACGACAGGTTGAGCTCGAAGCCGTCGACGCCCGTCTCCTGCGTGCGGCGCACGATCTCGTGCCAGGCCTCGCGGCGATACTCCTCCATGATGGAGGCGATGAGGATCTTGTTCGGGTAGTGCTTCTTGAGCTGGCGCAGCTCGTCGAGCCACACGTCGAAGGGGCGGTCGGAGATGAGCTCGATGTTCTCGAAGCCCACCACCTCGTTGGTCTCGCGCGAGCGCAGCTTGCCGTAGCGCGGCACGGTGTTGATGACCTTGCTCGCCTCGAGGCTGATGGTCTTGATGACCACGCCGCCCCAGCCGAGGTCGTAGCTCTTGGCGATGACGCGAGCGTTGGTCCCGGGCGGGCCCGAGGCCAGCATGAACGGGTTTTCGAACTTCATGCCGTTGACGACCGTGCTGAGGTCCACTGTGGCCATGAATCCCTCGTCCCTTCGGAAATAGAAGGGCAGAGGTTACCACATTGGGGGTGCGGGCCGCGTGGCCCAATGCCGCTCGGCTCAGGCGCGCGAAGGTCGGTTGGCGCGTTCGCCGAGGTAGACGTGGCGGCTGCGCCCGAAGGCGATGCCCACGGAGATCGCGGTCACGGCCAGCGCCGCATAGACGAGCAGCGCGACCAGCCCGGGGGCGTCCTGTCGATGGGCCAGGTAGAGCGCGCCGCCGAGCAGCGCGGCCTGCGACAGCACGCGCGCGCCCCAGCCGTACCAGGTGGTGAGGAGCTCGTGGTGCGCCAGGAGGTTGTCCAGGCCGCCGACGGCGAACTCGAGGGACACCGTGACGATGAGCGCCCAGCTCGGGGCCTGTCCGGTGACCATGAGCAGGCACGTCAGGGTGGGCAGCGCGACCGCGCCGAACAGGCGCACGAGGTCATGCGCGTCGAGGGGCCGCCCGGCCAGCTGGCGCAGGCCGAAGAGATAGGCGCCGCCCGAGGCCCAGGTGATGGCCACCACGGCCCAGCCGAGGCCCACCGATAGCTGCTCGACGGTGGTGACGTAGGTGACGGCGTAGAAGCCGGCGAACGAGACCATGAAGGCGACGCCGCCCTTCCAGATCTCGCGCTTGCGGACGTAGGTGATGATGAGGCCGAGGAGGCCGGGCCCGAAGAACATGGCCACCGCGATCCAGCGCACCGCCGGGGGGTAGACGCGCAGGAGGAAGAGGAGGCCCGAGGTGATCATCTGGTACCAGGTCTTGATCTTGGCGAGGTAGGAGGTCTTGAGCTGGACGTTGCGCCGCGAGTAGGTGGTGCGCGCCGCCGTGATCACGAACTCGCGCAGGAACACGAGCAGGATGAGCGGCATGGGGAGCCACTGGAGATCGATCATGGGCAGGAAGACGGCGGCGATGAACACCTTGTCGGCGATCGGGTCCATGAGGCCGCCGAGCACGGTGGCGCCGTAGCGACGCGCCAGGTACCCGTCGACGAAGTCGGTGCAGCCGACGAGGGTCATGAAGTAGAGGGCGATGTGCTGGCCGTGCTCGCCTTGATAGAGGAGCCACGAGCCGAGGGGGAGCAGGGCCAGGCGGGCGATGGTGAGTTGATTGGCCGTGATGAGAGGTTTCTTGCGGGGCGGTGCAGGCACGACGCGGAGGGTATGCGAGCCGTCGCTAGGGGTCAAATTGCGCCCGTAGTCGTGACGCCGAGAGTCCAGGTGGATGCCCCTTCAGCCCCAGAGATAGCTCAGCTTGATCTGGAAGATGTCGATGCCCGGCGAGCGGTTGAAGAACTGCAGCCCCAGACGGCCGGCGCCCTCGACCTCGGGGAGGAACGGCCGTTGCGACTGGGCGTGGGAGTACACGACGATGAGGGTCGAGCCGGGCCGGTACTCCCAGCGCAGCACGAGGTTCGCGTTGATGGCGCCATCGCGAAAATCAGGCGAGGACGTGGGGTCGCAACCGCCCCCCGCGACCGCCGTATACGGGCAACGATCGTTGGTGAAGCCGCTCAGCGGCAGCACCGGGTGCACGCCGCCCACGCTGCCGGCGACGATCGAACGGTAGGCCGAGTAGTGACCGCTGGCCAGGAAGACTTGAGCATAGGCCTGCAGCGTGAGCTTCGGGGTGAAGGTGTAGGTCGCGCGCAGCGTCACATCGAAGGAGGTGGAGTCGAGCGCGCCAAACCGGTAGCGCCGCGCGCCATCGGGCAGATCCTCGGTCGCGTACCAGCGCGGGTCGCGGGCGCTGTGATCGAAGCCGGGGGCGATGTCGAGCTCCACGTGCGGCAGGGGGTGGAGCGAGAGGGTCAGGCGGCCGTTGGCGTAGGGCTGGTTGCGCCCCTTGATGCCCACCTCGCCGTCGTAGCTCACGACCACGCGGCGGCGCGGGTCGGTGCGGAAGTACAGGCCCCACCAGGCGATGCCCGCGCGCTCGACGCGGGCGCCGTCGCGCGCCTCGCGGTTGTCGTAGGCGCGCAGGTTGTAGCCAAAGCCGGTGCCGAGCTGCCAGAAGTTGCGGAAGCGCGCCCAGCCCCAGTTGCCCACCCCGGTGCGCCGGCGCACGCCGTCCCACGAATACTCATGGTCCGTGAACAGTTCCCAGTTTCCCTCCAACGTGGGGCCGCGCGGCTTGGTCGAGCGCAAGACGAAGTTGGCCGCGCTGCGGTGCACGTTGGCCTGGCGCAGGAAGCCGGCGTCGTTGAGGTCGAGCGACGGGCTGGCGGCGAAGTACTCGACATGGAAGAGCGCGTGCTCGCCACCCTGCTTGCCGCCGGCGACCTGCAGGCCCCAGCCGGTATCGCCGGGTCGCACGACGGTGCCGTCGGGGCGCTCGCGATCCGGGCCATGCTCGATGCGGCTCATGACGGCATGCACCTCGCCCCCCCAGGTGCCGCTCTGGGTCGCGAGGCGCGCGTCGGCCCCGAGCGTGTACGCATCGCTCGTGCACCGCGGCCGGCCGCAGGCCGCGCCATCGCCCCGCTGCTCGAAGCGGTTGACCGCCGTGCCCGTGACCCCGACGTAGGAGTTGCCGAAGTTGCTGCGCAGGCGCAGCACCGCGAAGTTCGAGAGCGGGTCGGCGAGGCGGCGCCGATCGAGCGTGCCATCGGCGCGGCGCACGCTGGCCGTCTGCCGGGCCGACACGGCATCGAGCACGGCGATCGATAGACGGGGGGCCAGGCGCCCGGTCAGCTTGACCGCCCCCCAGATCCGTCCAGACGTGGGCGAGTCCACCAGCTCCTCGCCATCCTGCAGCTCCGGGTCCCGCGGCGCCCGCCCCACGCGCCGGGTGTAGAACTGCTGCAGCGGCGTGGCGAAGAGGTCCACCCCCTCGAGGAAGAAGGGGCGCTTCTCCGGGTAGAACAGCTCGAACGTGCTCAGGTTGAGCTGCGCCTGGTCGGCCTCGACCTGCCCGAAGTCGGGGTTGAGCGTGGCGTCCAGGGTGAGGCCGGAGGTCAGGCCCACCTTGAGGTCCGCGCCCGCGTTGGGCGTGACGCGCACGCGGTCGCCCGTGTCCTCACCGCTACGGATGCCCAGGCTCGCGCTGACATAGGGGGCGATCTGGATGAGGCGCGCGGGGCCGAGGTCTCCCTTGGAGAGGAGGTGGCCATACCGGCTCACCTCGCCCCGGATGTCGCGCGGGATGAAGGCCCAGGCGTCGATCTCCTGGCGCCGTGGCAGGTGGCGCCGGACCTGAAAGCCCATGGTCTTGGTCCCGGCGGTGAACCGCAGCGTGCGCCACGGGATCTGCACCTCGACGCTCCAGCCCTCGGCGTCACGGCGGGTGACGGCGTTCCACAGGCCGTCCCAGTCACTCGTGTAATCCGTGTCGTTGAACCGCACGCCGTCGGTCAGGACGCCCGAGACGTTGACGTCGAAGTGGTAGGCCGAGACGTGATCGTTCTTGGAGTCGATGTCGATGGAGATCTTGTCGGCGTTGGTCTCCCGGTCGCGGCGCGTGAGCCACTCGGTCGTCTGGCCCGGGTGCTTGTCGTGGCAGCGCACGCCGAAGTAGAGCGCGCGATCGTCGTAGACGACGTAGAGCTCGGTCTTCTCCGAGGGGGGCCGGCCGGCGTCCGGGAAGTTCTGGGTGAATCGCTCGTCGAGCTGCGTGTGGTGCCAGGCCTCGTCCTCCAGGCGGCCGTCGATCACCGGGGGCCGGGCGACGCGCACCGCGGTGATCGACTTCTGCCGGTCGTCCGGCGATTGCGCTCCCGGCGCAGGGGCCGCCATCGCCAGGCCGGAGGAGGCGGCGAGCAGCAGCCAGAGAGCAAGCAAGCGCAAGGGCGGCATGAGGGGGCTTGGGTGGTACCCTCAGGCTATAAGAGAAAATTCCCGTTAGGCCAGATCTTGTTGGCACCCAGACGGAAACGCTCGCGCGGTTCGGTCTTGGGGAGGGGCGTAAAGGAACGAGGGAGAAGGGATGGCGGGAGGCGGGAGGCGGGAGCGGCAGGGGGACCGGCGAGTCCCCCTGGAACAGGAGGACGCTCAGCCGTGCTGGCGCGAGGGCGCAGCCGAGGCGGCCGGGGCGCTTTGCACCGCCGCAGTGGCGATGCGCATGCCGTAGAAGGAGCGGTACACGAACACCGTCGAGATGACGAAGAACACCCCCGCCAGGATGTGGGTCACGTTGCCATAACCCTTCTCGGTCAGCTGCACCGCCAGTTCCACGGCCAGGAGGCCGAACAGGGTCGTGAACTTGATGACCGGGTTCATGGCCACCGAGGAGGTGTCCTTGAAGGGGTCGCCTACCGTGTCGCCGACCACCGTGGCGGCGTGCAGCGGCGAGCCCTTCTCCTTGAGCTCCACCTCCACGACCTTCTTGGCGTTGTCCCATGCGCCGCCGGCGTTGGCCATGAACAGCGCCTGATACAGGCCGAAGATGGCGATCGAGATGAGGTAGCCGATGAAGAAGTAGGACTCGAGGCAGGCGAACGCCAGGGTCGAGAAGAACACCGTGAGGAAGATGTTGAACATGCCCTTCTGCGCGTACTGGGTGCAGATCTCGACCACCTTCTTCGAGTCGGACACCGAGGCCTTCTCACTGCCTTCGAGCTTGATGTTGGCCTTGATGAACTCGACCGCCCGATAGGCGCCCGTGGACACGGCCTGGGTCGTGGCGCCGCTGAACCAGTAGATGACCGCGCCGCCGGTGATGAGGCCGAGCAGGAACGGCGGGTGCAACATGGACAGGTTGCCGAGGTCGCCGGTGAGCTTGTTCGTGAGCGCGAGCACGATGGAGAAGATCATGGTCGTGGCGCCGACCACCGCGGTGCCGATGAGCACGGGCTTGGCCGTGGCCTTGAACGTGTTGCCGGCGCCGTCGTTCTCCTCGAGGTAGTGCTTGGCCTTTTCGAAGTTCACCTGGAAGCCGAAGTCCTTCTGGATCTCGGCCTGGATGTTGGGGAGCGTCTCGATCACCGACAGCTCGTAGACCGACTGCGCGTTGTCCGTGACCGGACCGTAGGAGTCGACGGCGATGGTCACCGGGCCCATGCCGAGGAAGCCGAAGGCCACGAGGCCGAAGGCGAACACCGGCGCGGTCATGCTGGCGATGGTGGCCGAGGTGCCGCCGCCCTGGAGCACGGCGTGAAGCTCCATCGTGCTCACGCCATAGGCGATGCCCATCAGGACGACGAACACGATGCCCATCCAGTAGGCGCTGAAGTTGCCCGCGGTGAGGCCCGAGAGCACGTTGAGCGAGGCCCCGCCCTCGCGCGATGCGGTCACCACCTCGCGCACGTGCCCGGACTCGGTCGAGGTGAACACCTTGATCACCTCGGGGATGATGGCGCCGGCCAGGGTGCCGCAGCTGATGATGATCGAGAGCTGCCACCACAGCGTGCCGCCGCCGAGGTCGCCGATGAGGAGATAGGAGACGACGAAGGTGGCGACGAGCGAGATGGCCGAGGTGAGCCACACGAGGAAGGTGAGCGGCGCCTCGAAGTTCATCTTGTCGGCGTCGCCGTAACGTCCCTTGGCGATGGTCTCGTTGATGAGATAGGACACGCCCGAGGCGATGATCATCGCGATGCGCATGACGAAGATCCACACCAGGAGCTTGACCTGGAGGTCCGGCGTCAGGCCGGGCGCAAGCAGGAGGAAGGTGATGAGCGCGACGCCGGTCACGCCGTAGGTCTCGAAGCCGTCGGCGCTCGGCCCCACCGAGTCACCCGCGTTGTCGCCCGTGCAGTCGGCGATGACGCCCGGGTTGCGCGCGTCGTCCTCCTTGATGTTGAAGACGATCTTCATGAGGTCCGAGCCGATGTCGGCGATCTTGGTGAAGATGCCGCCCGCGATGCGCAACGCCGAGGCGCCGAGCGACTCGCCGATGGCGAAGCCGATGAAGCACGGGCCGGCCCAGTTGTGCGGGATGAAGAGGAGGATCGCGAGCATCATGAAGAGCTCGATCGAGATGAGCAGCATGCCGATGCTCATGCCGGCCTTGAGCGGGATCGCGTAGGTCGGGAAGGGCTTGCCCTTGAGGCTCGCGAACGCGGTGCGCGAGTTGGCGAAGGTGTTGACCCGGATGCCGAACCAGGCCACGCCCGCCGACCCGGCGATGCCGATGACGCTGAACAGGATGATGACCAGCACCACGCCGAAGTCTTTGCCCTGCAGGCCGCCGAAGTAGATCCCCATGATGACGGCGATGAATACCCAGAGGACGGCGATGAACTTGGCCTGGGTGAGGAGGTAGGTCTTGCAGGTCTCGTAGATGAGCTCCGAGATTTCCCTCATCGACCGGTGGACGGGGAGGTTCTTCAGCTGGCTGTAGATGACCAGGCCAAAGATGAGGCCCAGCGCGCACACGAGGAGGCCCACCATGAGGAGGGCCCGGCCGCTCGTACCCCCGAAGAACTGGACCGCGGCGAAGTCCGGCAGGTCCAGATCGAGCTCGCTCGCCCGCGCCATCTGGCTCTGCAAGAGCACCCCCAGGACCGTGGCGGCGGCGATGAGGAGCGAGTGACCGCGCCGGACGATGCCGCGCCGGGCAGCGAGCCGCGCTTCCGGCTCACGGGACACTCTATGCATGAGATTGGGACCCATCTGTAACTGACCTCCAAGTCCTGGATTGGGGAACAAGAATTGAAAGGCGAACGATATCGCCGGGGAAATTGCGGTCAGGCTGGTACCATATGGGGCACAGGCCGTCAAGCCGCTACCGCGCTGGCATGGGGCCTGTACAGCAGCGGAGTTGCGTCAGGGACTGTGCAGGGGATGGGCTTCTCTTCTACTCGCCCGACTTGGAGAGGACGACCAGGCGGTAGTTGCGGAACTCCGCCTGTCCCGCCGAGTAGAGCACCTCGGTCACGAGCCGGTAGGGGATGTTCTTGTCCACGAGGAGGAGCATCGAGCCGTCGAACGGCGTGCCGCCCAGGCCCGAGATCTTCTTCAGGCGGTTGGCGTGCTTCTGCAGCGTGTCCACCACCGGCGTGATGTAGTAGCCGTTTACGCCGTCGCGCTTGCTGCTCGAGTCCACCGCGCCGTTGCGCACCGACGCCACGGCGTCGCCCTCCACAATGATGGCGCCCTGCGTCACGGTCACGTTCACCGAGACCTGCGGCTTGAGCGCGGAGGTCGACTTGGGCAGCTGCATGTCGCTCGACACGCTCATGCTCGCCTGGGCGACCGCGAACTGCTTGAGCATGAACACGAGCAGGATGGACATCATGTCCATCATGGCCGTGATGTTGAGGTGGCTCACGTCGCCGCCCTCGCGCAGGGCCGAGGCGATGCGGGTCAGGGCCTTGCGCGCGTCGCGGCGGCTCACCTCCTTGCGGCCCGCCGGGGGCGGCGCGGCCTGGGGTTCGGATTGCGCCGACATCAGTTCACACCTGCCGCGAGGACCACGTCGGGGAAGAGGAGCCGCGGCCCCTCCTGCCGGATGGCGTCCATCGCATTGACCACGATCTCATAGCGAATATCGGGGTTCGCGTTGATGATCACCTTGGTCTCGTCCTGGAAGTTGTCCTTGATGAGCTTCATCTTCTGGGTCAGGCCGACGTAGTCGTAGTCGCTCGCCTTGTTGGGCAGGGTCGGCAGCTTCCCGGGCACGTCGTTCTCGTAGAGCACCGCGCCCGAGGCGGCGATGATGAAGCCCTTGTCCGAGATCGAGACGGTGAGGTTCAGGTCCTGCTTGGTCTGGGTATCGGCCTGGTCCTGCGCGCCGCGGGCGCCGATGGACGGCGACGAGACGTTGATGCTGGCCATCGCGGCGGCGAAGGTGGTGGTCATCATGAGGAACATGATGACGTTGGTCACGATATCGAGATAGGGAACGAGGTTGAGTTCCCCGTTCTCCATCTCCTCATCCTCATGCTCCTCGTGGAGCTTGCGGATCTTTGCGCGGAGCTTGCCGATCGTCACGGATCCCACCGCTTTCCCGCCCGCGACGGGCGCGGGCGCCAAAGCCCAAGGGAATGGAGCAGCTTAACGCCCGCCCGTCCCCTGCTGCACGCCCGAGGAGTGGGGGGTGTTCTCGGACAGGAGGTTCTCGAGCTTGAGAGAGAAGGTCTCGAGCTCGCTCGCCTGCTTCTTGGCCGCCGCGGAGAGGAACACGTGGCCGATCATGCAGGTGACGGCGATGCCGAGGCCGAACGCGGTGTTGTACATGGCCTCGGCGATGCCCTTGGAGAGGAGCGCCGAGCGCTGCTCGGGGCTGGCCGAACCGACGGCGGCGAAAGAATGGATGAGGCCGTTGATGGTGCCAAGGAGACCGAGGAGGGTGGCGATGTTGGCGACCGACCACAGGGCGGCGACGCGCTTCTTGAGCTCGGGCGTCACGTCCGCCATCGTCTCTTCGATCCCGGTGGCGACCGCCGCCTCACCCTTGGACATGCGCATGAGGCCGGCCTTGGCCACGCGCGCGACCGGCGCCTCGGTGGCCGAGCAGAGCTTGACCGCGCGGTCCACGTTGTTGGCGGAGATGAGCTTGCGTAGCTGCTCGAGGAAGGCGCGGGCGTTCACCGATCCCTTTCCGAGGAAAAAGATGGTGCGCTCCACGATGATGGCGATCGTCACCGCGGAGCAAACGACGTTGAAGTACATGAAGATACCACCGTGTTCAAAAAACTCGGCAAGTCCCTGCATTGACTCCTCCGCGGCATCTCGGGCCGCACGAGTACGTACGAGGTCCGTAAGACCCAAAAAAAGAGGTGCTGGCTGTTCGGAGAAAGACGTGGTGGAACGGGTCCACCGGGATATCGCCGAGTATCATGTCGCCGTCCCGAGGCCTCCTCGCCACCGCCCTGTCGGTTTCAGCGCCACGCGCGGACTCCGGTGAGTTCATCAATCAGCGCCCGTAACTATAGCGGGCTACCTCGGAGAGTCAAGCATCGGCTGGTAGGCCATCGAGGCATCGCTGATGCCGCTGTGCGACGGGACGAGCGCTCTCCGGGCGGCCCTCCCTGCGCTAGGAGAGGGGGGCTCCGGATCATCTAGTAGTAGATGATGATGATGTAGATGATGCCGGCCGGCAGCTGGGGCGGTGACCGAGCTGGCAGGCCCGGCGTAGGAGCTCTTGTTCGCGCGTCGGGTCTGGGGCGGCCCCGGGGTCGCGGCGCAGCATCCAGGCGCGTTCATGACACGCGGCGGCATCCCCGCCCTGGCACGCGCGGTCGAGGAAGGCGGCCGAACGGGCGAGGTCCTCCTGGACGCCTTGGCCGCGGCGGTACAGCCGGGCCCGCTCGGCGCAGGCGTCCTCCACGCCGGGGTCGCAGCCCTTCTGGAGCGGGCCCAGGGCCTCCGCGGGCCGGTAGGGCAGGCCGTGGTCCCCGCGCGCGCGGTGCCGGCCGAGGACATAGCAGAGCAGGGCGTCCCCGCGAGCGCAGGCCCGGGTGAGGGCGCGGCGGCCCGGGGGCGGGGTCGGCACGGGCGTGCCCTCGATGCCAAAGACCGGCCGGAGCTCGGTGAGTCGGTGAGGAGGAGGCCCTCGATGCGCGCGCACGAGAGGCGATGGCCCTGGCGGCAGGCGAGCGCGGCGTCCTTCTGGAACCCGGGTGCGAGGCGCGACAAGTAGCCGCGGGGCGCCGCCAGGGGGATGAGCGAGGGCGCCACCTCGAAGAGCCAGAGGCAGGAGTGCGGGCCACCCTGGATGCAGCCCTTGGTGGCCCAGGCCACGGCCGCCTCGGGATCTTCCTTGAGAGGGGGCCCCGCGAGCGGCACGGCCGATGAGCCCACGATGTAGACCCCGCGGTACATATCGGCCAGGCGGCGGCAAGCCTCGGCGAAGCCGAGGTCGCAGCCCCGGGCATAGGCGGCGGCCTGCTCGCGGCGCCGGCGCCGCTCGCCTGCGGCTTGGGCCTCAGCGCCACAGCTTCGGGGGACTCCGGCAGGGCCGCCTGTCCCCCCTGGGTCCCCTGCGAGAGGACCGGCACGAGCAGGTGCTCGCCGAGGTCGTAGCAGCCCTGGCCCAGGCCGAGCTGGCAGGCTCGCTCGAGCCAGGCGGTCGCGTCTCCGGCCTGTCCGGGGGGAGCGAGGGGCTGGCCTGAACGCCGGCGACGAGGGCGAGATGCATGCAGGCGCGAGGCTCGCCGGCGTCGCAGGCGCGGCGGTAGAACTCGGCGGCCATGTCGCGGGCCGGACGGCCGAGCACGCGGCCCTCCTTGAGCTGTCCACGCCGGTCGCAGGCGATGGCCAGGCCCGCGGCGCAGGACTTGAGGTAGAGCGCATCGGCCCGCCGGGCGCTGCGCGGCCCGCCGAGCCCGTCGCGATACAGCTGGCCGAGCCGATCGCAGCCCTCCCTCTGGCCGCCGTCACAGGCGGCGCGATGGAACGCGGCGGCGCCGGCGAGGAGCCGGCGCAGGCCGGGTTCGTGGCGCTCGAGCGTCCGGAGACGGTCACACCCCTCCGCCTCGTGCTCGTGACACGCCTCCTGATAGAGCTCGACCGCGCGCACGAGGTCGCGCGGCGCGCCTTGCCCCCGCTCGTGGAGCCGGGCGAGGCCGATGCAGCCCGGTGGATCGCGGGCGGCGCAGGCGCGGCCGAGCAACGTCGCGGCCAGACGGGGATTCCGGGGCAGGACGAGCCCATCGAGCAGGTCCTGCGCGGCGCCGACGCAGTCCTCGGGCACGGGCGCCGCGGCGGCGCAGGCGCGCACGCGCGGCTCCTCATGCAGGGCGGGCGCGATCTCGCAGGCCGCGAGCGGCCGGCGAGGCACGGGGCCTCCGGCGCGGGCCGATAGGCCACCGGCACACCGCGAGCGCAACCGGCCAGGAAGCCCAGGCACAAGAAGAAGGCGCGCGGACTGCGGCGGGCCGGAAACATGGATCGGTGCCTTGCCGTCATCGCCACCGGAGGCCCCGCAAGGGACGGGAGGGATCTCCAGAGCCGGGATTATAGGGGCCAGATCACCAACGCGAGCGAGGGTGAGACGGCCAGGAAAAAAATCTTCTACGCGCAAAGAAAAAATTACCTTACGTCACGCTCCCTTGCCGGTCCCCCTGCAACCACACGGTGAATTTCCGGTTGCCCCTCAAAAAATCTCGGTCAGACCTTCCGGCATGGCTGACACATACATCGCTCCCCACGAAACCCTTTCCTATGGACCCTTTGCCGTGCGCCAGATCGAGAGCGTCATCCTCGGTCTCGAGCCCGACTACGACCCGGTGCTCCGCACCATGTCGGGGCGCATGCTGACGGCCACCGAGCTCGTCTCCCAGGCGCTCGGTCGTGCCGGACAACTCGTCGCCACCACGTTCAAGCGCGCCGGTGGTGAGGCCGACCGGGTCGAGTCGGCGCGCGACGTGCTCCGCCGCCTGGTGAGCTACATCGAGTCACAGCCCGACGGCGCCCGCATCCGCCAGACCCTCATCGGGCGGCAGAGCACCTCGAAGGCGGTGCGCGTCCGCTCCTCCAAGCTCCTGGGCGTCCTGTCCCATGCGCTCACCGTGCTCGACAAGGAGAGGGAGAGCCTCCCCGAAGCCATGCAGCGAATGGCGGAGGTCAAGGCGGCGCACATGGCGCTCGAGGCCTTGGACCGTCAAGTGCGCGAAGCGCGCGCGGGGCGGCGCCAGATGACCCCCGAGGTCCAGGCCGCGCGCGCGAACTGGCTCACCGTCTATGCCGCGCTCAAGTTGCTGGTCGAATCGGTCCTGCGCCTGCGCGGACAGACCGAGCGGATGTCCGAGATCTTCGACGATCTGGCAGAGATCCACCGGGCGCCCGAGGTGAGTGACGAAGGCGCGCCGTCCAAGCCGCCGACCACGCCCCCCGCCACGCCTCCCACCTCGCAGGCGTCTGCACCCACCGCCGCCGCGGCTCCTGTGGCTCCGGTCGCTCCGGCCGCTCCGGCCGAGGCCCTCGCCGCCACCTCCGCCACCTCCGCCACCCCGGCGTAAGCCCCCACGACCTCTCCCGCGGCCCCGAGCCTCACGCCGCGTAAGCCCCATCCCACCCATCCCCCTCCGGACAGGCCCACACGTCGAGTCGGTGGGGGGGCCATGGAACAGGTTCATGGACCGGTTCCTGGAACACGAAGATCCCAGTAACGCGCCCTCGCCGCTGAGAAGGCGTAGCGTCCCCTCCCGAGCCCCGTCCCCCCATCATTTTCCAGGCTCATTCGAGACGTAGGCGCTCTTGACAACCCCGGTCGCCGGGTGGCGCGTGACGAGACACCCCGCGGACGCAGCGCTTCACGGCGCAGATCTTATGGCCCAGGCATTGCTCAGGGACGGCGCGAGCGCGCGGCGCGGGCGATACAACGCGTCCGCTGCAATCAGCACGAACCTCCAGAGAGAAAGGATCACCATCATGCGTCTCGATACAGTCATCGGCTCAGCCTTGTCGTTTCTCACCCTCACCCAAATGGCCTGCTTCGGCGTAAGGGATCGCGAGCCGTCCATTGAAGCGGCCGCAGAGCGCACCGCCGCCGTGGCGGGAGCGAGCCCGCGGATCAATAGCGGCGGCACGAACTACGTCCTCTACTCGCTCGGGGACGACGACCCGACGAACAACAACCGCTTCTACCTGCCGGCCCTCAACGTCCGCCCCGTCGTCGGCACCTACGATCTCGCGCCGGGCACCGTGCAGACCCAGATCGCGGCCATGCGCACCTCAGGGCAGAGCGACTTCCTGCTCGATATCTTCTTTGCCGACTTCACCGCGACGGGGGACCCGGATGGCAGAAACGACAACGTGTATGGCCACCTGGTCAATAGCCAGACGGGACAGCTCTCAGCGCTGCATCAACAGAACCTGAACGCCATCTTGAACTACGTGAAGGGCCAGGGCTTCAAGCGGGTGGTCGTGCGCTTCGCGCCTTCCGGCGGGAGCGATCCGCTCGGATGGACCTACGTCTCCGGCGCCCAGACATGGAACGAGGCCATCTACCAGAACAACTGGAACTTCATCGCCAACACGCGCACGCTCATCAAGAATAACCTCCAGGGCTCCGGGATCGACCTCCTCGTGGATCTCGGCGTGGAACAGGCCGGTGTCGACTTCATTGCATTGGGACAGCGCGCGCGCTGTGCCGATGGGACGTGTCAAGGAAAGTGCCCCGATGGGGATTGTTACAAAGAATACCTGCGCCACCTCTATGGCGACTACCTGACCACGTACGGCGCCGCGGACACGATGGGGTTCTCCTTCGTCGCCGAGGGATGGCGCATCTCGAAGATGATCAGCTGGTACAGTCAATGGCAAGGACAGTATGGCTGGAGCATCCCCGCGTACTGGGCCGCCAGCTTCTATGACAACACGGGGACCGGGGGCACGAGCGTCTACACGAAGCTCCGCGACGTCTACTCCGCTCTCGGCTCCCGCAATGGCCAGGCCGTCATCCTGCTCGAGACCGATCAAAACGACAGCAACGTCGCGAACTCGCTGTCCCAGGCGCTCAACGATCCCGCGATGCCGTACCTGAACCTGGAAGGCGTCTTCCAGTGGCCGCACCTGCGCACCCGCCCGCAGGACATCAACTTCTCGGTCGACGCCATCGCCGCCCTCAGCCAGACCACCCAGTTCTCGAACTACACTCCGCTCCGCGGGAGCCGCCGGGCGGACATCTTCAACTCCGACACCACGCGTCTGGCGCTCACGGACTTCAACTGCCGCGCGACGACCGGCTCGCTATGCACCGTGAACTACGTCACAGGCAGCGCGCCCGCGGGCAGCGTCTACGTCGTGCAGGTGACCAGTACCGCAGGCACTGGCGTCGTCAGCTGTGCCTCCGCGCCCCAGAGCGTCTCACCAAGCTGGATCCAGTCGAACCTGCTCTACACCTTTAACGCCTATCAGGTGAGCTCCTGCAACGCCAGCCTCACGCCGAACACGCTGGTCGCATCTGCCACCGTCCGCGTGCGTAATTAAGCGCGCGTTGACCACACTCCCCCAAATAAGCCGCCGGCCCAAGCCGTCCCCGCACGGCGGGCAGCCCCTGCGAACGGCTTCTCCCGACCGAGGGGAAGCCGCTCGCACGTTTTGAAATCGTGATCTCCGCGGGGGGAAAGCCGCCTGCACGTTTTGAAATCGTGATCTCCGTGGGGGGGAAGTCGCCTGCACGTTTTGAAATCGTGATCTCCGTGGGGGGAAAGCCGCCTGCACGTTTTGAAATCGCGATTTCCGCGGGGGAAAGCCGCCCGCACGTTTTGAAATCGCGATCTCCGTGGGGGAGTGAGGGCCTACAGGAACTGCGAACGGGATCTCCGCGGGGGAGCGAAGACGTGCAGCTCCTGTCTACGGGATCTCCGCGACCCCGAACCCGCTCGCCAGCCGCTGCAAGAGGATCGCGCCGGCCTGCTCCGCTCCCGCCCGAGCCGGAGGCGCTTACATCGGGGCGCGGCGCGCCATGTCCGAGACCGCGCGACCCATCCGGGTGACCTGCGACTGCGAGGCCCGCGGCCGCGCGAACGTGAACTCGCGCTGCTCGACGACCTCGCCGCCCTTGGCCGACTTCACGATCACGCGGACCACCACGCCCTTGCCCTGCGGCCGCACCTCGCCGTCGATCACCGCCCGCGCGGCCTTGGCCCCGACCACGGCGCACTCCTTGGCGATGCCGTGTCGCAAGGCGCTCTTGAAGCCGCTCGCGCCCGGCCCCTTCCAGCTGCCGAACATCACCGGCGTCTTGTCGGCCTTCGACTTCTCCGAGTGGGAGGCGACCGCCGAAGTGGACGTGAGCGCAAGGACACCCACGACGACCGCCAGGTTCATGACCAGGAACACCAGGGGACGAAGCGTCCAGCGTGCGTGCGTCATACTTCAATGCTAGCTGAAAAATTCAGCAGGGGCCCGCCCAGCACGGCGGTCCTTGGGCAAAATCGGTCGCTCGGACCGTAAGCTCATGCGCTCGGCCTACTCCCGCCGGGCTAGAGCGCGATCGCCAGCGCGACCACGGCGGCGGTGAGGAGCACGAGCGCGCCGGCGATCGCCAGCGCGCCGATGCGCAGGGACCGGCGATCGAAGCCGCGCGACTCGGCTTCGAGCCGGGCGAGGGTGGCCTGGCGCGCCTCGACGGCGCCGCGGCAGGCGTCGATGAACGGGACGTGCGCCGCGAAGCTCGCGTGCTGGAGCCGCTGCCGGTAGACGACGTCGCCGACGTGACGGCGGGCCTGGCGCAGGGACTCCTCGGCGTCCTTGCGCAGGCGCGTGAAGCGTCGCTCGGCGGCGGTGGCGGCCTGCTCGGCCTGGCTGCGCCGCTCGCGCGCGTGGTCGAGCGCCTGTGCGCGGCGGGCCCGTTCGCTGCGCGCCTCCTGCAGCATGACCTCGGTCTCGGCGACGCTGCGCTGGGCGGTGGCGTACAGGCCCGAGACGTCCTCGTGCCGCTCGGCGAGCGTGGTGCGCTCGGTGCGGAGGACGAGGAATTGGTCGTCGAACTGGCGGCGGTCGCCGCCCGCGGCGACGCGCGCCTCGAGGTCGCGCTCCTGGCGCTCCAGGCCGGCGATGGTCCGCGCGAGCGCGTCGCGCTCCTGGTTGCGGGCGCTCTCCTCGTCCAGCTGGGTGCGCTTGAGCTCGATGAGCCGCGCGATCTCTTGATCCTGCAGGAGGAGCTCGTGGGTCGAGCGCTGCTCGTCGGCGCGCAGGCGCTCGAACTCGTCGCTCTGCTGCGCGCTGGCGGCGCGCGCCTCGTTCATGACGCGGGCGAGCTCGGCCTCGGCCTGCGTGATCCGCTCCATGTCCTCGGTGAACTTGGGGAAGTAGAGGCGCTCGGCGTACGCGGCGTCGCCGAGCGCGGCGAGGGCGTCGTCGAGGGAGGCCTGCTCGGCGGGGAGGGTGGCGCGGTGCTGGGCCAGGGCCTCGCGGCGCGACCACCAGGCGCGCGCGACGGGCGCGAGGTAGGTGACGGCGCCGAGGAGGCCGGGGCGCGCGGGCGCGGCCGGCATGGGCGGCAGCGTCAGGTCGGACGCGGCCGGTGCCAGGGTTGAGCCACCCTTGCCAAGGCGCGGAAGCTCCCGTTCGTCCATGGCGTACTGCACTACATTATGGCCGATTTGCGCGCCGCCGCCGCTGCTTATGAGAAGCGGCGCGGCGGCGTCGCACCGGGCCGGGAGCCCCCCGGCTCCGTAGCGATCGCCGTTTCTGCTGGCGCCCTCCGGGGTCGGGGAGAGCCGTTCGCGACGGTCGTAACCGTGATCTCCGTGGGGGGCGGCGGTCCGTAACATGGGTTGTCGTCTTCTCCGTAAGAGGGAGTGAGCGTGAAATGTTTGTAAACGTGATCACGAGGAGGGAAAGCGGCCGGCCCGCTCTGGGAGGGTGCTCTCCGAGGGGGAGAGGGGGCGGGCCAGGAGAGACGATGCCCTCTCGGCGGGGAAAGCGCGGTTCACTATTCTCGTAGACGTGATCTCCGCGGGGCGCAGGGGCGGGCCCTCGTTGGGAGCGCCCTCTCCCGTGGGACGCGCGAGCGCGCGGGGGCCAGGAGCGGCCTCCGGGCACCTCCATTAGATCCCTTCCTTAGCGTGGGCGCGGCCAGGGAACCCAACAGCAGACCGCTCGACTGCTTGACAGGCGGATCCGTCATTATTAATGAGTAAGCACTCACTCACGTATTCATCATGGCCCGCCCACCGACCATCAAGGATGCGCAGATCCTCCAGGCCGCCCGCGAGGTGTTCCTGGAGAAGGGCATCACGGCCACCACGGCCGAGGTGGCGCGGCGGGCGGGGGTGGCGGAAGGGTCGCTGTTCAATCGCTTCAAGACGAAGCACGACCTCTTTCGCGCCGCGATGCGCGACCAGATGGAGGAGCCGCCCTGGCTCGAGACGCTGGATCGCCGCGCGGGCCAAGGGGATGTGCGCGAGACGCTGCTCGCGGTGGGGCAGGAGATCGTGCAGTTCTACCGGCGGCTCATGCCGCTCATGATGATGAGCTGGTCCAACCCCAAGGCGGGGCTCCCGGAGCTGCAGCATGACGCGCCGCTCCGGGCGATGCGCCGCGTGTCCGCGTTCTTTGGCGCCGAGATGCAGGCCGGACGCCTGCGCCGCCATGATCCCGAGATCCTGGCGCGGAGCTTCCTCGGCGGTCTCTCCAATTACGTGTTCTTCGAAATCCTGCTCAACGCCCAGAAGGAGATGCCCATGCCGCTGGACACGTTCCTGCGAGGTCTCGTCGACCTCCTGTGGTCCGGCGTGGCACCCGCAACCGGGGGGGAATGAATCGAGATCGCGCGGCGTCGGGCCCGCTCGCGGGCGCGCGCCGCTGCATGGCGGAATGACCTTGAAATTCGACGGCGGGCAGGACCCGCTCGGGGCGGTGCCCCCGGAGCCGTCTCGCCCGAAGGAGTGGATGATGAGAGTCCCTGTTTGGATAGTGTGTGTCCTCGCCGGCACGGCGGAGCTGGCGAGCGCCCAGGTCGCGCCGGCTCCGGCGGCCCCGGCCGCGCCGGCGGCCCCGACGGCCCCCTCGCCCCCGATCGAGGAGGCGGGGCAGCCGCTCACGATCGACGAAGCGCTCGAGCTCGCGCGGAAGAGCAACTATGACCTCGCGGCGGCGCGGGCGCGCCTGCGCCAGACGGCGGTGCAGATCGCGCAGGCGCGCGTGGCGCTCCTGCCGCAGCTCACGGGGCAGCTCAAGTACACCTACAACAGCGTCGCCTCGCAGCTCGACCTGAGCCAGCAGAACGCCGCGCTGTTCGGCTTCGGCGAGGTGATCAAGGCGACCTCGGGCAACGCGGTACAGAACGCGGCCATCGATCAGTTCCGGGCCAGTGTCGATGCGGCCACCCCCAAGACGCCCATCACCATCATCCCGCACAATCAGCTCGACGCGGTGATCGCGGCGACCATCCCGCTCGTCGTGCCCTCGGCCTATCCGGCACTCAAGGCGGCGCGTAAGACCGTGGGGGCGGCGGAGGCCACGCTGGCCAACAGCGAGGCGCAGGTGCTGTACACGACGGCGCAGGCCTTCTTCACCGCGGCCGGCACGGACGAGCTCCTGAACGCGCGGCGGCACGCGGTGGACGTGGCCGAGCGCACGTACAACGACGCCAAGGCGCGCTTCGAGGCGGGCACGAACAGCCGCGTGGACGTGATGCGCGCCGAGCTGTCGCTCGTGCGGGCACGCCAGGCGGTGACCGACGCCATGGACGCGCGGCTCAACGCCTACGGGGGCCTGGCGACGATGATCCAGCTGCGCACGCCGTTCCGGGTGACGCCCGCGGGGGATGCGCAACCGACGGCGCTGGCCACCACGGCGATCGATCAGCTCGCGGATCAGGCGCTCGGGCTGCGGCCCGATTACGTCATGCTCTCGCGCACGGTGGAGGCCAACCGCGCGCAGATCCTGTCGACGCGCCTGCGCTGGCTGCCGACGGTGCAGGGGTTCGCCAACTTCCGCGCCTTCAACTACGCGGGCTTCTCGCGGCGGTTCTACAACTTCTCGGGGGGCGTGCAGCTCGACTGGATCCTCTACGATGGTGGATCGCGCTATGTGCAGCGGCGCCTGCAGGAGGCGCAGCTCGAGGAGGCGCAGGCGCGCCTGCGCCTCCTGCGCGACACGGTGCGGGACGAGATCGCGACGGCGCAGCGCAACCTCAGCAACCGGCGCAACAACTTCGACACGGCGCAGCGCTCGGTGACGCTGGCGCAGGAGACGCTCAACCTCGTGCGCGCGCAGTACGAGGCGGGCACGGTGACGCAGCTCGATCTCTTGCAGGCGCAGGACTCGCTGGTGAGCGCCGAGGTGACGCTGGCGCAGGCGCGCTTCGACCTCGCGCTCGCGGAGCTCGGGCTGTCGCGCACGGTGGGCCTGTTCCCGGCGAAGCCGGCGCAGTGACAGGGGCCTGTCGCCCACGCTCACGCTCACGCTCACGCTCACGTGGACGCTCACAGGGCCGGCTTGCGGTGGGCGGTCGCTTCCTCCATCTTGGATGCCATGCGTAGAGGGATCTTCTTGTGGTGTGGTCTGCTCTTCGCCGCGGGCTGCAAGCCGCCGGCCTCCGAGGACATCTCCCAGGGCATCGAAGGGGGGGGGTACACGCTCGACGTGAAGTTCGACACGTCGGCGTACGGCACGGTGGGCGGGGTGCTGCGGCTCGACTCGCGTCGCCGGGAGGACGGACGGCTCAATGGACGGCCGCTGAGCCGGCTCGTGCTCGAGCCCTCCCTGGTGACGGTCGAGTCGAGCTACCAGCGCGCGAACGGCACCATCTCCAGCACCCGGCTGCTCGCGAGCGAGCGCGTCGATGCCAAGACGCTCGCCGGGCGGGCCCAGTTCTGCGTCACGTCGCTGAGCGGCACCACCACCTGCCGGAGCGCCGACTTCCGGGCGGTGCGCGTCGAGCGGCTGGCGGGGGAGGCGGAGAGCAACGGGCTCGAGCTCGTGGGCGAGAACCCGCTCCTCCAGCCGGCCGCGCTGGTGGGCTCGGGGTTGGACATGGACAGGGACATGCGTCGGCCCGCGCGGGCGGGGGCGCACGACACGGGCTTCGATCTGGACCTCGGCTTCAAGGCGGGGCCGGATGCGGTCCAGCCCGCGGTCAACGTGCGGGTCGCAGGCAACCTCGCGTACGTGGCCAAGTACGGCGATGGTCTCGTGGTGGTGGACGTGAGCGATGTCACGAGGCCGCGGCCGCTCGGGCGGAGCGCGGTGTCGGACGTCGGCGAGATCTACAACGACGTGAAGGTGGCCCCGGACGGGCAGCACGTGCTCATGGCTTCGAACCTCCGGGGCATGGTGGTGATCGACGTGACGAACCCGGCCCTGCCGGTGGAGGTGGCGTTCACGCCGTCCGGCCCCTGCAACGGCACCGCGCGGCCGGCCGGGTGCCGGAACACGGCCACGTCCAACGTGCACACGCTGTTCGTCGAGGGCTCGCTCGCGTACCTGGCGGACATCTCGCTCGGCGGCATCCGCATCGTGGACGTGAGCGAGCCGGTGCGGCCGGTGGAGCTCGGCCAGTACGTGATCGGCGAGCCGGGCGACTTCGTGCACGACCTCATGATCCGCGACCGCGTGGCCTACCTCAGCTCCTGGGGCAACGGCTTCCTCATCGTCGACTGCAACACCCCGGCGGCGCCGGTGCTGCTCGGGAGCTACACATACGCGCGCTCGACCAGCCACTCGAACTGGGTGCAGGAGATGGGCGGGCGGCTCATCGCCATGCACGGTGACGAGGACTTCACGGCGCACCTGCGCATGCTCGACGTCACCGATCCGGCCCACATCCGCCTGCTCGGCGAGTGGCAGACGCGGCCCGAGGTGAGCATCCACAACGTGATGATGCTGGGGACGCGCGGGTACATGGCGCATTACCAGGACGGGGTGCGTGTGCTCGATCTCAGCGACCCGGCGGCGCCGCGTCCGCTCGCGTACTTCAACACCTGGAGCCGGGACCGCGATCCCGGGGCCTCCTTCTTCGAGGGTGTGATCGGCATCGACGTCGACACGACCCGGCGCCTCATCTTCGTCGCCGACTCGCAGCGCGGCCTCATCATCCTGCGCGAGCGCTTCTAGGCCGAGCCCCTCTCCCAGGCACCGCGCGCCTTCTCAGGCGAGTACGAGAGCATCCCTGTAAACGTGAGCGTGAACGTGAGCGTGGGCGATCCACCCACCGCCTTTTTGTTGGCCACAAAACGGATCTTTACAGCGGTGCTTCCGTCGGAGTACCATGCTTTTCACGCGATGCCGGAGACATGGGCTGTATCCCGAGGTCTTCCTGAGCTGGTACACCGTCATCTCGGACGCGTCTTCAACTTCTGTCGGCGCATGACGCTCGACCAAGGGGAAGCCGTCGAGGCGACCTTCCAGGTGTTCGCACGAGCCGCGACCACCGCCCAGCTGCCGAGTGACGAACGGGACCTGGATGTTTGGCTCCTGCGCCGCGCGGCCGAGGCGCTCGCGCCGGTGGTCCCGCTCACGCCCGAGGTCTCCTTCGAGGTGCTCGACGAGACGCTGCGGTCGGACGCGACGCGCACGGGGGAGGTGGCGTCGCTCACCAACCCGCAGCGCGAGTTCCTCCTCTGGGAGCTGAAACAGGGCTGCATGACGGCGGTGGTCAACTGTCTCCCGCCCGGGGAGCGGGTGGCGTTCGTGCTGTCGTCGGTGCTCGGGCTGACCGACGAGGAGGGCGCGAAGGCCATCGGCATCAAGCCGAGCGCCTTCAAGGTGCGGCTGTCGCGCGCGCGCAAGAAGGTGAGCGATTACCTGGCGCCGCGCTGCGAGCACGTGAACCCGCGCAACCCCTGCCGCTGCCCGAGCCGCATCGGGATCGCGCTCGAGAAGGGTTTCATCACGGCGCCACCCCCGTCCGAGGTCAACCTGCGCAAGCGCCTCCCCTTCTTCAATGAAGAGCCGCGGGCGGGCGCGGATGCGACGGGTCTCTTCCGTACGCTGCCGGATCCGGAGCCGCCGCCCGAGCTGCTGCGACGCATCCTGGCGGCGATCCAGTCCGGCTCGTGGCGAGGCACCTCCGACTAGCGCGTTTCGTCCCGCTCTGCATCCCGCTCCTTCTCTGCGCTACGACCGGGGATGCCGGCGCCGAGGTGTCGTGTGCCGGGGAGGGACCGCCCATCCTGGAAGGAGAGGGCGGATATCTGCCGGCCTCGATGAAGTCGGCGGTGCCGACGGCGCTGGTGACGCTCGCGGGGCTGCCCTGGCAGGGGCGGCAGGCGAGCGCGGCGAGCGGCGATCCGGTGACGGGCGGGCGCATCCGGCTCGACCGGGCGCGGCTCGGCGTCTGTGGCCACTTCGAGAAGATCGCGTATCGCCTCATCTATGAGCCGTGGGACGCGGCCGAGCGGGGGCGCGCCGATGCCCGCTCGTGGGGGCGGTTCACGGATGTGCAGATCGCCTGGGCGCCGCGCGCCTGGCTGGTGGTCGCGGCGGGGCTCGGCAAGGTGCCCTCGGGTCGCGGGCGCGAGCAGCCCATCGGGGCCCTGGCCGTGCCGGTGCTCCCGGGGCTGACGACGGCGGTGGCGCCGGATCGGCGGCTGGGGGTGATGGCGGATGCGGAGGTCGGGGTGGGGCGGCTGGCGGTGGGGATCTATGACGCCACGCGCAACTTCAACTTCGATGGGTTCGAAGGGCTGCTCCTGGTGGGGCGCCTGGAGCTGCCGCTGCTCGGTCCGGTGAGCCGCCGCAACTGGCCGGAGGCGGGCGCGTGGACCGACCGCAAGCGGGTCATTTTTGGCGGCACCGCGCAGTATCGGGTCGGGCGGCGGGACGGGACGGGCTACCTCGTGGGCGGGGACGCGGGCTTTGCCTGGCGCCGGGTGTTCGTGGGCGCCGAGGTGTTGTATGCGCGGCGCTGGCCGAGCGAGCGCGATCCGACGAAGATCCTGCCGCGGGCGATCGGGGGCTGGGCCGAGGGGGTGGTGCAGATCTGGCGGCCGTATCTTACGGTGGCGCTGCGCGGCGAGTACCTCGATGGGAACCTGGATCCGGCGGGTGCGTACGTGGGCTTCACGCCCGCGGTGACGCTGGCCCTGCCGGGGCCGCTCGTCCAGCTGCAGGCGATGTACACGCACAAGTTCCACTTCGCCGGCCGCCGCTCCGACGACGTGGCGCTCATCGCGGTGACGCTCGAGCGGTAATTATGGAGAGGGGGAGAGGTTGAGCAGCACGCCGTAGCCGAAGCTCGGGCCGGCGATGACCAGATCGGTGCGGCCGTCGCCATCGAGGTCGCCGGCGGCGAGGGTCGAGGGGGTGGTGAAGGTGAAGCGGCGCACGGGGCGGAAGGTGCCGTCACCGTTGCCCTGGAGGACGTCGAGGCCATAGCCCTCGCCGAAGGCCAGGTCGAGGACGCGGTCGCCGTCGAGGTCGGCGGCGATGAGGGCGCCGATCCGGGTGTTCGGGAGGGCGGTGAGGAGGACCGCGCCGGCGTCGAAGGTGCCGTCGCCATGCCCAGCCAGGAGCCGCACGGCAGTGTTGTCGCTGCTGAGGACGAGATCGGTGATCTGGTCGCCGTTGAAGTCGCCGAGGACCAGGAACCCGGGGCCGGAGGTGCCGGCCAGGTGCCGGGCCGGCTGGAAGCTGCCGTCGCCGTTGCCGAGGAGGAGCGCCACGTCGCCCTGGCCGCTGGCGTCGCGGCTCGCGAGGACGAGGTCGAGCCGGCCATCGTCGTTGAAATCCGCGGCGGCGACCCGGGTCCCGACCGCCCCGGGGACGGCGGCCACGCGCGGCGCCTGGAGGGTGCCGTCGCCGCTGCCGAGCAGCACCGCGGCGCCGTCGAGATCGGCCACGGCCACGTCGCGCCGGCCATCGTTGTTGAAGTCGGCGGTGATGAGGCGGCCGAGGGAGCGGCCGGCGGTGATGTCGCGCGGCGGGAGGAGGGTGTGGTCTGGCGCCTGGAGGAGCAGGCTGACCTGGGTGACGCCGGTGCCGGTGGCCGCCAGATCCGGCAGACCGTCGTTGTTGAAGTCGGCGACGGCGACGCTGGTGGGCGTGTAGGTGGTGGACTGGAACGCGCCGCCCGGGAAGGTGCCCTTGCCGTTGCCGAAGTGGACGCTCACGATCCGCGTGCCGTTGCCACCCGCGGCCGCCACGTCGAGCCGGCCATCGCCGTCGAAGTCGACGAGCGCGTAGTCGGGCGACCAGAGGAGCTGGCCCCCGAGGACGTTGCGGCCCGGCGGGGCGGGGAAGGTGCCGTCCCCGTTGCCGATGAAGACGTTGACCGAGGCGCTGTCCAGGGTCACGGCGTCGAGCTGGCGGTCGCCGTCGAGATCCACGAGGTAGGGGCGCACCAGGGCGCTGCCGGCGTCGACGGAGTTGAGCGGCCAGCGGGTGAAGGTGTTGTCGCCCCGGTTGACGTAGGCGAGGAGGCCGCCCGGCAGGTGGATGAGGTCGAGGCGGCGGTCGCGGTTGAGGTCCCCGAGGGCGAACCGGCCGCTCGTGGGGAGGGTGATGCCGGGAGAGGGCTGGAAGGTGCCGTCGCCGCGACCGAGGAGGAGGTAGGACGAGGAGGTGCCGCTCACCACCGCGTCGAGCGTGCCGTTGCCGTCGACGTCCCCGAGGGCGAGGGAACGAGCGGGATCGCGCAGGCCGATCCGCACCGGCGGCCGGAAGGTGGCGTGGCCTTGGCCGAGGAGGAGGCTCAGGCTGCCCCCGTAGCTCGTGCCGGCGAGGGTGACGCGGGCGGCGCTCACGATGGCCAGGTCGGGGACGCGGTCGCCGTCGAGGTCGCCGATGGCGAGGTCGCCGAGGCTGTCGGCGATGGGGTAGCGCACGGGCGGCTGGAAGGTGCCGTCGCCGTTGCCGAGGAGGAGGTCGACGCCGCCGGGGTCGCTCGTGCTCACGGCCACGTCGGGGATGTGATCGCCGTCGAGATCGCCGATGGCCAGGTCGACGATGGGGCCGGCCGGGAAGCGCTGCGCCGGCTGGAAGGTGCCGTCGCCGTTGCCGAGCACGACGAGGAGCTCGCTGCCCGCGGCGACGACGGCGTCGGGGACGAAGTCGCTGTTGAGGTCGGCGACGTCGATCTCGTCGAGCACGGGGCCGGTGTCGAGGGGGCCGAGCGGACCGAGCGGAATGAACTCGAGGGCGGGGAAGGTGCCGTCGTCGGTCCCGGCGAGGAGGGACAGGCCCGTGCCGGTGGTGGCGAGGATGTCGATGCGGCCGTCGCTGGTGAAGTCGGCGAAGGCCGCGGCCCGGGGCGGCTGCGGCAGGTTGAAGCGACGGCCGACGGTGAAGTCGATGGGGGGACGCGGGCTCGGCCCGGGCGGCGGCGCCTCCGGCACGCGGTACAGCTCGGCGTCGCGGATGGTGCCGTCGCCGTCGTGGCCGCCAGCCACGAGGAGGACGCGGTCGCCGAGGAGGGGGCTCGAACCGAGCCAGGTGGCGGTGTGGCGCTGGCGGCCGTGGACGAGGGGCGCGGCGGCCGTGAAGCTGCGCCGGAGCGGATCGTAGATCTCGACGCTGCCGAGGGTCGTGGTGGTGTCGTAAGACGTAGCGCCGCCGACCACGAGGGCGCGGCCGTCGCCGAGGAGCGTGGCGCTGTGCTGCTGCCGCGGGACGCTCATGCTGGCCGCGGGGTAGGAGACGCGGGTGACGGGGCTGTAGAGCTCGCAGGTGGCGAGCGCCGGAGCGCCGACGAGGACGCCGCTCGTGCCCCCGGTCACGAGCACCCGACCGTCGGCGAGGAGGGTGGCGCCGTGGAGCAGGCGCGGGCCGCGGAGCTGGCCGGCGGCGGTGAAGAGGCCGCTGCGGGGGTCGTAGATCTCGGCGCTCGCCCGGGCGCCGCTAGTGCCGACGCCGCCGAGGATGAGGACGCGGCCGTCGCCGAGGAGGGTGGCGCTGTGGAGCTGCCGGGCCTCCTGCAGGCTGCCGGTCGGACGGAAGGTGCCGGTGGCGGGGTCGTACAGCTCGCTCTCGGCGAGGTAACGGACGCGCGTCCCGTCGTAGCCGCCGGCGAGGAGGACCTGGCCGTTCGCGAGGCGGGTGGCGGTGTGGCCCTGGCGCGGGGAGGTGAGGTCGCCGGTGGGGACGAAGCGACCCCCATCCTGGGGCAGGGTCGTGGTGGATGACGGCACGTAGAGCTCGGCGCTGGCCAGGCTGTCCGTGCCGGTGCGTTCCCCGCCGGCGATGAGGACGCGGCCGTCACCGAGGAGGGTGGCGGTGTGGAGGGCCCGCGGGGTGGCCATGCCGCCGGTGGGGACGAAGACGCCGAGCCTCGGATCGAACAGCTCGGCGGTGGCCTGGGTGGGTTGCGCCCGATCCCTGAAGGGTTGAGAGGCGCCCCCGGTGAGGAGCACGCGGCCATCGGTGAGCACGGTCTCGGTGTGGCGGGCGCGGCCGGCGGCGAGGGGGGGGACGGCGACGACGTGCACGGTGACGCTGGCGGAGCGGGTAGGGTCGGCGACGCTGGTGGCGGTGACGGTGACGTCGCCGGGCGTCGCCGGCGCGGTGTAGCGGCCGTCGGCGGCGATGGCGCCGCCCGAGGCGCGCCAGGTGACCGCGGCGTTGTCGAGGCCGGTGACTGTGGCCGTGAAGCGCTGGCTCGCGCCCACGAGGAGCGTGGCCGCCGAAGGATCGATGCGCAGGATGATGCTGGCCTCGGGCCGGTAGAGCTCGGCGACGAGCGCGTTGTCGCTGTCGTGGCCGCCGGCGAGGAGGACGGCGCCGCTGCCGAGGAGGGTGGCGCTGTGGTGCTCCCGGCCGTGGAGGAGGCGGCCGGCCGGGTAGAAGGAGCCGCTCGCGGGATCATAGAGCTCGGCGCTCGCGTCTCCCTCCAGGGACTGGAAGTGCGGCGAGCCGCCCGCCACGAGGACGAGGCCATCCCGCAGCAGGGTGGCGCTGTGGACCTGGCGTGGGACGCTCATGCTGCCGGTGGGTGTGAACCTGCCGCTCGCCGGGTCGTAGATCTCGGCGCTCGCGAGCGAGTCCAGGGTGACGCCGGCACCGCCGGTGATGAGGACGCGGCCGTCGCCGAGCGAGGTGGCCTGGTGGAGCAGGCGGGGGGCGTTCATGCTGCCGGTGGAGGTGAAGGTGCGGCTTGCCGGGTCATAGATCTCGGCGCTGGCGAGGGGGCCCGCGCTGCCGTAGCCGCCCGCCACGAGGACGCGGCCGTCGCCGAGCAGGGTGGCGCTGTGGAGCTGGCGGCCGATGTGGAGGGCGCCGGTGGGGGTGAAGGTGCCGCTCGCCGGGTCATAGCGTTCGGCGCTGGTGGCGAAGCCGCCCAGGGTCGCGGAGTAGCCGCCGACGATGAGCACGTCGCCGCCGCCGAGGAGGGTGGCGCTGTGGGCCTGGCGGGCGATGGACATGCTGCCGGTGGCGCTCGGGCTGCCCGCGGCGGGGCGATAGAGCTCGGCGCTGGCCAGGCTGTCGAGGCCGTTCTGGTCGCCTCCGGTGACGAGGACGTCGTTGCTCGGGAGGCGGGTGGCGGTGTGGAGGACGCGGGGGGTGAGGAGAGCCGGGCGCGAGGTGAAGCTGCCGCTCACGGGATCATAGATCTCGGCCCCGGCCTGGGCAGGGCGGGCATAGGCGGTAAAGGGTCCTGGCGCCCCGCCCAGGATGAGGACCGTGCCATCACCGAGGAGAGTGGCGGTGTGGGCGGAGTGAGCCTGGACGAGCGTGCCGGCGGCGGTGAAGGGAGAGACGCCCAGGGCGCCCCGGAGGAGGCTGACGGGGTCAGGCGCGCGCGCGGGTCCGCCGCAACGGACCGTGCCGAGGACGAGGAGGAGAAGAAGGAGCGGAGTGGGCGTGAGAGAGCGGGCCGGCGGTCGCTGCATGATGCCTCCTTGGGGGCGGGCCGGAGCGAGCGACCCGGGAGGCGATGGCACAGTCCCGGGCGCTGCCGGCCGAGCGAGTGCGTTTCCCGACATTCACGGTAACTCCGCAGAGGGGGCGACGGCGAGGCAGAAGGCAGGATCTAGGCGACGGAAACGGATCGAAGGTGGAGTTTTCCGCGCGGCCGCAGGAGCGCGGGCGGAAATTTCAGTTTGGATCGGAAGGAGTGAGGATTAGCGGCTGGCTGGGGCGTTGGTGCGCAGCCAGGCGAGGGCACGGGGGCGGGAGATCGCGGTCTCGAGATCGTTGGCCGTGCGGCGGGAGAGCTCCTCCATGATCACGCGGGCGCGTGCGGCATCGCCGGTGCGGGCCAGGGCCAGGGCATAGGCGTATCGCATGGTCGGCACGGCGGCCTGGTCGAGCCCGGCGAGCGCGGCCTGATCGTCGCCGACGCGGCCGGCGATCCAGCCGCGGAGCACGCGCAGCCGCGACAGGGACTGACGCTCGCCGAGCGCCCGCAGCTGTCCTCCCAGCTCGTCGACACGGGCCTCGGCGAGGGCGCGCTCACCGAGAGAGGCCAGGGCGAGCGCGCGCATCTCGGTGATGAGCGTCGTCACGCGCCGGCGCTCGAGCTCGGGGATGGGAATCGGGCCGGTGCGCGTGCCCGCGGGCGCCGTGGGAGACGCTGCCTGGGCAGCGCCAGCCGGGGCCGCCGGCTTGGGCGGCTTGAGCGAATTCTGCGCCTCGCGCAGCCCGCGTCCGGCCTCGGCCAGCGCGCCTCGCTCGAGCTGCACCCGGGCCACCTCGAGGAAGGTCTCGGCGGCGTCGATGGGGCGGCGCTGCTTGCGCGCCCAGTCCGCCTCCTTGATCATCGCCAGCTCGGCATCGGGCGCGTGCTCCTCGAACAGGTGGCTGCGCGCGATGCGCAGCGCGCCCTCGTGATGGACCGCGGGATCGGGCGAGGCTTCGAGGGAGGCGTACTCACGCCGCGCCTCCTTGGCCTTGCCACTGAGGAGCAGGGCGTCACCGAGCGTGGCGTGGGGCTCGAGAAAACGCGGGTCCACGTTGAGCGCCTTCTTGGCCGCGTTCATGGCTTCGGCGAGGTCGCCGCGGCGCAGCGCGAGCGTGGCCTGCGAATCGAAGGCGTTGGGCTCGGCCGGGGCGAGCTCGGCGTACTTCTCGAGCGCGCGGGCGGCCTCGTCCATCTTGCCGGCGTCGGCCAGGGCAAAGCCGAGGAAGTTGTAGCCGGCCGCGTACTTGGGGTCGAGCGTGAGCGCCTTGCGGTAATCGGTGAGCGCGCTCTCGACGTCGCCGAGCGCTACCTGCCGGAACTGGCCGCGGGCGACGTAGGCGCGCTTCTCGCCGCCGAGGATGCGGGCGAGCTCGTCATAGCCGCGTTGGGCGTCGTCGATGCGCGCGTCGCGCCAGGCGTACATCGCCTCGACGAAGAGGCGCTCGCCGGCGCTCGCGCGTGCGGCCAGCTCCTTGGCCTTGGCCAGCTCCTCGGCCGCCTGATCGGGCGTGGCCGCGGCCTGGGAGAGCCACAGGTGGGCGAGCGCGAGCGCGTCATCCTGCTTGAGCGCCTCGCCGCAGCGCGTCCGCGCGACATCGAGGTGGAAGTTATCGATGGCATCGGCGCAGGCCAGCGCCGCGGCGCGGGCGGCGTCATTGCTCGTGGTGAGCGTGAGCGTGGCGGTGGCCGAAGACGGGACGTCCTCGGCCATGACCTGGGGCGATATCTGCGGCGCGGGCTGGGCGCTGTCCGTCCCTGCCTCGGGCGGTGGCCCCGCCCCGGGGGGGTCGGTGAATTCCGGGGGCGGTGCCGAGAGCCGCGAGCTCGGGGGATAGCCGGGCCGGGAGTACGTCGGGGGTGCCTGATACGACGGGGGTGGGTACTGCGCCGGCTGCGAATATGACGGCGGCGGGTACGAGGGCGCCTGCGTCGACGACGGCGGATACGACGGCGGCTGTGCAGACGAGGGTGGTGGATACGACGGCGGCTGTGCAGACGAGGGTGGATACGACGGCGACTGCGCGTACGACGACGGCGGCGACTGATAGGACGGCGGCGGGTACGACGAGGGCGCCTGATACGACGGCCCCGGCGGGTACGACGGCGCCTGGTAGGACGGCGCCTGGTACGTCGGCCCCGGCGGATACGACGAGGGCGCCTGGTACGTCGGCCCCGGCGGGTACGACGAGGGCGCCTGATACGTCGGCCCCGGCGGGTATGACGAGGGCGCCTGGTACGTCGGCCCCGGCGGGTACGACGGCGCCTGGTACGACGGCGAAGGCGGGTACGACGGCCCCGGCGGATAGGCCGGCGGGGCGGCGGACGGCGCAGGCGGGTACGTCGACTGCGAGTAGGGCTGCCCCGGAGCCGATGGGGGTGGTTGATAGCCCTGCGACGGGTACGAAGATCCCGGGTAGCCTGCCGGTGGGTAGCTCGGCGCAGGGCCTTGCTGCGTGTACGCGGGCGGCTGATAGGACGGCTGAACGTAGCCGGGATAACCCTGCGACGGAGGATTGTAGTTCGGCGGGCTCGGCGGCTGTGCTGCACCAGGCCGGGCCAAGGGGTCATTGGGAGCGGCGGCCGGCGGGTACAAAGGTGGAGCATAGCCCTGCGCTGCCGGTGGCGTCGGAGCCACGGCCGAGGGCTGACCCTGCGCCGGCTGGGCGGCGGCTGTCGGCTCCGGCGACGGTGGCGCGGCGGCCGACTCTTGCGCAGGCCGTGCGAAAGGCGCCTCTTGCGGCGGCAAAGCGGCCGGTGCCTGCGCTGGAGACTCGGTCCGTGCCTGTGCTGGAGCGGCTGTCCGTGTCTGCACCTGCGCGGGGGCCGTGACAGCGGCCTGACCTTGTGCTGGCGCCGCGGCCGCGGCCGGTCCCTTGGCGGCCGGTGCAGCGGGCCCATTCGCTCCTGGGCCCTGTGCCCTGGCGGCCTGCGAAGCCGGATTCTGCCCCTGGGCCGGCGCGCCCGTCACCTGCTTCGGCGTTGGCGGTGCCGCGGCCGTCTGGCCCTGGCTCAAGGCAGGGGGCAGGGTGCGCGTAGGCAGCGCTGCAGGCTGTCCCGGTGGGGGCTGCGGCGCGGCGGAGGGGCGCTGCCGCGACCCTGGCTTGGCCGTTGCGGGCGGGATGTCGTCCTCATCACGCTCGGCCGTCTGGGCATGCGCCAGCAGCGGAAAGAGCACGACGGCCAGCAGCAGGCTAGGTTTCATGGATCCACCTCATCTATATGGGCTCGGGCCTATCCTGACATGCCACGAGCCACCACACGAATCTCTAGGGGCAGCGGCCGGGGCCGTCCAGGTCGGGCGGCAGACGGATGCTCCTCGGCTTGTCGACGGAGACGGCATCATACCGTGCCCCCCGGGAGGACGGAAGCGCCGCCCCCGCCGGTCACCGCGACACCCTCCGGCCAATACGAACCGACACGCACCCGGTCCTCCGCGCGGGGCATTCGCAACTCAGCGTAATACCTCCTCCTGGGGGGCTCTTCGATCCAGCGAGCGTCCCTCATCATCTATTGGTGCCCGGCACGGCCGCCGCGTTCACCCGGTTCCTCCCTGTCCATGTCCATGTCCGGGCCTATGTGCGTACCGCAGGGTTTTACGTAGATTGATGGGTGATGCCCGCCTCTTCGCCCCATCCCGCCAAGACGCGCAACGCCCTCGTGCAGCTGGCCGGCCGCGTCCGCGACAGCCTCGGCCTGTCATGGCGCACGCTCGGCCTGGTCTGGCGCTCCTCGCCCGTATCGACCCTGGCCATGGCCGTGTTCACCTTGGCCGTGGCCCTCCTGCCCCTCGGCATCGCCTACGCCGGCAAACGCATCGTCGACGCCGTCCAGGCCAAGTCGTACGCCGACACGCTGCGCTGGGTGCTGATCGAACTCGCCATCGTGGCCAGCCAGGCCCTCGTGCAGCGCATCCTGGCGCTCGTGCGCCAGCTCCTCGGCGCCCGCCTGGCGCTCGACATCAACGTCATGATCCTCGAGAAGGCGCGCACCCTCGAGCTGCGCCACTTCGAGGACGGCGAGTTCTACGACCGCCTCACCCGCGCCCGCCGCGAGGCCTCGTTCCGCCCCGTGTCCGTCGTGACCGACGGCTTCCAGCTCATCCAGAACCTCCTCACCCTGGCCGGCTACCTCGCCCTCATCGTGCGCTGGAGCGGCTGGGCCGCGCTCGCGCTCCTCGGCGCGGCCGTGCCCGCCGCGGTGGTCGAGATGATCTTCTCCCGCTCGGCCTTCCGGCTGCGCAACTGGCGCTCGCCCGAGTCGCGGGTGCTCAATTACCTCGAGTACGTCCTGGCCAACGACGAGCACGTCAAGGAGGTCAAGCTGTTCGGCCTGGCGCCGATGCTCCTCGGCCGCTACCGCGATCTCGGCGAGCGCTTCTACCTCGAAGACCGGAAGCTCACCCTCCGGCGCTCCGGCTGGGCCCTCGTCCTGTCGCTCCTCGGCACCGGCGCCTTCTACGCCTGCTACGGGCTCATGGCCCTGGCCGCCGCCACCGGCCGCATCACCCTCGGCAACATGACCCTCTACGTCATCGCCTTCCGCCAGGGGCAGCAGGCGTTCCAGTCCGTGCTCGCGGCCCTCGGCGGCATCTACGAGAACACCCTCTACATGTCGAACCTCTTCGAGTACCTCGCCATCCCCGTCGAGGCCGAGGGCCCGGCCGCCCTGCCCCAGCCAGAAGGGGCAGGCGCTGCGCTGCGCGTCCTGCCCGCCGCCGCCTCTCCCATCACCGTGGAGGCCGGGCCCGGAACCGGAGCCGAGACCCGGGCAGCGCCCGCCGAAGGAGGCATCCGCTTCGAGGGCGTGAGCTTCCGCTACCCCGAGGCGCGGCCCCGCAGCTCGTTCGGCGGCGACGGCCAGCCCAAGCCCAAGCGGCCCGCGCGCTGGGCGCTGCGCGGCGTCGATCTCTTCATCCCGCGCGGCCAGTCCGTGGCCCTGGTGGGCCAGAACGGCGCCGGCAAGACCACCCTCATCAAGCTCCTCACCCGCCTCTACGAGCCCACCGAGGGCCGCATCCTCCTCGACGGCCGCGACCTCCGCGACTGGGATCGCGACGCGCTGCGCGCCCGCATCGGTGTCATCTTCCAGGACTTCAACCAGTACCAGTTCGACGTGCACGAGAACGTGGGCGTGGGCAGCCTCGACCACATGAGCGACGAGGAGCGCATCGGCCGGGCGACCGTGCGCGGCGGGGCCGACGAGGTCATCGCCGAGCTGCCCGAGGGCCTGCGCACCCGGCTCGGCCGCTGGGCCCACGACGGCATGGAGCTGTCGGGCGGCCAGTGGCAGAAGATCGCCTTGTCGCGCGCCTTCATGCGCGAGCAGGCCGACATCCTCGTGCTCGACGAGCCCACCGCCGCGCTCGACGCCGAGGCCGAGCACGCCGTGTTCCAGCGCTTCCGCGACCTCGCCCAGGGCCGCACCACGCTCCTCATCTCGCACCGCTTCTCGACCGTGCGCATGGCCGATCGCATCCTCGTCCTCGAAGGCGGGCATATCACCGAGGACGGCCCCCACGCCACGCTCCTCCAGGCCGGCGCGCGCTACGCCCGGCTGTTCCAGCTGCAGGCGCAGGGCTACCAGTAAGCGCGGCGCGCAGGCCCCGGCTCAGGAAGTGACCTTGCTCGTGTCCGCGAGCGCCGCCAGCTTCGGGCCGCTCAGCTCCAGCAACTTGAGGTTCGGGTCCTTGGCCCCGATCGACGCATAGAAGGCGAGGGCCCGGGTGTTGGTCGCCCGCACGCCCCACATCACCGAGGCCGCGCCGCGCCGCACCGCCTCGGCCGCCACGGCCGCGAGCAGCCGCCGCCCGGCGCCCTGCCGGCGCTCGACCTCGAGCACATACAGGTCCTCGAGCCAGAGACCGATCGTGGCGTAATCGGTGTTGTAGGTCTGGGTATAGAGCGCGTAGCCGATGATCTCGCCCGCGCGTTCACCGACGAGGAGGTGGAACTTGGGCTCCGCGCCCAGCACATCCCGCCGCACCCACCCCGCCACGGCGACCAGCGGCAAACCCTCGTGCACGTTGAGTTCATGGGCCAGGCGCTCGACAACGTCACAGTCGTCCTCGCGGGCCGGGCGGATCGAGATGGCGTCGACGGTCATGGTACGTGCGAATACGGCCGCCAACGCCCCGAGGTTACGTCGCCCGGCTCTGGAACTCGCTAAAGCGGTCGCTCGCGGTGCGGCCCCTTCCGCGGGGAGGGACGCCCGTCCGTCATCTTCTTCTCGTCGAGCACCGCGCGCACGCCCCCGCCGTCGTGATGGCCGCCGCCCCCACCCGCGGTGTAGCCCGTCGTCTCGGGGTGCTTGCGGTTGTCCTCGTACGTGCGATGGCGCGTGGAGAAGTTCATGCCGGCACGCTCCGGATGACCGCCCTCGTTGGACGTGCGGCGGTGCTCCTCCTCGGGACAGCAGTCCTTGATGAGGAACAGCCCATGCCGGTGCGCGGCCTCCTCGGCCGCCGGGCTCCACACCCCGGGCGGGAGCCACACCGCCTCCACGCCCTTGCGCGCCGCCTCCTCGATATGGAGCACCGCCTCCTCGGGGCGACGGTAGATGATGGCCAGGTCGATCGGCCCCGGGACGTCCTCGATCCGTGTGTAGGACTTGAAGCCGTCGATGTCCTGGCCATCGGCCCGCACCGGCACGACGTCGTAGCGAACCGCGTGGAGATAAGAACTCACCACATGGCTATGCCGATCCGGGCGAGGGCTGGCGCCGATGATGGCAATGATGCGCGCCCGATCGAGCAGGCGGCGGATGGTCACTTCGCCTCGTATGAGATGTTTCACCCACAGAGGGGGAGCAACCCCGGTGCCAGGATCGGCGCGTCCCGCACCCGGCGCGCGATCGTGCAGGCAAGTGGGTAGCCCCTCGCGACGGGAGCCGGGTATCTTGGGCCCGTCGGGGCCCCCTCCGGTCCGCCGATCCCGTCCCCGATCCCATCCCTGGAGCGAGGTGCCGCGTGAGCGTTCTGCCATCTGGTCTACGAGGGTGTCTCCTGCGCGGTGCGCTCGTGGCGCTCGCCTCTCTGGTCGCCATCGCGAGCCCCGCGCGCGCGGCCGCGGACGACGGCCTCACCGTCCTGCGCGGGGTGACCCTCGTCGATCCGGCCGCGGGCACGTCGCGCGCCGACATGATCCTCGAACTGGCGGGCAGCCGCATCCGCCGCGCCCTGCCGGCGGCGAGCTACGTCCCACCGGCAGGCGCCCGCGTCCTCGACCTGCCAGGGCGCTACGTGACGCCCGGCTTCGTCGACATGCACGTGCACCTCCTCCTCCACCCCTGGGACGCGGAGG
>DATAGU010000062.1:0-4247 GCA_036263495.1 Polyangia bacterium | reverse complement strand
CCGAGCGCGAGGAGACCCCCAAGAAGGATCCAGAGCCGACGCGGCCCAAGCCGGGCGCCCCCAGGCCTCATGAGGCCCGCCCCCGGGTGCACAGCGCGAGCATGGCGCCGCCGATCGCCGCCAGCACGAGCGCCATGCCGGCGGCCAGAGAATCGTCGAGCGTGCCGGTGAGCGCGCGGTAGAGCTCCACCGTGAGCACCGGGAACCGGCCGGCCAGGATCAACGCCGCGCCAAAGGATCCGAGCGAGGCGGCGAAGGTGACGCCCAGGGCCGAGCGCAGAGCCGGTGCGCACAGCGGCAGGAGGACGTAGCGCACCACCTGCCCAGGCCGCGCCCCGAGCGTGCGCGCCGCGTCGAAGAGCCCTTCGTCGAGCGCGCCGAGGGCCGCCTCCAGGGTGAGCGTGGCGCGCGGGACCTCGAAGTAAAGGTAGGCGAGCCCGAGGCCGCCGAGGCCATAGGCGCTGCCCGCCAGCCAGGGCGCGCCGAGGAGCACGGGCAACGCGCCGGCCTGGCCGAGCATGGCCACCGTGAGGAAGCCGACCACCACGCCGGAGAGCGCGAGAGGCATGGCCAGGGCTGCGCGCAAGAGACGCCGGCCGCGGAAACGGCCCCGTGCCAGGGCCAGCGCCGCCGGCAGGCACAACGCCACCGCGCCGAGCGATACGCCGAGCGAGAGCATCAGCGAGCCGAGGAGCGCGCGTCGATACGGCGCCTCGCCGAGGACCCGCATCACACCCGAGTGTCCACCTCGGACAGGGAGCAGGCCTACGGCACACAGCCGCACGACCGGCCAGACGAAGGCACCGGTGACGAGCACCGCCGCGGGCAACGCCGGCCCGAGCCTTCGCAGCGCCACGAGGAAGCGGTTCCGCGACATCATCTCTAGGCTCATGCAGTCGAAGCTCCGGCCGTGGCCTAGCGCCGGTGCCCGATCTCGGCCAGCCACGCTTGCTTGAGCGCGTCCGAGTGGGCCGCCATCTCGCTCAGGGGCAGGTTCGTGACGTGCGCATAGGCCGCGTCGGGCAGGAACTTGTCCTTGAGGTCGGCGGGCAGCGTGCCGGCCACGATGGGGCGGAAGAAGGCGCGCGCGAACTCCGCCTGCGCCTCGGACGTGAGCAGCCAGTCGAAGTACCGGCGGGTGGCCGCGGCGTGCGGCGCGCCCTTCACCATGCCCATCACGAGCGGCATCGACACCGTCCCGTCCGACGGGATGACCACCTCCACCGGCCCCTTGTCGATCCACTTCATCTTGTAGCCGTTGCCGTCGGCGTTGATCCAGATCGCCACCTCCCCGCGCAGCACCTCGTTGTAGATGCTCTCGCGCGGGTAGCGCGTCACGTTGGCGTCGAGCTTCTTCAGGTACTCGAGCCCGGGCTTGAAGTTGCTGCCGTCGCCGCCCTTCAGCACGTTGATGCCATAGAGGAAGGTGTAGCCGGTGCCGCCCCACGTCGGGTCGTCGTAGGTCACCTGGCCGCGATACTCGGGCTTGAGGAGGTCGTCCCAGGTGGCCGGCACGGGCGGATGGCCGGGCGCCTTGGCGAGGGCCTGGGTGTTGACGATGAGGGACAGCGTGGCGGTGTGGATCGTCCACCAGAGGCCCTCGGGATCCTTGAGGCCGACGGGGATCTGGTCCCAGCCCGCCGGCTTGTAGGGCTGGTGCAAGCCCTTGCGGGCCGCGGCCACGCCGATGGCGCCCGAGTAGTAGGCGCAATCGGCGCGCGGCGCGTCCTTCTCCTTCTCGATGGCGGCCAGGGCCACCGAGGAGCCCTTGGGATCGGGCGGCACGGTGACGCCGCTGCGCTTCTTGTAGAGCGACGTGACGCCGCCCCAGTTGGCGTAGTTGGGGATGCAGTCGTACTGGATGACGAGGTCGCCGCCGGGGGGGCCGGCGGGAGTCTTGTCCTTGCAGCCGCCCGTCGTCATCGTCGTCATCGCGGCGGCGCACAGAAGGAGCGCGAAATCTCGCTTTCGTGAGTGCATGGGCATCTCCTCGATGGTGGCTGGGCCGGTCAGTAGCTGTAGGCCAGGACGAAGTTGAGCGAGCGGTCGTAGCTCGTGTACCCCGCGTACGCCTGCGGGTTCCTCCGCTGCCACTCGTTGTACTCGACGAGCGCGGCGAGGCCGCCGCCGATGGTGACGGTGACGCCGGGCTGGAGGATGTACTCCTCGACGGGCTGGGGGAGGTGGTAGCGCACGTAGCTGGCGTTGAAGCGCAGCGACACGCGTTTCCAGGTGGCGCGGGCGCCGGTCCATACGTAGTCGGCGTCGCGCACGCCCGGGCCGTACTGGCGCACGTACTCGGCGAACACCGTGGCCGGGCCGAGCTGGAGGGTGAGGTCGCCGCCGGCGTGGCTCATGCGCGCCTGGTCGCGATAGCCGTCGGCGGTCGAGGCGCGGCGGATGACGGCGGTGAGGGCCGAGCCGCCCACGCTCACGCCGAAGCGCTTGTGCGGCTGGAAGGTGAAGCCCACGCGGCCGTTGACGGTGTTGCGGAAGACGCCGACGCGGGTGCCGGCCGAATCGCGCTGGCCCTCGGGGGCGGGGTGGTAGGTGCGCAGCGCCTGGAGGTCGCCGCCATCGGGGACGGGGCCGAGGGTGCGGCCGAACTCGAAGGAGCCGTTGATGCCGTCGGACTGGAGGAAGTACTGCGCGTCGTAGGAGAAGGTCACGCGGTCGCCGGCGAGCGGGACCACGCCCTCGGCGCTGCCGCCGTAGTCGGGGTTGAGCTTGTGGCCGTCGAAGTAGAGGAGGTTGCCGAAGAAGGAGTCGTCCCAGAAGATGCCGGTGCGACGGTAGACCTTGCCGAACTTGAGCTTGAAGACCGGGCCCGGCGTGTAATAGGCGTACACCTCCTGGAACCACACGTTCGAGGTGAAGAAGCCGCGCAGGTAGGCGTTGTTGCTGCCGGCGGCGACGTGGCCGCCATCGCGCACGCGCAGCTCGGCGTGGCCGCCGAAGCCCCTGAACTCCTTGTCGAGCTTGAGGTAGAAGGCGTAGACCTCGAACACGCCGTCGAGCGAGCCGCCGGCCAGGGTGGTGCGGCGCGACACCGGCTGGTAGTAGAAGAGGTACACGCCGGCGCCGAGGCCGAAGGGCAGGCGGTCCTTGAGCGCGCGGAAGTCGTCGTAGAGCTGGATGATCTTGCTCGCCGCGTTGGCCGAGCTCTCGGCCGCGGCGGCCGGGGCCATGGCCGGCGCCTCGTTGGGCGGCGGCTGGACGAGCGGGGCGTCGGCCGGCGGCTCGGCCAGCGAGGGGGGCTCGTTCGCACCGGGGGAGGTGTTGGGCGAGGGGGACGGTGACGCGGCGGGAGGAGGGTTCTGCGGGACCGGTCTCTGCGCCTGCGCGAGGCGCACGGCCGGGGCCTTGGCCGGGGCGGTGCGACGATTCGTGCGGGCGCCCCGGGGCAAGTGCCGCTCGCGCACCTCCGGCGTGGGCGGCGAGGTCTGCGCCCGGGCAGGCGCGCAAGGGAAGATGGACAGGAGCAGGAGCAGGCCCAACAAGGATGACAGCACACGCACGATCGACTCCTTTCGAACTCGGGTCCTGGCGGGCGCTCGTCGACATGGGACATGGCGACATGCGACAAGACGCCCCCGTTGACGCGCCGCGATGGCTTCGCGGGCGCCTGGCAACAGCTCGGACGATGCGGGGACTCCGGTTACGACCGGGGCGGTGCTCGGGAGCCGGGGTGACACGCCGGCCGGCCCGGACATCGGCGCCGTCTCATGAGCGCTCTCCGAGCAAACGGTCCAGGCCGATGAGCCGCGCCGCCACGAGGAGGCCGGCCAGGGTGAGGAGCAGCGTCACGCCCGAGGCCGCGGCCACGAGCGGCGTGAGCGTGTAGCGGAGCTCGGGCCAGATCACCTTGGGCAGCGTCTCCACGGCAGGGGTGCCGAGGAAGAGCGCCATGAAGAACTCGTTGAGCGAGAGCACGAAGGCGATGACGCCGCCCACCGCGAGCGCGGGCGCGAGCATGGGCAGGGTGATGCGCCGGAACACGGTGAAGGGGCGGGCACCGAGGCCGCGCGCCGCGTGCTCGAGATCCGGGTCGAGATCGGCGAGCGCGGCCTGCACCACGAGGTACACGAGCGGCAGGCTCCACAGGGCGTGCGCCGCGGCCAGGGACACGTGCGTGCCCCATAGACCGAGCGCGCGCACCCAGGGCAGGAGCGCCATGCCGAGCACCACGCCCGGCACGAAGAGGGGCAAGAGCACGGCGAACGACAGGAACGACAGCCAGCGCCGGG
>DATAGU010000061.1:0-42072 GCA_036263495.1 Polyangia bacterium | reverse complement strand
GGAGGCCAGGTACTCGAGATGCTGGTCCAGGGCGTCGTAGTGAGATCTCCAGGGAACGGTGAAGTAGGGCGCGGCTTCCTGGAGCACGAGCGTCATGCCGAGGAGATCCCGTCCGAGGGCTTCAAAGGACGGCGGGATGCTGCCATCAGAGAAGGCGAGCCGGGGTGGCGACTCGGCCAGGGCGGGCCTGCTCATAGCGAGGAGTCCAAGGACCACGAGCCAGGGCCAGCCGAGAGGAGAATTCTTGCGCGAGCCGGAAAGGGTCCGCCAACGTCGCCAGGCCATGCTTCACCCTCCATGCGCCCCCGAAGACGAACACAGCCGCCCAGGGCTAAGAGGAGCTCAGTACAGCGCTCCACAACCGAGGCACGACACGGGGGCACACCTACGCTCGTGCTCCTGCTCCCAAGTCACTTGGGGCATCTGGTGCGGCGCGAGGGCGTCTACATGCCGCTCGGTGATGGTTCAGGGGTGCGGTGCTGAAACGGGCGCGAGTCTGAAGGCAGTTCGATGGTGAACATCGTGCCGGCGTCCCTGCTGCTCTGAACCCCTACCTTGCCTCCATGCGCCTCGGCGGCCGCGCGAACCAGCGCGAGTCCCAGCCCCCAGCCGCCTCCAGGCCGCGCCCCTGCTCGCAGCCGCGAGTACAGATCGAAGAGTCGAGGCTGGTCCTCGGATGCAATGGGCTCGCCGAAGTTATGAACCGAGAGACGCGCCCCGCCTGGCGTTCGCTCGACTCGAATCCGGATCGGGGTGCCGGGAGCTCCGTACTTCACCGCGTTCACCCCGAGATTCCAGAGCGCGCGATGAAGCTCCTCGTGACTCCAGATCCCACGCACCGTCTCGGGTATTTCGAGCTTGAACCGGTCGCCGTGTGTGACCGCGAGCTCCTCTGCGACCTCTTCGGCGATCATGTCGAGATCGCAGGAGTCGAGCCGTAGTGGCAGGCGCTCCCCGGCTCGGACGCGACTCACGTCGAGGAGATCGCGGATCATCCGGTCCATGCGATCGAGATTGCGTTGGATGCGGAGGGCGATATTCCGCTGCTGATCAAGCCCTTCGGGATGCGCGACGAGCAGCTGGCTCCCCAGCTTGGCCGTGGAGAGCGGCCCACGGAGATCATGGGCCAGGATGGCCACGAAGCGCTCGCGTAGATCGCGCTCGACACGGAGATCTTCGATATGACGGCGCAGGTCCGCGTAGAGTTTCGCGTTGTCGAGGTGCAGCGTGAGCCTGTCGCCGAGCGCTTCGAGCCGCCTCACCTCGCGGGCGGTGAACGCGCGTTTCTCGCGGAGCCCGACGTAGAGGACTCCGACCAGCTTGTGATGCGGCGGGAGGCGGATGCCGAGCAGCGAGTGGATTCCGCTGTGACGCAGGGACTCGCTGACCGTCAGCCCGGTGGTCTCGACATCGGCGACCTGCGTTGCCTCATCGCTCGCGGCGATCTTGCCGCCGAGGGAGGAAGGCTGGAGGGACGTCGTGAACTGCGTGAGCTCCTCTTGGGCCAGGCCGGCAGATGCCACCATGAGGAGGCGCTCGGTCTCCGAATCATAGAGGAGAATGGCGGCGGTGTCCGTCCCCGTGGCCTCGATGAGCAGCTCGACGACCTCCTTGAGCCGTGACGCGAGCGGAGCTTCAGGCGTGCGGAGGGCCTCATCTGCGACGGTCTGCAGTAAGCGCAGGTATCGTTTCTCGCGCTGCTCGTCGAGCTGCATGTGCTCGTGGAAGAGCTTGGTCACAAAGACGATCGTGCGCTGTACTTCTGTGGAGAAGGACTGGCGGTCCGCCTCGCTCGGCCAGTCTCCCTCCGGCATCGAGGCCCAGAGCGAGCTCACGCACTGCTCGAGCAGGATGAACTCTTCTACCATCTCCGAGAGATCGAACCCCTGCCGGAGACGACCGGCGAGATGCGACGCAATGTACTCGTGGAGTTTCTCCGTCGCGCACTCCCCACTGCCGAGCGCCAGGAGATAGCGCGGGAGCAAGTTCCGGAGCTCGGGCTGCGACAGACCGCGCGCGGAAGCCGCTTTCTGTGCCTCCGCAGTCCAGACGTCCATGATCTTCTCGCGGTGCCGATCGATGATCTCAGCCAACGTCGCCATGCTGTCCTCGTACCACCGGGCCGTCGGCTCCGCGCAGGAATCCTCTGCAGGAGGCGCCGCCATCCTCCTGCAAAGCAGGGGGTGCCTCGCGACGGCATCCACCTGTGGTGTGCCGGCTCAAAACGCGGTGGCGACCGCGGCTTGCGCCGCGCGCAGCTCCTCCAGGAGCTTCTGGACCAACGCCGCGGCCGGCATCCGGCGCATCTTCGGTACACCCTGACCCGCCCAGAGGCTCAGGAACTCGGCGCGGCCCTGCTTGCGCGCGGCGTTGCGCAGGTCGCGCGTGAGCGTGTTCTGGACCGGAAACGGCGCGGGCTCGCACCCGGCCCACTCGTCGATGAAGCGGTTGCGCAGGCCACGGGCGGCCCGGCCGGAGAACGCGCGCGTGATGGTGGTGCTGGTCTCGTGACCCCGGGTGAGCGCGGCCCGGTACGCCGGGTCGGTCCCGGCCTCGTCACAGGCGAGGAAGGCCGTCCCGAGCTGCGCGGCGCACGCCCCGAGCGCGAGCACCGCCAGGATGCCCCGCCCGTCCATGATGCCGCCGGCCGCCAGGACCGGCACGGAGACGGCGTCGACCACCTGGGGGACGAGCGCCAGGGTGCCGATGAGGGCGTCCTCTGCGCGCCCGAGGAACGTGCCGCGGTGGCCGCCGGCCTCGCCGCCCTGGGCGACGAGGGCATCGACCCCGGCGGCGGCGAGCTGCCGGGCCTCCTCGACGTGCGTGGCGGTCCCGACGACGATCGCGCCGACCTCGTGGAGCCGGCGCACGACGTCCGGGCCCGGGACGCCGAAGACGAAGCTGCAGATGGGGACCCGCGCGTCGATGACGGCGTCGAGCTGCTCGTCGAAGGGGATGCTCCACGCGGCCGGCCGCGGCGGCTCCGGGAGGCCGAGCTCGGCCCGATACGGGGCGAGGAGCGCTTGCACCTCCTCGACGCGCAAGTCTCTTGGCAACGGGGGCTCGGGCAAGAAGAGGTTCACGGCAAAGGGGCGGTCGGTGAGCCGGCGGACGGTCGCGATGGCGTCCCGGATCGCCGCCGGTTCGAGGTAGGCGGCGCCGAGCGAGCCGAGGCCGCCCGCCTGCGAGACCGCCGCCGCCAGCGCCGGGGTGCTCGGGCCTCCGGCCAGCGGGGCGAGCACGATGGGGTACTGGATCCCGAACAGCCGGGCGAGCGCCGCTGATGGAGCGGGTTTGGACTCCATGATCGTCCTCTCAATTCGGCAGGTGCACTTCGTCGCCGGCCGGGCGATGGGTGAAACGCCACAGCTCGTGGGCGGTGAGCGCCGAGTTCATCAGGCCGCGCTCGATCTCGCCCCATAACACCAGGACCACCTCAGGCGCTTCCTCGAGCAACCCTTCCAGGGTCCGGACGAGCAGGGCCCGATCGACCGCCAGATACACGGGGGCGTCCTGCTCGAGCCCGTCGGCCAGCCAGCTCCAGGGATCGAGCCGGCTGCCGGCCATGCTCTGGATCACCTGGTCGACGCGCCGCGACTCGCCCGCCAGCGCCCCGAGGAGCGCCTGCTCGAGCCAGGCGTTCTCGTCTGCGAGATCGAGACGGCCGGAGAGCCGGCTCGGCGTGGCCCGCGGCCTCGGCCCGAGCCCGAATCCGGACCCGGTGTGGGGCTGCACATTCGATGGGGCCTCGCCGCGGGCCAGGTGGATGCTGAGCCGCGGCGGCAACGCCCGGGGGCCGCGCCGGGAACGATCCCAGTACCATCCCCCGAGCCGCTCCATGCTGAGCACCGCCCGCCTACGCGCCGACAGCCCGAGGATGGCCGACAGGACGACCAGCTCGGCATGGCGCCGCGCGTCGCTCGCCCAGGCCGACCAGCTCAGCTGCGCGCCGAAGCGCTCCCGCAGGGCCGGGAGCAGGTTCTCGAGCAGCTCGCTCGCCGCCGCGTGCGCGACGCGCGACGAGAGCCGGCCGGTGTCGAGGCGTACGGTCTCGACCTCGGTGTAGACCCCACCGCCTCCCAGCACGCGCCCCCACAGCACGCGCAGCGTGCCGCGCCGCCGCTCGTCGCTCGTGTGGAAGCTCCAGTCGCGGCGGAAGGTCAGCTCCAGGGCGAAGTAGAGCAGCACGGCCCCGATCAGGATGAGGAGCGGCGCGACGAGGACGATGAAGACCCATTGCAGCCAGTCCTCGGGCCAGCGGGGGTGCCGGCCGAGGGCCGTCACGAGCAGCACCACGCCCCACGGAGAGGCCAGCGCGAGGCCGAGCGCCCCGAGCACGCGCCGCATCCGCTCACGCATCATGGGGCGCACGGGCGCCCAGATGACACCGTCTCCCCGGGCCTGGCAGTGCGCGCAGGGCTGGGTGGAGGGACGCGGCCCCGGCACCGAACCGCAGGCCGTGCAGATGTTCGGTGGGCTACTCATGAACGATTCCTCGCCAGAGCAATCGTACCCTCACTCCTTCTCTTATGAGCCTTGCTTCCTCAGGGTGCCATGCCGGACGCTCGCTGGGTACCCGCCCAGGTGTCTGCCAGGGGACCGCCAGATGGATGCCAGATGATCGATCGGCCGCTGGTCGCCCTGGGAGGCGGTCGGCGCCACCCTCGTTTCATGGGCTCCGGCCGGCGTCATGCAAGCCCCCCCATCCCAAGCATCCCCCCCTCCACGTGGCCGGAGCCTGGCGCGAGCGCCCGTGAACCGCTGCCAGCGTGCGGAGGCGGGGTACAATGCCCGCGATGACGAGCCCCGCACACGAGATGAACGCCTGGCTGGAGCAGCTCCCTGCCACCGAACGCGACGCCCTGGCCCGCCGCTATGCCGCAGCCACGGCCGGCGGCGGCGCCGTGGTCCACAAGCCGGATGGAGAGATCATCCCGATTCCGCCCATCCTCTCGCCTGAGGCCCTCAGCCAGGAGCGCCGCGACACCATGGCCGCCGATGGGCACCTCCTGGTGGTGGCGCTCGGGCGCCTGACGGCCTGGCTGATGACGGACGCGGGGCGGGAGGGGCGCGCTCGACTGTTCGGCGGTTTCACCCCGCTCGAGTCCGCCGGCCTCGAGGTCTGGCGCCATGCCGAGCGGCTGGCCACGGCGCGGGTCGATTACTTCCTGGATGGCGCGGGCCGGGCCCGGGCGCTCGAGGTCAACGCCACCATCCCGGCCATGCAGGGCTACTCGGACATCGTGGCCGAGAGCTTCCTCCGCGAGGTGGGGGCGATGCGCGGTCACGACGCGGCGGCGATCGCCCGCCTGGTCGATGGCAACGGCCGCAACACCGACGATCTCCTGGCGGCGCTCGTGGAGCATCACCGGCGCTTCGTGCGGCGGGACGAGGAGCGCCCGCTGCGCATGGCCATCGTGCACCGGCCCGGCGATGCCCAGATCGGCGAGCTGCGTCACTATGTCCGGCGCTTCAGCGAGCTCGGGCACGAGGTCACGCTGTGCACGCCCGAAGCCCTGCAGATCGACCCGGTGGGGAGGGCGCGGCTGCTCTTGCAGGGCCGCCCCCTCGACCTCGTCTACCGGCACATCTTCGCGCGCCGCCTCGACCCGACGTGCGATCTGGCGCATGCGCTGCTCCAGCCCGAGGTGTTTCCGATCTTCAACCCGCTGTCGAGCCACTTCGAGGTGAAGGGCATGCTGGGCTACATCTCGGCGGCGATGGCGCCCGATGGGGCGGCCCTGGCGGCGGCGCTGGGGCTCGGCATCGAGGAGCAGGAGGCGATCGCGCGCATCCTGCCGTGGACGCGCATCCTCCTGTCAGGGCCGACGCACGGCCCGACCGGCGAACGCATCGCCGATCTGGTGGAGACCGTGGCCGGGGAGCCCGAGCGCTTCGTGATCAAGCGGAGCTGGGACTACGGCGGCAAGAGCGTGTTCCTCGGTCTCGCCCACGACGACGCCGCGGCCCACCGCGCGGGGGAGGTCATGGGCCCGGGCCATGAACAGCCGCTCTCCTGGCACGCGCTCGTGCACGCAGCGGCTCGTGATCCGCGTGATGCCTGGGTGGTGCAGGAGTTCGTGCGAACCCCGGAGCGCCGGCTGCTCCTCGCCGGGCCGCACGGCGCCGCCTGGCACGAGTTCTACGTCGACCTCTCGCTCTACACCAACCTCGGGGTCGATGCCCGCCCGCGCGGCGGCGCCACCCGCGCCTCGGCCAGCCGCATCGTCAACATCCTCGGCGGCGGCGGCCTGGCGCCGCTCGTGCGCGAGGATGTGCTGGCACACCTCCTGTCCGGGCCGCGCGGCTGAGCTGAGCAGCGCCCGCGAGTGGGTATCTAGTCCCTGCCTGACGTACTCGGTCCCTGTGCTGACATGCCAGGTCCCCATGATGGGGGGATTGGGTCTCTTTGGTGAGGACTGGGTCCCTTTGGTGAGGGACTGGGTCCCTATGGTAAGGGACTTGGTCCCTATGGTAAGGGACTGGTCCCTTTGGTAAGGGACTGGGTCCCTTTGGTGAGGGACTGGGTCCCTTTGGTGAGGGACTGGGTCTCTATGATAAGGGAATGGGTCCCTTTGGTGAGGGACCGGGTCCCTATGCTGGGGGCCTGGGTCCCTGTACTGATGTACCCGGCCTATCCCTATCTATCCGGCCGAGCCGTCAGCCGCGTTTGCGGGGGTGCGAGATCGGGATCATGCGCGGTGGCGTCCCCGCGGACTTGTCGAAGACTTCGGGGGCCGGGGCCGGTACGGGGGCCGGCCTGGGAGGGGGGGCCTCGCCGACGAAGGGAGCGGCTTCCGCTGTCAGCTCGGCGGGCGTCGCGCTGCGGATGAGGAGGCCCATCTCGCGGCACTCGCGCTCCGCGGCCAGCATGCACAGCTCCATGTCCACGATGCGGTTGCCCTTCTCGTCGGCGGCGGCGAGGAAGGCGGCGCGCAGCGCGGCGTTGCGGATGTTGCCGCCGGACATCTCGTACATCTGCCCGAGCCGCTCGTAGTCGATGTCGCCGGCCCGCTGGCAGTTCTCGGGGAACACCTTGCGCCACAGCGCGGCGCGGGCCGTGGCGTCGGGCTTCTCGAAGCGCATGCGGAACGTGAGGCGGCGCTTGAAGGCGGTGTCGATCGTGTCCTCGAAGTTGGTGGTGAGGATGGTGACCCCGGAGAAGGCCTCCATGCGCTGGAGGAGGAAGTTGACCTCCAGGTTGGCGTAGCGATCGACCGAGGACTTGACCTCGGTGCGCTTGGCGAACAGGGCGTCGGCCTCGTCGAAGAGGATGATGGCGTTCGAGCGCTGCGCCTCGTCGAAGACCTTGGCCAGATTCTTCTCGGTCTCGCCGATCCACTTGGAGACCACGCGCGAGAGATCCACGCGGAAGAGCTCCATGTCGAGCTCGCGCGCCATGACGCTCGCGCACATGGTCTTGCCCGTGCCCGGGGGGCCGGCGAACAGGGCCGAGACGCCCTGGGCCAGGCTGTGCCGGGCGCCGAAGCCCCACTCGTCGTAGACCCGCTGCCCGTGCTTCACGTAGGCGACCATCTCGCGCATGGCGTGATAGACGTCGACGGGGATGACGAGGTCCTCCCACTTGTGCGAGGCGGTGACGCGGGAGGCCAGACTCTGGAGGTCGTGGCGCAGCTGGTGGCGGCAGGCCTCGGTGAGGTCGGTGGCGCTCACCCGCTCGCGATCCGGGTCCCGCTCGGCGGCCAGCTCCAAGGCCCCGCGCGCGGCGGCCTCGATGCGCGCCGGGGTGAGGGCGAAGCGCCGGGCCACGGCGACGAGATCGACGCCCGGTTCGGCGGTGCTCCCGGCGCGCGCGAGGGCCTCGGCGAAGAGCTCGGCGCGCTGGGACGGGGTGGGAAAGGGCACGGACACGTGGACGATCGCGGGGCCCACCTGATCGAGCAGCCCCTCGCGCTCCTCGGCGGTCACGATGACCGTCTCTTCTCCCTCGGTGAAGAAACGTCGCCAGAAGGACGGCAGCTGGCGCGGCCTGGACGGCGGCGGGCCGTGCTCCGGATCCTCCGGGCGCGGCGTGGGGTGGGGCAGGTGCGCCTCCCAGTTGGCCACGCACAGGACCGCGTCGGCCAGGCACGCCTCGCGCCGGGCGGCGGCGAGCGTCTCCTCCACCTGATCGGGCGGGGTGGCGCCGATGTCGACGACGAGCAGGCCGTGTCCGAGGGACCTGGCCACCTCCTCGGCGAAGAGGCGGCGGCCGCTGCCGGGCGCGCCCACGATCTCGACCACGATCGGCTCGCGGGCGAGGAGCGCCTGGAGGCCCCGGGCCTTGATGCGGTCGCGCACCTGCTCGGACACGAGCGATCGGGCCGGCAGGGGGAATGTAGCCGGGCGCAGCTGCATGTGGCCGGGCAAGACGTCCTTGCCGACGAGGTACTGGGCGATGCGGGCGGCCAGCTTGACGCGGGTGTTGATGAGCGGCGTCTCGCTGTCGCTGTCGTCGACCAGCACGAGCGCCGAGCGGCGCAGCGGGCCGTGGGGGGCGAGGAGGTCGGCGAGCTCGGGGATGCGGCGCGTCTCGAGCTCGAGGAGCTCGGCGAGCGTGCCGAGCTCCGGCCAGGGGCGGCCGATCTCGCGCTGCGCCTGGCGGATGACGATCCGCAGGACCGGCTCGTACTCTGCGGCGAGCAGGCAGATCAGGGTCTTGAGCGCGAGCTCGGGCAGGTTGAAGCGGGCCCCGAGCCAGGCCAGCCGGCCGCCGGCGGTGGCGACGTCCTGCTCGGTGAGCTCGAACGGGGGCAGGGCGGAGGCGCCGTTTCCTTGCTGGCCCTGGAGCAGGCGCTCTGCCGCCGCCCGGATGCGCGCCATGTAGGTGAAGATCTGGTCATCGGGGCTGTTCTGCACGCCGCGATGGTAGCACCCCGCGTGGCGGTCTCGCCTCTTGGCGCCTCTTGGAGAGGCCGAACAGGGCCTGCGACGATCCCGGCGTGTGGCTTCCGGCTTGCGTTCCGGGGTGCGCTTCGCTTCAATCGCCCCCGAGGAGGGTGCATGCCAAACGCCCACGCTGGAAGCGCTCCGGGCAGTCGCGTTGCGATGGGCCATGCCGTGCTCGACGCCGCCAAGACGATCGATACGCGCGCGGTGAAGGCCCGGCTGACGACCTTTGCCCGCGTGCACCGGGAGTACCTCGCCGTCGAGGCCAAGGTAGGGAAGGCGGAAGAGGCCATGCGGGCGCAGCAGGCCAAGCTGGGGGAGGCCGATGCACGCCAGGACGAGGCCACGGAGGCGCTGGCGGAGGTGCTCATCAAAGAGGGCCTGCCGCGCACCAACCCGTTCAAGCCGCTCGGTTTCCCGCCCCCGGCGCTGATCGTGAAGCTGGACGGCGTCGACGAGGCGCAGATGCTGCTCAAGCTGGCCAAGCGGGTCGCGGCCTCCCGGGAGACGCCGCGGGTGGTGGTGTCGGCGGCGCGCGCCGCGGCCCGCGCCGCGCAATCGGTGCTGAAGGCGGTGGGACCGCTCACCCGGCTCATGGAAGCACACCGCGCCGCCCTCGGGCATAGAGACGCGCTCGCGCAGAAGTGGGAGAAGACCTTCGCCGCGCTCAAGCAGGAGGCACGGGCGGCGGCCGACGCGGGCGCGGTCGAGATCTACGACGCGCTGTTCGGGGCGCTGTCACCGCGCCGCGCATCCACGCGCACGCGCACGCGCCGGGCGACGCAGCGCCTCGCCGCACAGCGCATCGTGATCCCCGCCGTCAACCGGGATCCCGCCCCGCCCGCGTCCGACGCAGAGGGCTGAGCCGAGCGCTACTCAATCGCTACTCCATCGACATGGCGGGCTGGGCGGACGGCTGCAGCTCGGCAGGTGCAGCGGGGAGCCGAAGCGCGAAGCAGGTCCCGCGGCCCGGTGCGCTGTCGAGCTCGATGAGCCCGCCGTGTTCGACGATGATCTGCTGCGTGAGCGCCAGGCCGAGGCCGGTGCCGCCCGCCTTGGTAGAAAAGAAGGGGTCGAAGATCTTGGCCCGGACCTCTTCGGGGATGCCCTCCCCGCTATCGCGGATGACCACCTCGACCGGGCGCTCGGGGTCGGACGAGCGCCCGGTCGTCACGGAGAGTCGGCCGCCTCCGTGCATGGCCTCGGCGGCATTGCGGACGAGGTTGAGGAGCGCCTGACGCAGCTGCGCCTCGTCGACCAGCGCGGGGGGCAGCTGGTTGTCGAGCTGCGCGTCGACCGTGATGCCGCGCGTCGCCAGGTCCTCGCGCACGAACAGGAGCAGCGACGAGACCAGGGTGTTCATGTCCTCGCGCTCGAGCTTGGGCCGGGGCCGGCGGGTCAGGCGGAGGTAATGCTCGGTGATCTCGGTCAGGCGATCGACCTCCTGGATGATGGCGCGCACGAGATCGCGCGCCTCCCCGGGCTGATGCTCCACCTCCTCGAGGATGAGCTCGGCGTTGAGGCCGATGGACGACAGGGGGTTGCGCACCTCGTGGGTGATCTGGGCCGCGATCTTGCCGATGGCGGCCAGCCGCTCGGAGCGGATGAGGCGTAGCTCGCGCTCCTCGAGGGCCGCGGCCATGGCATTGAACTCGCCGGCCAGGACGCCGATCTCGTCCTTGGCGTTGGCGTCGACGCGGTGGCGGTAATCGCCGCGGGCGAGCTGCTGGGCGCCGGCGGCGAGGCGGCGCAGGGGGGCCAGGGCGCGCTGGGCCAACGCCATGACACCGAGTCCGAGGAGCGCCGCGCTCGCGGCCAGGAGCACGGTCGCATAGACGGCCCGCTGCTCATCGCGGCTGAGCTGGGCCTCGGCGGTCTGCACACGACCTCGCAGGGCCTTGGACAGCTCGCTGAGATCGCGGAAGAGCTTCTCCTCTTGTCGCTGCAGGCGCGCGAGCGCGGCCGCGTCACGGTCGGCGGCGAACGTGATGCGCCTGGCGCCGACGGGCCCGTAGAGCCGGTCGAAGAGGTCTTCGTCCTCGGTGATGGTGCGCTCGAGGGTGCGCAGGCGCTCGGCCACCTCGTGCAGGAACACGATCTCGGCGGCCGTGGGCTCGCTCGACTCATCGGCGAGCGCCTTGACCAGCTCGCGCACCCGGCGCAGCTCGGCGCGGCGGAAGCTGCGCGCGTTGTCGACGGCGCTCTTGACGACGGAAGGGGTGCCTGCGGGCTCCTGGTCGGGATCGCGGGTGGTGCGTTCGATGAGCCGCAGCAGGTTGTCCTGGTGCGTCTGGAGGTCCTGCACCTCGAGGCGCAAGGTGAGGTAGCCGCTGGCGATGCGGCGCAGTTCGCGGCTGAGGCGCCGCATGGTGAAGGCGCCATAGGCGGTCACGCCGCCGAACATCGCCAGGATGGCGAGGAAGGCGATGAGGATCTTGGCCGAGACGGAGGCCAGGCGGAGCCGCAGGCTCATCGCGGTGATGCTAGCACGCGCTGGAGGGGGGCTCCGACGCCCGCAGGCGCCTCGGCCCTGCCGCACGCGGGCGCGACGGGATCGGCCAAAGGCAGGAGAACTCGTTGAGCCACGCAGGGATCCGGTGATATCTTCGCCGGCCGATGTACCGCATCCTCACCTTTTGCCTGTTGCTCGCGCTGCCGGTCGCGGCGCGCGCCGAGTCCGTCGCGATCCTGGGCCTCGAGTCGATCCGAGCCCCTGCCAGGGATGTCGCGCTGCTGAACGAAGCCCTCCAGCGGCGGCTCGAGGCATCGGGGCGCGTGGCGGTCCCGGGCAAGGACTACGTAGAGATGCGCCTCGTCTACAACTGCAAGGATCCGTCGGACGGCGCGTGCATGGCGCGGGCGGGGCGCTCGCTCGTGGCGGACAAGCTGGTCTACGGCACGATCCGAGGCGATCAGGGCGACGACAAGCTGCACCTCTCGTTGCGCCTGCTCAATGTCGGCAACGAGACCATCGAGCGCTACCTCGCTGACGAGGCCCTGACCCCGGCCGACCTCGGGTCCGATACGGTGGACAACACCGCTCGACGCATCCTGGTGGCGCTGTTCGGCGGGGAGAAGCTCCCCATCCTCAAGGTCACGTCGGATCCGCCGGGCGCCGAGGTCGCGGTAGACGACCAGCCGCAGGGCAAGACGCCCCTCACGATCAATACGCTATCGGCCGGTGCCCACACGGTGACGGCCAGGCGGCCCGGGTTCCTGCCGTCCACGAAGCTGGTGAAGCTGCGCCTCGATCAGACGGACCAGATCAAATTGAAGCTCGTGCATGACCGGTGGCCGCAGAACATGACCGAGAAGCAACAGAAGTCGCTGACCACGGCAGGGGCGGTGCTTCTCGGGGTGGGAGGCGCACTCGGCGTGGCGGCCATCGTGATCTGGCGCACGCAGATCGTGCCTGACATCCGGACGGCACGTACGGCATTGATAACCATTCGGAATAGTGATCCTGACTATTCCCCATCGGGGCGGCCGGATTTTTTTCAGAACCCCGACGGGTTCTCTTGTACGCTCGACCCGTCGCCGACCAATCCAAACGCCCTAACTGCTGCAGGGAACTATCAGAAAGCTTGCACAAACGGCAGGCGGTACTCGAACATCAATATCGGCCTGTGGGTCGGGACCGGCGTGCTGGCGGCGGCGGGCATCACCTCTCTAGTCATCGGTTCGTTCCGCCATCCCGAAGCCACCAAGCAGCGGGCCGACGGCGGCTTCACTCCCCGCCTGCGAGCACTCGCGCCGTCGGTCGGGCCGAAGGGTGGCGGTGTCTCGGCCACCTTCGAGTTCTAGCGGCTCCGCTCAGGGGAGCTCGACCTTCCAGCCGTCCTTCTCGCGGATCACCTGCATCCGTTCCCGCTCGCCTTGAGACCCGATCACCTCGACCCAGGCAGCGTCGCCATTGCGCTCCACTTCGCGCACCTCGGCCGGGATGAAACGAGGCGGGCTCCAGCCTACGGCCAATAGATCGCGCGCCGTAATTCGCCGCCTCCCCGCCTGAATCCCGGCTCGCTGCGCACCTGCCTCGAGGCGACGACGAGTCTGCGGGCCGAGCAGCTTCCAGATCTCGTCTACATCACCGCTGCGTGTCGCCTCGCCGAGCGCCTGAACCGCAGCGACGGGTTGCCCCGCCCCGTCGCTGCAGGCGGGTAATATCCCGAGAAGCACGAAAAAGAGCCAGACTTGCGAGGACGCCTTGCAGGGCATGACGTCCATGCCTTACGGCATGCACCGGGGAGGCGCAACCGATCCCGCATCGGACAAGGCGCGGGAGACGTCCAGAGGTCCCCGTACACGGCGACAGGTGCGAACGAACGTCCACAACACCCCTGTGAACGGTTCTTCACGATCTTTTTCGGGAATACTGCCCCCGCTGGAACTTTTCATATACCGGCGGCTCGATCGGTGTGCAGGGGGGCGCTTTGCCCTCTTGCGAAATTGCACGGCCATGACAGGATCTGGGAGTGCTCGGGAGTGAACCGGCAGTTCCCCTAGACACCCATCACCCAGTGGCATATGAAGTGCTTAGTCGTGGAGCGAGTGAGGGTGCGATGACCCAGGCTGGAGGACCCATGCAGCGCATCGTGATGGCGGCGTTGCCGCTCCTGTCGTTGATCTTGACGGGCTGTGGATTTTTTGATGACTCGAAACCAAGGTACTACACCTACTGCGACGAGACCGGCTGTTACAGCTGCGACTCGAGCGGGTGCACACGCACCGGCGGTGGGAGCGTTGGCAGCTGTCGCACCAACGCGGACTGTACCGAGGGCTGTTACTGCGACACCCGGACAAACCAGTGCATCGAGGCCGGCTACTGTCAGAAGGACAGCGACTGCTCGCAGGGTATGGTCTGCGACGTGAATCGCCGTTCCTGCCAGCCGGCGCCGACGCCCGGCCGTTGCACCGCCGACCGCGACTGCCCGAGCGGACAGCGCTGCCTCAATGGGACGTGCTCGACGCCGCCGCCGCCGCCCACCTGCCGTGTGGATGCGGACTGCCCGCCGAACCAGAGCTGCCTCAACGGCCAGTGTGTAGCTCAGCCGCCGCCGCCGCGCTGCACCACCAACAGCGATTGCCCGACCGGCCAGGTCTGCGCCAATGGCGCCTGCGTCCCGGGCTCGCCGCAGTGCCGTGCCGATGCCGATTGCCCGGCGGGGCATGTCTGCCAGAGTGGCGCCTGCACGCCGTGTGGGACGACCAACCCGGCCGACCACTGCAACTTCAACGTCGAGTGCGGCGGCGATGGCCAGTGCGTCAACGGCTTCTGCCATCCGAAGTGCACCAGCAACTCCGATTGCGGCACCGGCGACATCTGCATCAACGGCTACTGCGGCGCGAATCCGCAGTCGAACGGCCAGTGCGTCTACAACACGGATTGCGGTGCGGGCAAGACCTGCATCAACGGCGCTTGCCACCCGAACTGCCAGTCGGATGCGGACTGCCCGAATCAGGCCGACTTCTGCGACCACAACATCTGCCAGCCCGATTGGCGGAAGGAGCCGCAGTGCCGGGCGAACGCGGACTGCCCGAACGGTCAGGAGTGCGTCAACGCCCTCTGCCGCGTGCGCTGCTGGACGGATACCGATTGCGCCACCTGCTCCGATGGCCCGCTGTGCGTCTCCGGCTACTGCGTGTCGCAGGGCGAGCTGAGTCCGCAGTGCAAGGTCGCCGTGGATTGCGGCGGTTCGGACTGCGTCAACGCCATCTGCCAGTAACTCACCTCCTCTGACCCTCTGGGCTGGATGCGCCAGCCGCATCCAGCCCCTCTCTCCCCTCCAGCTCTTCTCCGGCTCAACTCCAGGAAGCCCTCGAACGAGGCGTTCGTCACCTGACGTCCGCTTGAAGGCGGTTCGCTTCGCCGGACGACCGGGTGGCGCTCATCGGGACTGGAGAGATGGAGGTCGCCGGTGTAACCTGTTTCCCATGGCGGGATTTCAATTTTCCGAGTCTCTGTCCGGAACTTATCAGCGCGATGGACAAGAGCGTAAGATCAGCTTCCAGGTGACGGCGCGGGCCGATAGCATCTGGAAATTCCTGCATGACCGTCGGGCGCATCTCGATGGCGTGATCGACGTGGCGGGGCTGGCGGAGAACGCCCACCTGCAGGGGGCCATCGTCATCGACCCCTTCCTCGGACGCATCATCCGCTACGAGTTCGGGTTCCCGGGAGCCGACGGCAAGTCCTATCGTTTCTTGGGTGAGAAGCACATCGACCCGCTCCACCCCGTGGAGACCTCCACTACGCTGCCAGGAACGATCAGTGACACCGAAGGGAACTTCTCTGCCTCGGCACTGCTGCACTTCCATACCCAGGATCTGATTCCCTTCCTCGCCAGCTTCCGGCCGGTCCTGTGAGACACGGCGCAGGGCGGTGAAGGGCGAATCATGTTCGTCGATTTCCTCTATGAGCTGCGCCGCCGCGGCGTGAAGGTCGGGCCGCAGGAGGCGCTGACGCTGGCCGACGCGCTCGGGCGCAACCTGCACGACAGCACGCTCGATGGCTTTTATGAGGTGGCGCGCGCCCTTTGCGTGCATCGCGCCGAGGACCTCGACGCCTTCGACCGCGCGTTCGCCGCCCATTTCCAGGGGGTCACCGAGGAGGCGCTGGTCCTCACCGAAGAGCTGCTCGAGTGGCTGCGCGAAGCCGCGCCGCGGCGCGAGCTCTCGGACGAGGAGCGGAAGTTGATCGAGCGCCTCGACCTCGAGGAGGTGCGACAGCAATTGCGGGAACGTCTGGCTGAGCAACGCCGCCGTCACGATCGTGGCAACCGCTGGGTGGGCACGGGCGGCACGTCGCCGTTCGGTCGCGGCGGCGAGCATCCAGACGGTATCCGCGTGGGCGAGGGGGAGCGAGGTGGGTCGCGGCAAGGGGCGCTGGATCTGGCGCGGGAGCGCCGCTTCCTCGACCTGCGCGGCGACGTGACGCTCGATACGCGACAGATCGAGCTGGCGCTCCGGCGGCTGCGGGCCTTTGTCCGTGAGGGGGCGGCCGAGGAGCTGGATGTCGAGGGAACCATCGACGCCACGGCACGCAACGCGGGCGAGCTCGACGTCAAGCTGCGGCCGCCCCGGCGCTCGAATGTGCGTGTGCTGCTGCTCCTCGATGTGGGCGGCTCGATGGACCCGCACGCCGAGGTGTGCTCGCGCCTCTTCTCGGCGGCACGGCGCGCCACGCACTTCAAGGAGCTACGGATCCTCTACTTCCACAACTGCCTGTATGGGCGCGCCTACCCGACGCCGTGGCTGCGGGGCGGGACGGATCTGACCGAGATCCTGCACGCTTGTGACCCCGAGTGGCGGCTGATCGTGGTGGGGGACGCGCTGATGCACCCCTCGGAGCTGTACTCGGATGGCGGGCGCTGGACCTATCACGAGGACGATCGCGGGGTGCCGGGCGTGGCCTGGCTGACCTATCTGGCCGAGCACTTCCGGCGCGCGGTGTGGCTCAACCCCGAACCCGAGACGACCTGGACCGGCACGGCGTCGGTCATCCGGCGGATCTTCCCCATGTACCGCATGTCGCTCGATGGCCTCGGGCAGGCGGTGTCCTATCTGGTGGGGGCGGGACGGCGCTAGCGAGCGCCACGGGCAGCGGGGGATGGGCCGGGCGGGCGGTTATTCCTCGATCTGCTCCCACCACTGGCACCACCACATGTCGCCGACCAGGACACGCAGCTTGGGGTGCCAGCAGTAGCTGATCTTCTCGTCGGCATTGAGGTAGTAGAGGCAGTTCGAGCACTGCTCCTCGCCATTGGGGCGTCCGCGAAGGACGGCATCCTCGGCCATGTGGCGCAGCTGCAGCGCGAGTTTTTCGTCGATCTCCTTGGGCTCGGGACGCGGCAGATCTTCAAAGGCCATGACGTGGGATCTCCTGGGTTTGGCGTTCAGAGGCGATAACGCTAGCCGAAGGAGGTGTCTGGCTCAAGCATCCACGCGGATGAGACCGGCTGCTGGATGCGTCAAGATGGCGCATGGGGAGATGAAGCGTCACACGACGGATCTGTGACATTTCTGTCCGGAAATGCCGGCTCTCCTCCATCTGGCCGGGTCCCACTACAGGGGAGGTGCGGTCAGCGCGTGCGGTACTTCTCGACCCGCCGTAACAGCGCGTAGCGCGAGATCCCCAGGAGCTGCGCGGCGCGAGCCTTGCGCCCGCCGCTGAGGCGCAGCGCTTCTTCGAGGAGCCGGCGCTCGAGATCGTCGAGCGTGTCGGTGCCGGGGCGGAACTCGATCATGAAGCCCTTCTCACCGCCGGGCGGCGTCGGGCTGGTCTCCGGTGCGCTCGGCGAGGAAGGCACCGTGCCGCCCTCCTCGATCACCCGCGGCGGCAGGAGATCGGCCGTGATCTCGTTGCCCGGGGCGAGGATGGCGGCGCGTTCGATGACGTTCTTGAGCTCCCGTACGTTGCCCGGGAAGTGGTAGCCGCGTAGGAGATCGCAGACCTCGGGATCGAGCGGGCGGAAGCTCTTGCCGAGGCGGGCGCCGAACTCGGCGGCGAAGTGATTGGCCAGCAGCACCATGTCGTCGCCCCGCTCGCGCAAGGGCGGGATGGCGATCGGGAACACGGACAGGCGGTGGTAGAGGTCGAGGCGGAAGCGGCCCTCGGCCACGAGCTGGCCGAGGTCTCGATGGCTCGCGGCGATGACGCGCGCGCCGAGGGTGATGGGCCTCACCCCGCCCACACGCTCGAAGGCACGCTCCTCGAGGATCCGCAGGAGCTTGCCCTGGAGCCCGAGCTCCATGTCGCCGATCTCGTCGAGGAGGACGGTGCCGCGGCCGGCCGCTTCGAACTTGCCGACCTTGGGACGGTCGGCGCCGGTGAAAGCGCCCTTCTCGTAGCCGAAGAGCTCGCTCTCCGCCAGCGTCGCCGGTAGGGCCACGCAGTCGATGGCCACGAAGGGCTCGGCGCGCCGCGGACCGAGGGTGTGGATGAGGCGGGCGGCCACGCCCTTGCCGGTGCCGCTCTCGCCCATGAGGAGGACGGTCGTACCTTCGGCGCGCGCGACGTCGGCGATGCGGGCGCACGCCTCGCGGATCCCGGGCGACTCGCCGAGGAGCTCGGCCACGGGCGGGCGGGGTTCGCTCGGCCGCGCGGCCTCCCCCGCCTGCAGCGATTGCGCCTCGGCGACGCGCCGCGCGTCCATCACCCGCTCGACGATCTCCTCGAGCGCCGTGGACTTGGTGATGTAGTCGAAGGCGCCGCGGCGCATGGCCTCGACCGCGTTGTCGATGGTGCCAAAGGCCGTCATCATCAGGACCTGCGGCGGCCGCTCCATGCCGAGGCCCCGGATCTGCTGCAGGAGATCGAGCCCGTTGCCGTCCGGCAGGAGGTAATCGAGCAGCACCAGATGAACCGGACGCTGGCGCAGGCGATCGAGCCCCGCGGCGCACGTGGCCGCATGGTCCGCGTGCACGCCGCGCCGCGCCAGCAGCCGCCGGAGGGACCGCGCGTAGGTCTCCTCGTCGTCGATGATGAGCGCGCGGTAATCCATGAGGTGGCTGACCGATACCCCGGACCCGTGGACGGCGTCAATCGCCCGCGTGGGGAGCGCCCAGGTCGGGAGCGAACACGAGGACGTTGGTGTCGAGCACGAAGCCGGCGTACAGGGCCCCGAGGTACCGCTTGAGCCCGGCCAGCGAGGGATCGTCGCTCTCGTCGATGTCCTCGATGGCGAGCTGGGTGCGCGCGCGGCGCTGCCCGGGCTCCTGCATGAGCTCGGCGAGCTGGGCCCCGCTCTCGAGCGCGAGCGGCCGCTCGTCGTCGACGAGGAGGCCGCCGAGGTGGATCAGGAGGGCCAGGGCGTGGGACGGCGCCACGTCGCCGGCCAGCAGCATCTCCTCGAGGAGCTGGGACGAGGACACGGTGAAGCGGCGGAAGAAGGGGCCGAAGTGGCGGGTGAAGGCGCCGGGGGCGGTGAGGAGGCCCTGACGGCGCAGGGCCTCGCCGAGCTCGCCGCTATAGCCGTACTCGGAGATGGCCTTGCGCAGGAGGTACCCGGGCAGCTGCTCGATGTCCTCGGGCAGCAGCTCGACCAGCCAGCGCTCCGCCTCCGCCGAGAGCGGCGTGGGGATGAGCCCCACGCAGGCGTAGACCTCGCCGAGCACCTGGCACGAGGGGCAGCGCTCGAGGTGTTGCGGATCGAGCACCCGGTCTGCGAGCTCGTACGCGAAGCGCGCCGCCCCGCCCTCGCCCGCCTTGTCCGGTCCTTCATCATCGACGACAAAGCCGAAGGGCATCAGGCACGCTCCCCGTCTCGCTCGCCGCTGAACTCGCCGAGGGCGCGGGCGATACGGTCGAGGCCCTCTTCGACGTTGCGCATGGAGGTGGCATACGACAGCCGCAGGTGTCCGGGGGCCAGGAAGCCGACGCCCGGGACCACCGCGACGCGCGCGCGGTCGAGCAGCCACTCGGCGAGCTGGAGGTCGTCGGCGAATCGACCGCCCGCGCCGCCGATGTAGGCGCTCACATTGGGGAAGGCGTAGAACGCGCCCTCGGGCTCATGCAGCCGGACGCCAGGCAGGGCGCGCAGCCGCGCCACCATCACCTGGCGCCGCCGGTCGAACTCCTGGCGCATGGTCTCGACGCACTCCTGGGGCCCGGTGACCGCCGCCAGCGCCGCGGCCTGCGCCACCGCCGTGCAGTTGGTGGTGGACTGTCCCTGCAGCGTGGACATGGCCTCGATGAGCTCGCGCGGGCCGGCGCAGTAACCGATGCGCCAGCCGGTCATGGCGTAGCTCTTGGAGACGCCATCCACGAGCAGGGTGCGCGCCGCGAGCTCGGGGTTCACGCGGACGAACGAGTGCCAGGTGCCGCGGTACACGAGCGCCCGGTAGATGTCGTCGGTGACGACGTAGGTGTCAGGCCCGCCGCGCTCGCGCACCACGCGGCCCACCTCCGCGAGCGTGGCGGCGTCATACATGGCGCCCGTGGGGTTACAGGGCGAGCTGATGAGCACGGCGCGGGTCGAGCGATGCACCCGCTCGGCGAGGGCCTGCGGGTCGATCCGGAAGCCCTCCTCGGCGCGCGTCTCGAGGATCACCGGCTTGCCGCCGGCCATCGACACGAGCTCGGGGTAGGAGACCCAGCACGGCGCGGGGATCACCACCTCGTCGCCGGGATCGAGGAGCGCCATGAACAGGTTGTAGAGGGCGTGCTTGGCCCCGCACGACACGATGATGTTGTCCATCTCGTGGCGCGTGCCATGAACGCGGTTGAGCTCATCGGCCACGGCGCGGCGCAGCTCGGGGATGCCGGCGACCTGAGTGTACTTGGAGGCCCCGCGGCCGAGCGCCTCGATGGCCGCCCGCTTGATGTGCTCGGGCGTGTCGAAGTCGGGCTCGCCGGCGCTGAAGCTGATGACGTCAACGCCCTGGGCACGCAGCTTCATCGCCTGCTGCGTGACCGCCAGCGTGAGCGATGGCTCGATCCGCCTCACTCGTTCAGAGATGCGCATGGACTCTCCCCTACACCGGTTCGGCACCGTTGGCATCCAGCATAATCACTTGCGACCAAAACGCGCGTGCAGGGCCGTGCGCACCACCTCGGGCACGAGCCCGGTGAGGTCGCCCCCCAGGCTGGCCACCTCCTTGACGAGCGACGAGGAGAGGAAGAAGTCCTTGTCGCCGGTCATGAGGAACACGGTCTCCACGCTCGGCGCCAGGCGCCGGTTCATGTGCGCGAGCTGGAACTCGTACTCGAAGTCGGCGAGGGCGCGCAGCCCGCGCACGACCACGCGGGCGCCGCGCCGGACCACGTAATCCACGAGCAGGCCGTGGAACGAGTCCACCTCGACCCGCGGGTCGGGGAACACGGCGCGCGCCTGCTCGAGGCGCTCCTCGACCGAGAACAGCGACGTCGTCTTGCGGAGGTTCTCCGCCACGGCCAGCACCACCTGGTCGAAGATCGCCAGGCTGCGGTTGACGATGTCCACGTGGCCGTTGGTGATGGGGTCAAAGGAGCCGGGATAGACGGCGATCTGTGGGCTGCGGGTGCTCATCGGGGGTTTTCCTCGGGCTCGGGCTCGGGCTCGGTGGCGGCCAGGCGATAGAAGGAGACGGCGGTCTGCCCGTAACGGCGGCGCTCTTCGAGCGCGAGCCGGCCGTGGCGATCCGCCGGGGCCTCGCGCGCATCATGCTCGGCCAGCACCACCGCCCCAGGCGTAAGGAGCACGCCGTCGCCGAGGAGGCGCAGCACGCGCTCGATGGCCCCCATGCCGTACGGGGGATCGAGGAACACCCAGGAGAAGGGGCCGGGGAGCCGGCGCAAGACCACCGCCGCGTCGCCCTGGACGATGCGCACACGCGCCTCGAGACCGAGCGCGGCCACGTTGCGCGTCGCCGCCTGGATCGCCGGCCGGTCCGTCTCCACCAGCACCGCCTCGTCGGCTCCGCGAGAGATCGCCTCCAGGCCGAGCGCCCCCGAGCCGGCATAGAGATCGAGCACGCGGAACGGCACCGCGGCGCCGTTCTCCGCCCGCGGCGGGCCGAGGATGTTGAAGATCGCCTCCTTGACTCGATCCGCAGTCGGGCGGGTGGCCAGACCGCGGGGCGTGACGAGACGGCGGCCCCCGAAGGCGCCGGCAATGATGCGCACCCCGGCGTTATAGCAACACGTCCCTGGCGGGGAAAAGGGTCGAGCAGCGTGGATGACGGAGGGGAGGTGAAATCTTTGCGCGCGTGGCGCGGGGAGCGCTTACTTCTTGGCGACCACCCAGACCTTGATCTTGCCCACCACGTCGCGGGTCAGCTTCACGTCGAGCGTGTAGACGCCCAGCGTGCGGATGGGCTCGGCGAGCACGATCTTCTTGCGGTCGATGGGCAGCCCCTTCTCGCGCAGCGCCTCCTCGACGTCACGCGTGGTGACCGAGCCGAAGATCTTGTCCTCCTCGCCGGCCTGCCGCTGGATCGCCACCTCGATGGAGGCGAGCCTCTCGGCCACGGCCTGCGCGTCCTTGAGCAGGCGGGCGTTGCGCGCCGAGATGATGCGCTTCTCGTGCTCGAGGCGAGCGACGTTCTTCTCCGTGGCCAGCACCGCCAGCCCCTGGGGGATGAGGTAGTTGCGGCCGTAGCCCGGCCGCACCGTCACCAGCTCGCCGCCCTTGCCCAGATGTTCGACGTCCTCTCTGAGAATGACTTGCATGGCTCGCTCACTTTCCCGTCACGGTGAACGGCAAGAGGGCGATCATGCGCGCCCGCTTGACGGCCGTCGATACCTTGCGCTGATGCTTGGCGCAGTTGCCGGAGATGCGGCGGGGGATGATCTTGCCCCGGTCGGTGATGAAGTACTTCAGCATCCCCGAGTCCTTGTAGTCGATGGCGATGTTCTTGTCGGCGCAGAAGCGGCACACCTTGCGGCGCGAGAAGGTGCGCTTGCGCGCGCCGCCCTTGGCGTCCTTGCCGCGGCCGCCGCGGCGATCCCGCCCCTCGTCCGAGCCTTCGCGATCCATATCTTCGAGTGCCATGGCTTAGCCCCCCTTCACGGGCAGGATGTCGTCGTTGAGCGGGGCGAGGAACTCGTCGTCGAGGTCGTCGTCCTCGTCGTCCTCGAAGCCGGGCAACCGGGCGGTGCCGGTGACCAGCTCCTCCTCATCGGGCACCGTGGTGGCCGCCTTGTTGAATGCCTCTTCGTCGACCGCGCCGGGCCGGGCGGTGGGATCGATGTCCTCGTCGACCTTGACCGTGTAGTAGCGGATGACCGTATCGAGCATGCGCAGGTTGCGCTCGATCTCCTCCACGGTGCCGCTCGTGCCGAGGTACTGCCAGTAAAGGTAGATGCCCTTGAGCTGCTTCTTGACCTCGTAGGCGAGCTTGCGCTTGCCCCAGTTGTCGAGCTTGAGCAGCCGGCCGCCCATCGAGTCGATGACGGTGCGGATACGGGTGTTGACGGTCTGGATACCGTCCTGGTTGGTGTCGGGGCGCAGGATGAAGATCGTCTCGTACTCCCGCTGCGTCCCCGGCTCGTCGCGCATCGATTGAGCCATTTCGTGTTCTCCTCTCGGGTTTGCCCCCGGACCGACCGGGAGCGAGGTGTTTGCTTCTATTAACCCGTTACCTCGGACGGGTGTTGGTGTTCTGACAGACGCTACGTGTCCTTCTGATTGAAGTTGTTCATCGCCGCCTGCACCCCGCTCTTGAGGAGCGTCTCGACGGCGTCCGCGGCGCGCTCGATGAGGAGCGGCACCTCGGCCGACTCGGCCTTGGAGAAGGTCCCGAGCACGTGCCCCACGACCCTGTCCTTGCTCCCAGGGTGGCCGACGCCGCAGCGGACCCGGATGAAGGCAGGGCCGATGTTCTGGGCGAGCGAGCGCAGCCCGTTGTGTCCGCCGTGTCCGCCGCCGACCTTGACCTTGAGGCGTCCGAACTCGAGGTCGATCTCGTCGTGGACCACGATGACCTGCGTCGGCGGCACCTGATAGAAGTCCGCCACGCGCTGCACGGGCTGTCCAGACAGGTTCATGTATTCCTGGGGCTTGACCAGCACCACCCGCTCGCCGGCGAAGTCGCCGACGCCCACCAGGGCGCCGAACTTGGACCGCAGGGTCCCGAGGCGCCAGCGATCGGCCAGACGATCGGCGACCATGAAGCCGATGTTGTGCCGGTGCGAAGCATACTCGGGACCCGGGTTGCCGAGGCCAGCGATGAGATGGACACGATCCGCCAATTACTTCTTCTTCTCTCCGCCGCCCTTCTCGTCCTTGCCGCCGGCCTTGGCGCCGGCCGCCGCCGGGGCCGCCGCCCCTGCCGCCGCCGGAGCCGCCGCAGCACCCTCGGCCGGGGCAGCACCCTCGGCCGCCTGCTCTGCCGCGGCCTTCTCGGCCTTGGGCGCGGTCACCGTGCAGATGGTGGTGCCGCTGTCGAGCTGCGCCTTGACGCCGGCGGGCAGGTTGATGTTGCTCACGTGCAGCGCGTCGCCCATGTTGAGGTTGTCGACGGCCACCTCGATCTGGGTCGGGATCTTGTCCGGCGTGCAGGCGATGGCCAGCCGGCGGTAGACCTGGTGCAGCGTGCCGCCGAGCTTGACGCCCTCGGCCTTGCCGGTGAGCACGATGGGCACCTCGACGTGCACCTCCTGGTCGAGGCGCACGCGCACGAAGTCGGCGTGGATGACGTCGCCGCGCAGCGCGTCCTCCTGCCAGTCGCGCAGCATGACCGTGAGCTGCTGGTCCCCGGCGCCGTTGCCCGACACGTTCATCGTGATGAGCGTGTTGGTGCGCTTGTCGGGGTCGAGGGCGCGCTTGAGCGCCTTGGGATCGAGCGTGATGGACATCGGCTCGACGCCCTTGCCGTAGCAGATGCCGGGGATGAGCCCCTGCTGGCGCAGCTTGCGCACGGCCGACGAGCCCGTCTGGTTGCGGTACGTGACGCTGAGCTGGCCCACGGTGGTGTTGCTGGCTTCCATCTTCTTCTCCTCATGCCGGGCGACGGGCAGGCTGTCCTGTCCCTGGATCGCCCGGTCGTATTTCATCAAATGAACAGCGAGCTGATCGAATCTCCGTGATGGATGCGCTTGATGGCCTCGCCGAGCAACCGCGCCACCGAGAGCTGCTTGATCTTCTCGCAGGCGCGCGCCTCGGGCCGCAGCGGGATGGTGCTGGTGACGACCACCTCCGACAGCGGCGAGGCCTGGATGCGCTCGATCGCGGTGCCCGACAGGACGCCGTGGGTGGCGGAGGCGCTCACGCTGCGCGCCCCGGCCTCCATGATCGCCTTGGCGGCCTGCGTGAGCGTGCCCGCGGTGTCGATCATGTCGTCGACGATGATGGCGTCCTTGCCGCGGACGTCGCCGATGATGTTCATGACCTCGGACTCGTTCGGTCCGGGGCGGCGCTTGTCGATGATGGCCAGCGTGGCGCCGAGGCGCTTCGAGTAGGCGCGCGCGCGCTCGACGCCGCCGGCATCGGGCGAGACCACGATGGGCTGGCCCGCCCAGGGGTGCTGGCGGAAGTACTCGATCATCACCGGCATGGCGAACAGGTGATCGACCGGGATGTTGAAGAAGCCCTGGATCTGTCCGGCGTGGAGGTCGACGGCCACCACGCGGTCGGCGCCGGCGGAGGTGAGGAGGTCGGCGACCAGCTTGGCGCTGATGGGCGAGCGCGGCTTGACCTTGCGATCCTGGCGGCCATAGCCGAAGTACGGCATGACCGCGACGATGGAGCCGGCCGAGGCGCGCTTGAGCGCATCGATCATGATGAGCAGCTCCATCAGGTTGTCGTTGACCGGCGAGCAGGTGGGCTGGACGACGAAGCAGTTGGTGCCGCGCACGTTCTCGCCCAGCTCGACATAGACTTCGCCGTCGGAGAAGCGGGTGACCTGCGCCCTCCCGAGCGGGACCTCCACGCAGCGGCAGATGTTTTCCGCCAGCTCGCGGTTGGCGTTGCCCGAGAAGATGGTGAGTGCCTTGATCAAGACGTTGGCTCCATGGCTTGGGTTGGGGCGGTAGGATTCGAACCTACGAATGCGGGAACCAAAATCCCGTGACTTTCCACTTGTCGACGCCCCAATGGGCTCCCGCCGGGGGCCCCGGCGAGGCGGAGGGTGTAGCAAACGGGTAGGAAGCTTGTCAAGTCGTGGCAGGCCGCGGACAAATGGGCGATCGGCGGGGGCCTGCCAGGGAAGCGAGCTGTACGTTTTCCTCCAACCTGCTTACCAGGCACGGCTGGTGAAGCCGCCATCCACGACCAGCTCCTGCCCGGTGATGAAGCCGGCGGCCGGCATACAAAGGAAGGCGACGGCCCCGGCGACGTCTTCGGGCTGGCCCCAGCGGCCGAGCGGGGTGCGGGCCGTGACCCGGGCGTAGAACTCGGGCGACTCCCGCAGGGGGGCGGTGAGGGGGGTGGCGGTGTAGCCGGGGGACACGGCGTTGACGCGGATGCGATCGGCGGCCCACTCGGCGGCCAGGCAGCGCGTGAGCTGGAGCATGCCGGCCTTGGTGGCGGCGTAGATGACGCCGCTGCCGAGGTTCACGGTGCCGGCGATGGAGGCGATGTTGACCACGCTCGCGTCCCCGGCGCTCTTCAGGCGGGGATGGAGGGCGCGGGCGAGGGCAAAGGCCGAGGTCAGGTTGCAGTCGAAGAGCCGCTGCCATTCCTCGGCCGAATACTCCACCGCGGTCTTGCGGATGTTGGTGCCGACGTTGTTGATGAGGATGTGGAGGGGCCGCTCGCCGAGGCGCGTGGCCAGGGCGGCGCAGGCGCCCGGATCGGCGAGGTCGGCGGCCAGCCCCTCGGCCGGCAGGCCGCGGTCCCGCCAGGCCGCGACCTGGCGGGTGACGTCCTCGTCATGGCGCGCGGCGATGGTCACCTCGGCCCCGAGCGACAGGAGCTCCTCGGCGATGGCCAGACCGATGCCCTTGGTGGCCCCGGTCACGAGCGCCCGCCGTCCCTGCAAGTGCCAGCGTGGGTTCATGCTGTCTCCTGATCAAAGAGGGGATCTCTGGGCGGATGTTGCAAAGGCTTCACATTCTGCCGCGTGGTGAGGCGCTATTCATCGGCCCTGAGCCGATCACACGTATCCACAGGACCAGATGCGGGCGAAGCCCGCGGTGAGCGAAGGCCGGAAGGCCTGAGCGGATCAGGGCGTGTGAGCGGCGTTCCAAGGAGAACCCCATGCGAGCTTGGATCGTGGCCCTCATGTGCCTGGGCAGCGCGGCGACAGCGCGTGCGGACGCGCTGCTCATCAATGGTGCGGGCGCCACCTTTCCCTTTCCGCTCTACTCCAAGTGGTTCAGCGAATACAACCGGCTGCGGCCAGAGCTGCGCTTCAATTATCAGTCGATCGGGTCGGGCGGGGGCATCAAGCAGATCACCGAGCGCACGGTCGACTTCGGCGCCTCGGACGCGCCGATGACCGAGGCGGAGCTCGGCAAGGCGCCCGGGATCCAGCACGTCCCCACGGTGATCGGCGCGGTGGCGGTGAGCGCCAACCTGCCCGGGGTGACCGAGCTGCGCCTGACGCCCGAGGTGCTGGCCGATCTCTTCCTCGGCAAGATCACGCGCTGGAGTGACGGCCGGCTGACCGCGCTCAACCCCGGCCAGAAGCTGCCCGACACGATGGTCACCGTGATCCATCGCTCCGATGGCTCGGGGACGACGGCGGTGTTCACCGATTATCTGGCCAAGGTGTCGCCCGAGTGGAAGACGCGGGTGGGCGCGGGCAAGAGCGTGAAGTGGCCGGTGGGGCTCGGGGGCAAGGGCAACGAGGGGGTGACCGGGCTGGTGAAGGCCACGCCCGGGGCGGTGGGGTACCTCGAGCTCGCCTACGCGACCCAGAACCGGCTCGGCGTGGCAGCGCTGCGCAACCGCAGCGGCCAGTTCGTCAGGCCCTCGGTGGCGGCGGCCACGGCCGCGGCGGCCGAGGCGAGCATCCCGCCCGATTACCGCGTGTCCATCACCGATCCCCCGGGCAAGGACGCCTATCCCATCGCGGCCTTCACGTACCTGCTCGTCTCTGCGCAGCCGGCCGATCCGGCCAAGGGCAAGGCGCTCGCCGGGTTCCTGTGGTGGGCCGTCCACGACGGGCAGAAGCACGCGGCGGCGCTCGATTATGCGCCGCTGCCCGCGGCCCTGGTGGGTCGCCTCGAGGCGACGTTGCGCGCGCTCGGGGCCACCCCATGACCTCAGGCGAAGAACGGGCGGTGATGCCGATGGCGCTGCCCGAGCGGCCGATGCGGCCGACGCGGACGATACGGCCGCGGCGGCCCGGGGCGCTCGGCGACCGCGCCTATCATGTGCTGCTGACGCTCCTCGGCGGCGCGATCCTGCTCGTGGCCGGCGTGATCGTGCTCGCGTGCAGCCGCCTCTCACGGCCGGCCTTCGCCCGCCTCGGCGTGCTCCACTTCCTCGGCGGCACGGACTGGAACCCGGTCGAGGACTCGTTCGGCGCCTTGCCATTCATTTATGGGACGGTGGTCACCTCGACGGTGGGGCTGGTGGTGGCGTTGCCGGTGGCCGTGGGGCTCGGGCTGTTCCTCACCGAGTTCGCGCCGCCGGCGCTGCGCCGCGCGGTGTCGTTCCTGGTCGAGCTGCTGGCGGCGATCCCGAGCGTGGTCTATGGGCTGTGGGGGCTGTTCGTGCTGGTGCCGCTCGTGCGCGAGCAGGTGGGGCCGGCGCTCGTGCGCACGCTCGGATTCCTGCCGCTCTTCGAGGGGCCGCCGCTCGGCGTCGGCTACCTCACCGCGGGGCTGCTCCTGGCGATCATGATCCTGCCCACCATCACCGCGGTCTCGGTGGAGGTGTTGCGGACGGCGCCGACGACCCTGCGTGAAGGGGCGCTGGCGCTCGGCGCGACCCGCTGGGAGGCGATCCGCATGGCGGTGCTGCCGTATGCGCGGAGCGGCATCGCCGGCGCGGCGGTGCTCGGGCTCGGGCGCGCGCTCGGGGAGACGATGGCGGTGACGATGGTGCTCGGCAACCAGCCCGAGATCCACGCCTCGCTGCTCGCCCCGGGCTACTCGCTGCCGGCGGTGATCGCGAACGAGTTCGCCGAGGCCACGGGCGAGGTGCACGTGGGCGCGCTGGCGGGCCTGGCGCTCACCTTGCTCGGGGTGACGGTGCTGCTCAACGCCGTGGCGCGGTTCCTCATCGGCTCGCGGGCCGGGCGGCAGGCGGCCGCGTCGTGAACTCGCTCGTCTGGCGGCGCCTGAAGAGCCGTCTCATGATCGCGCTGTGCGCGGCCTGCGCCGTGGCGGCGCTGGTGCCGCTCTTTTCTGTCCTGTGGCTGGTGGTGAAAAACGGCGTGGCCGGGTGGTCGCTGTCCTTTCTCACCCAGCTGCCGGCGCCGGTGGGCGAGACCGGGGGGGGCGTGGGCAACGCCATCCTCGGGACGCTCTTCATGGTGGGGCTGGCGGCGCTCTTGGGGGTGCCGCTCGGCGTGGGCGCGGGCGTGTTCCTCGCCGAGCAGGGGCACGGGCGCCTCGGCCGGGTGGTGCGCTTCTTCACCGAGGTGCTCACCGGGGTGCCGAGCATCGTGGTGGGCATCGTCGCCTATGGGCTCGTGGTCGTGCCCATGCGCCGGTTCTCGGCGCTGGCCGGGGCGCTGGCGCTCGGCATCCTGCTCGTGCCGCAGGTGGCGAGGGCCACGGAGGAGATGGTGCGCCTCGTGCCGGTGACGCTGCGCGAGGCGGCGCTGGCGCTCGGCGTGCCGGCGTGGCGCACGAGCCTGCGGGTGGTGCTGCGCACGGCGCTCGGCGGCATCGTGACCGCGGTGCTGCTGGGTCTCGCGCGCGCCGCGGGGGAGACGGCGCCGCTCCTCTTCACCGCGCTCAACAACCAGTACTGGAACGCGCGTCCGGACCAGCCGACGGCGTCTTTGACCGTGCAGATCTTCAACTACGCGATCAGTCCCTACGAGGACTGGCACGAGAAGGCCTGGGCCGCGGCGCTGCTCCTGCTCGTGCTGGTGGGCGCGCTCAACCTCGGGGCGCGCTGGTTGTCGCGCGACCGGCTGGCTGGGGGGCGGACATGACGGACACGACGGACGTGACGGCCATGACAACCCGGGCGCCTCCGCCCGAGGCCAAGGCCAGGGCCAAGGCGGAGGCCAAGCTGGAGGTGATCGGGCTCGGCGCCTGGTTTGGGCGCCAGCAGGTGCTCCGCGGGATCTCGCTCGTGGTGCGGCCGCGCGGCGTGCTCGCCGTCATCGGTCCTTCGGGCTGCGGCAAGTCGACGTTCATCCGCTGCATCAACCGGCTCCATGAGCTCACGCCCGGGGCGCGCGTGGAGGGGCGGCTCCTCCTCGACGGGCAGGATCTCTATGCCTCGGGCGTGGACCCGGTGGAGCTGCGGCGGCGCGTGGGCATGGTGTTCCAGCGTCCCAACGTGTTTCCGACCATGTCCATCCGGGACAACGTGCTCGCCGGGCTCAAGCTCAACGGCATCCGCGGCGACCACGACGCGATCGTCGAGGACACGCTGCGGCGCACGGCGCTGTGGGACGAGGTGAAGGACCGGCTCGACGACAGCCCCATGCGCCTGTCGGGCGGGCAGCAGCAGCGGCTGTGCATCGCCCGCGCGATCGCCGTGGAGCCGGAGGTGCTGCTCATGGACGAGCCGGCCTCGGCGCTCGACCCCATCGCCACCGCGCGCATCGAGGAGCTCATCGACGAGCTCAAGGAGCGGTACGCGATCATCATCGTGACCCACAACATGCAGCAGGCGGTGCGGGTGTCGGACGACACGGCGTTCTTCTATCTCGGCGAGCTCATCGAGGTCGGCGAGACGCGGCAGATCTTCACCACGCCGCGGGAGTCGCGCACCGAGGACTATGTGACCGGGAAGTTCGGCTAGGATCGGGAGGGAGGCGTCGCGTGAACCTTCATACGAGCCGGGAGTTCGAGCGCGAGCTCCGCACGCTGCGGGAGCGGCTCCTCGCCATGGCCGGTCGGGCCGAGCAGCAAATCCGTCGCGCGATCGAGGCGCTGCGCCGGCAGGACGATGCGCTGGCCGAGACGGTGATCGTGGACGACAAGGTGATCGACCAGGACGAGGTCGAGATCGACGAGCTGGCGTTCCTCATCATGGCGCGGCGGCAGCCGGTGGCGTCGGATCTGCGGTTCGTCATGGTGTCGCTCAAGATCGTCACGGACCTCGAGCGCATCGGCGACCTGGCGGTGAACATCGCCAAGCGGGTGCGGGAGGTGAGTCGGCATCCGCCCGAGCCGGCGATCACGCAGGAGATCGAGCGGCTCGGCACGGCGGTGATGGATGAGCTGCGGCGCGTGCTGGATGCGTTCGTGAGCGGTGATGTGGCGGCGGCCGAGCGGGTGATCGCGGATGATGCGGGGATCGATGCGCTCAATACGCGGATCATTCAGTCGATCCTGGCGAGCGCGACGCGGGACGGGTCGCGGGAGACGGGGGGGTGGCTCGCGCTGTCGTCGATCTCGCGGTACCTCGAGCGCATCGGGGACCATGCCACCAACATCGCGGAGATGGTCATCTATTACGTGCGCGGGCGCGACGTGCGGCATCACGGGGGGCCCCGGGGCGGCTGAGGGAACGGCAGCTTGCTGGGAATGGGCCTGCGGCCCCTTCAACCTGGGACGTCGGGGGGGCTGGGCCCCCTCCGCCCCCGGCGAGGGCGAACCTACGGTTCCGCCCTCGCGCTCCCACTCCCTTGGGGGGTAGATGTTGTCTACAGCGCCTGGTCCTCGCCGCCCGGTGCCGGCCTTGGGGGTGACTCATCCTGGTGTTGGGCGGCTGCGGAGGGCGCTCACGCTGATGGGGGGCGATGCGGTCTACAGCGCCTGGGTCCTCGCCGCCCGGTGCCGTCGTTTGAGGTGACTCATCCTGGTGATGGCGGCTGCGGAGGGCGCTCACACTGAGCGGGGAGATCGCCATGAGGAGCGGGAGCGTCTCCACAGGGGGTGCAGGTGTTACCATAAGGCGCAAACGCGTCATCACAGGGGGCGTAGACGTCATCATGGGCTGCGTATGCATCACCGCAGCGCCTGTTGGTGTCACTACGGCGCCCGTAGGTGTCGCTACGGCGCCTGTGGATGTCATTGCGGCGCCCGTAGGTGTCGCCGCAGTGCCTGTTGATGTCACTGCAGCGCCCATAGGTGTCGCTGCAGCGCCTGTTGGTGTCATTGCGGCGCCCGTAGGTGTCGCCGCAGTGCCTGTTGGTGCCATTGCGGCGCCCGTAGATGGCTTCGCAGCGCCCGCGGGGGTCGAAGGGCGTGGGAACGTGAGGGCGCAACCGTGGGTTCGCCTCGCGGGCGCGTATGGGGCCCAGCCCCCCCCGACATGGTAAGATGCCCGCAGAGCCGCGCGCTCCCGCGCAAACACAGAACCGGCGGCAGCCGCCCACCCAAAGCCGATCCATAGTAAGGGGCGAGGTATCGATGTCCGACGACGCGCTCTCGAGCGGAAGGAAGACGCGCCGCATGCCGAGCCGTCTCCAGCATCACCTGAGCTCCTTCAATGACGGCGTCCCCCGCGGCCTGGCCGACTTCTTCGCGCTCGTGAGCGCGACCTACGAGGGCGACGGCGAGAAGACCGCGCTCGAGCAGATGCTCGAGATCGGCTCCTCCCAGCAGGAAGGCACGGACCGCCGCTCGCTGGCGGAAGACCAGAAGCGCCTCCTCCAGGAGCTCGGCCGCGACGCCGAACGCTACGCCCTGGCCGCCCGCGCCTCCAACGACGGACTCTGGGACTGGGACATGGAGAGCGGTGAGGTCTATTACTCGAGCGCCTGGTGCGCTCACCTCGGCCTGGCCGCGGCGCCGCTCCACGGCACCATCGAGGACTGGTACACCCGCGTCCACCCCGACGACCTCGACAGTCTCAAGGCCGACCTGGCCGCGCACCTCGCCGGGCGTGCCTCGCACTTCCAGCACCAGCACCGGCTGCGCAGCGAGAACGGCAGCTATCGCTGGATGCTGTGCCGCGGCCTCGCCGTACGCGACGAGGAGGGGCGGCCCTACCGGATGGCGGGCCTGCAGACGGACATCACGAGCCACAAGCTCAACGAGGCGTACCTCAGCTACGAGGCCACGCACGACAGCCTGACCGGGCTGCTCAACCGCGCCGCGTTCAGTGACCGGCTCGGCCGCCTGGTCGACCGCGGCCGGCGCGACAAGGGGCTCCTGTTCGCGGTGATGTACATCGACCTCGACGGCTTCAAGGCGGTCAACGACAAGTACGGCCATCCCGTGGGGGATCAGCTGCTGGTGGCGCTGGCGCGGCGGCTCGAGGACTCGCTGCGGCCGGGCGACGTGGTGGCCCGCCTCGGGGGCGACGAGTTCGCGGTGCTCCTCCACGGCATGAAGCAGGTGAGCGACGTGCTGCGCGTGGCCGAGCGCATCCGCAAGTCGCTCGCCGCCCCGGTCACGATCGGCGGCCATCACTACCGCATCAGCGCGAGCCTGGGCGCGGCGCTGAGTTCGACGGGGTACGCGAGCGCCCAGGAGATGTTGAGCGACGCCGACGCCGCGATGTACCGCTCCAAGGCCTCGGGGCAGGGGGAGCTCGCGGTGTGCGACGAGGAGATGCGGTCGCGGCGGCGCGAGCACCAGGCGCTCCAGGTGGAGCTGCGGGGCGCGCTCGATCGCAATGAGCTCATGCTGCAGTACCAGCCGGTGGTGTGGCTCGCGAGCGGGGAGCTGGTGGGCTTCGCGGCGCAGCTCGGCTGGCGACACCCGCGCCGCGGCCTCATCGGCGCGGCCGAGCTCGCGGCGCTGCTCGAGGGGCATGACGTCGAGGCGCCGGCCGGGCGCTGGGCCCTGCGCGAGGTGGGCCGTCAGCTCAAGGAGTGGCAGGGGCGTTTTCCGCAGGCGGCGAGCCTGAACGTGGCGCTCGGTGTGTCGGAGCGCCAGCTGCTCGGGCCCGGGGTGATGGAGACGCTGCGCCAGGCGCTGGCCGAGACGGGTCTCGGTCCGGGGCTCGTCCACCTCGAGATCTCCGAGAGCGCGCTGCACCCCGAGGCGCAGGAGGTGCTGCTCGAGATCGAGCGGCTGGGGGTGAAGATCCACATCGCCGAGTTCGGCACGGGCCTGGTGTCGTCCGGGCTCGGCTACCTCGAGAAGCTCCACTGCAGCGCGGTGAAGCTGGACCGCCGCTTCGTGGCGCGCCTCGGCGGCGGCGAGGATCCGCTGCTGGTGCGCGCGGTGGCGCTCGTGGCGCGGCACCTCGGGGTCGCGGTCATCGCCGAGGGCGTGGAGACGGCCGAGCAGGCGCGCAAGCTGCGTGCGCTCGACTGCAGCATGGGGCAGGGCTGCTACTTCGGCTTGCCGGGCGATGCGCTCGCCGCCGGGCGGATGATCGCCGACTGGCGACCGATCGTTTGAGCTGACCCGTCGCCGACGGGCGAGGTGCAGGGGGCGGTCCCGGGTGTAGCTGAGCAGCTCTGCGTCCTCCTCGTCGAGTCGCCATCTCTCCTGCCACGTAGGCGACGGGATGCTCGGCCCGGAGCGTGCACGCCCTCCTCCTGAGAGGCTGGTCCGGTAGCAGGCGCTGACCCGAGAGTGACGCCCTATGGCGCGCCGAGGGGCGCCCGCGGCGCGGGCCGGCTCGAGGAGGTCACCGCGCATGGCTCCTTTGGCGTTTGTCCCCGCTCTGCCCACGCTCTCCCCCGCGGCGCTCATGCCGCCGCTCCTGCCGGCGTCCCGCGCCAAGACCACGGCCGCGGCCGTGGGACGCCAGCGGACGGCCGCTACGTCGCTCTGGCCGAGCTCGCCGTCGCCGCCCTTCCCGATCGACCGGCTGCGGCCGGGCGATCCCCGCGCTCGCATCTACTATCTGGCGCGCAATGGCATCTACCACGGCCTGCGCGCGCTCGGCGTGGGGCGCGGCGACGTGGTGCTGATGCCGTCCTATCACCACGGCGTCGAGGTGGAGGCGGTGCGCCACACGGGCGCGGGGATCCTGTTCTACCGCGTCGACGACCGGTTCCAGGCAGACCTCGAGGACGTCGAGCGCTGCCTGGCGCGCGAGCGGCGCGACCGGCCCCAGATCCGCGCGCTCTATCTCACGCACATCGCCGGCTTTCCCCAGCCGGTGGCCGAGGCGCGCGCGCTCTGCCGCCGCTATGATCTGCTGCTGGTCGAGGACTGCGCGCTGGCGCTGTTCTCGCGCGACCCGGCCGGCCAGTGGCTCGGCACCGAGGGCGACCTCTCCATCTTCTGCCTGTACAAGACGTTGCCCGTGCCGCATGGCGGCGTGGCGCTCGCGCGGGCGCCGCTGTGCACCGGCGTGCGGCCGCCGCTCACCTCCACGCTGCATCATCTGGCGGGAGCGGCGCTGGCCTGGGCGGCGTTTCACGGCGGACCGATGGTGCGCCAGCTGCGCGAGGGGGTCCGGGCCGTGACGCGGCGCACGGTGGACCGCGTGGCGCCTCACGTCCACGTGGGGACGCAGCATCTCCGGCCCGAGGAGCTCGGCCTCGGCGCATCCCTGGCCGTGGAGCAGATCGTGCGCCAGACGAACGCGGCCGAGGTGGTGGAGCGGCGCCGCCGCAACTTCAACCTCCTGCTCGCGGCGCTCGGGGAGGACCGGGTGGTGCCGACGGGGCCGCTGCCCGAGGGCACCAATCCTTTGTTCTTCCCGCTGCGGGTGTCCGACCGCCGTGCGGCGCTCGAGACGCTGTGGGCGCGCGGGGTCGAGGCCATCGATTTCTGGTCCACCGGCGATGCTGCGTGTGAGGAAGAAAAGTTCCCTGAAACGGTAGATTTGAGGCGTCACGTGATCGAGATCCCCATCCATCAGGATCTCGACGACGACGACATGAGCCTCGTGGCACGTGTCGTGAAACAGGTCCTGGCGCATGGGTAGCCTAGCGTCTGCCGCCATGCACCTGACGGTCCGGTGCACGAGCGATCCCGCCGAACTGCCGGCCCTGGCCACGGCCTGGGACGCCTTGATCGATGAGCAGGCCCCGGGTGCGGTGTTCCGTTCTGCGGCCTGGCTTCTCCCCTGGTGGAAACATTTTTCCCCGGGCAAGGAACTGCGTATCTACGTGGCCCGGTCGGCGGCTACGGGGCGCCTGGTGGGCGTGCTGCCGGCCTACCGCGTGCCCACGCCGCTCGGCGGCTCGCGCCTGCGCCTGATGGGCGATGACACCGTGGGCTCCGATTACCTCGGGGTCATCGCCCGGCCCGAAGACCAGGGCGCGGCGACGCGCGCGATCGTGCGGGCGCTGGCGGCGGAGGAGCACGATCTGTGCTTCAACTTCGTGGCCGAGGACGACCCCCTGGTGGAGGCGCTCCGGCACCAGGCGACGCGCGACGCCGGGCAGTTCACGGCGGCGCCGCTCCTGCCCTGCCCGTACCTCGACATCACGGCGGCCGGGGACTTCCGCCGCTGGCGCGATGGGCTGCCGCGCGGCGGTGGGGCGCAGCTCGTGCGGCGGCGGCGCTGGCTCGAACGGCGGCCGGACTTTGCGCTCGAGGTGGTGACCGAGGAGAGCAAGATGGTGGGGGCGCTCGCCACGCTGTGGCAGCTCCATCAGGGTCGCTGGGCCCGCGAGGGCGGCTCGGACGCGGTCGACCGTCCCGAGGTGATCGCCTTCCACGCCGAGGCCGGGACCGAGCTGGCGCGGCGCGGCTGGGCGCGGGTCTATCTCCTCCACGTCGAGGGGGCGGCGCGGGCGGCGCTGTATGGCTTCGAGCGGGGGGGGCGGTTCGCCTATTACCAGTCGGGCAACGAGCCGGCCTGGCGGCAGCGCTCGGTGGGGACGGTGGTGCTGGGCGCGGCGATCGAGGATGCCTTCGCGCGCGGCCTGTGCGAGTTCGATTTCCTGCACGGGGACGAGGCCTACAAGTCGACGTTCGCGGCGTCGCGGCGCTGGCTCCTGCAGGTGCGCGTGGCGACGGGAGCGCGGGCGCGGGCGCAGTGGGCCATGGATGAAGGGTTCCGCGCTGGCCGGCAGCTGGTGCGCAAGCACCTGCCCCCGGGAGCCGTGGCGTGGGTGCAGCGTACGCGCCGGCGCCTGCGGCGGGAGGTCTGGACATGAGCTGGGCATATGGGCGGGTGCCGCATCTCCTGCGGGAGGTGGTGAAGTCGACGCTGGCCGTGACCACGCACACGAGCGGCCTCCTGTCGCTCACGGCGGCGATGCGGCGGCAGTGGCATGGGCCGGTGGTGCACATCCTGGCGTTTCATCGCGTGGTCGATGACGTCGAGCGGCTGCCCGAGGGCGTGATCCGGTCGCTGTGCATCAGCACCAGGAACTTCGAGCGGCTGTGCCGGGCGGTGACGCGGCACTTCGAGGTGCTGTCGCTCGAAGCAGCGGCGGCGGTGGTGAGCGGGCTCCGCACCCTGCGCCGCGATGGAGTGGTGATCACGTTCGACGACGGCTACCGCGACGTCTACCTGCGCGCCTGGCCCATCCTCGAGCGCTACGGGATCCCGGCCACGGCCTTCGTGCCGTCGGGCTACATCGACACGGAGCAGCTGCTCGAGCACGACCGCTTGCACGCGCTGCTCGTGCTCGCGCGGCGGAAGCGCATGGACCTGGCGGCGCTCGGCGGGGACCTCAGCCGCCCGCTCCTTCTGGAGGTGAACACGCTCCTCCAGTCCTCGCTGCCGGCGGCGCCGGCGGTGGCGCTCGATCACCTGATCGCCGGGCTGCCGACCGAGCTGCTCATGGCGCTCGGCGACGATCTCGAGGAGCGGCTCGGCAGCCCGTGTCTCGACGAAGGCTCGTACGTCATGTCGGCGGGAGAGCTCAGCGCCATCGCGCGGGGCGGGATCGAGATCGGCGCGCACACCGTGCACCACGTGACGCTCGTGCACGAGCCGCCCGAGCGGGTGCGGCGTGAGCTCGAGGAGCCGCGGCATCGGATCGAGGCGCTCACCGGTCGCTCCTGCCGCGCCTTCGCCTATTGCAACGGCCTCTGGCACCCGGCGCTGGTGCAGGCGGTGCGCGCCGCCGGCTACCGGGTCGCGGTGACCACCTGCGATCAGCTCAACCTCCTCGGCCAGAACCCGCTCCTCCTCGGGCGCAAGACGCTGTGCGAGGGACACGTGCGCGGGCTCGGCGGGACGTACTCGGAGGCGCGGACGCTCGCGCATCTCCATCATCTCTATGGGGCGCTCGGGCTCAGCCGGCCGGTGAGCGGCGAGACCCGGGGGGTCTTACGCGGTGAATTGATGGGCGGACCGGACGGGGGCAAGGGCCCACGGCAGGCGGTGGCATGACGCGAGCGGCGGCCCTACGTAGCGAATACCGGTGGGGACGGGTGCCGGCGCGGGCCGGCTGGGCCTTTGCCTGGCTGCTCGTGTTCATCGCGCTGGTCTACACGAACCCGTCGAACCTGTTCCCGGCGATCGGCGACTACGGCTACGCCAAGATGGCGGCCGGCGTGGCGATCGCGGCGCTGGTCGGCTCGTGGCTCCTCATGGACCGGCGCCTGGTGCTGGGCGGGACCATCGGGCTGTGCCTGACGCTGTTCTTCGCCGGGGTGGCGCTGTCCGCGATCTGGTCGCCGGCGCCTTCCCTCACGCTGCGGTCCTTCGTCGAGTGGGTGAAGTACCTGGCCATCTTCTATCTGGTGGCCAACGTGGTGGACGACCGCCGGCGGGTGGCCGTCCTGGCGGTCGCGCTGGCCTGGGCCACGGTGGTGCCGGCCGTCGGCACCATCCATTCGTGGTCGCGCGGCGAGCACCTCGTCGAGGGGGATCGCGCGGCGTGGATCGGCGTCTTCAACAACCCGAACGAGCTGGCCTATTACCTCGCCATCGGGGGCGCCTTCGCGCTCGGTGCGCTGGCCCTGACGCGGCGGCGCTGGCTGCGCTTCTGCTACTTCGGCGCGCTCATCCTGATGGCCACGGCGCTCCTGCTCACCCAGTCGCGCGGCGGGCTCATGGCGGCGATCACGGTCCTCGGGCTCACGCTCCTCCGCTCGACGGACCCGAAGAATCGGGGCGCGCTCGTGGCCGTGGGCGTGGTGCTGCTCCTCGCCCTCCAGTTCACGCCGCAGAAGGTGTGGCAGCGCGCCTCGACGACCTTTGCCTATCAGCAGGACGCCTCGGCCCAGGGGCGCATCGACGCCTGGCGCACGGGCCTCCGCATGGTGGCGGCGCACCCGCTCACCGGGGTGGGCGCGGGGGTCTTTGTCCTGGCCTGGCCCGAGTACGCGCCGGGCGATGCGGGGGAGGCGCGCACGGCGCACAACACGTTCGTGCAGGTGGCGAGCGAGACGGGGCTGCCGGGGCTCGGCCTGTTCCTCGGCGCCGTGGGTGTGGCGTTCGCCGGGCTCCAGCGGGTGGTGCGTCGGCGGCCGGATCTTGAACGGCCGGCGCGGACCACCCAGATCGGCCTGGTGAGTTTCCTCGTGTCGAGCGCCACCGGTGGGCTGGCGTACTCGTGGCCGCTCTATCTCCTGCTCGGCCTGGCGGCCGGCATGATGCGGATGGAGCGCGAGGCGCTCGACGTGCCGGGGGACTCGGCGGGTGAGGGCGTGGACCCGGCAGGGCATCCGTCGGTCGGGCGGGAAGTGGAAGGCCGTCCCGAGGCCACTCGGCCTGGGGTCGTTCGACCGGTGCTACCCGGGTGGGTCAAGAGCAGCCCAGCGCGATGAAGCTGGAGTGAGGAGAGAGCGATGTGCGGCATCTATGGCATGGTCGCGCGAGAGGGCGTAGCCGACGGTAGGTTCCTGGGTCCCATGGACCGGGCCCTGGTGCATCGCGGGCCCGACGATTCGGGCATGCTGGTGGACGGGCGCTGCGCGCTCGGGATGCGCCGCCTGGCGATCATCGATCTGGCGGGCGGTCGCCAGCCCATCCCGTCCGAGGACCGGGCGCTGTGGGTGGTGCTCAACGGCGAGATCTACAACCACCATGCGATCCGTCGCGCGCTCGCCGGGCGCCACCAGTTCGCCACCGCCTCGGACACCGAGGTCATCGTCCACCTCTACGAGGATCTCGGGACGAACTTCGTGCAGGAGCTGCGCGGCATGTTCGCCTGCGCGGTGTGGGACCGGCACGAGCAGGCGCTGGTGATCGCGCGCGACCGCCTCGGCATCAAGCCGCTCTACTACGCCGACACCCCGCTCGGGCTGGTGTTCGCGTCCGAGCTGCGGGCGGTGCTGGCGCACCCCTGGGTGGGCCGTGAGATCGATCTCACCTCGCTCACGCACTACCTCACCTTCGGCACGACGCCGCAGGACCGCAGCATCATCCGGGGGGTGGCGAAGCTGCCGCCCGGGCACCTGCTGCGCTGGCGCGCCGGAACGTTGAAGGTCGAGCGCTACTGGAACCTCCTGCCCGAGGCCGAGGACGCCGCGGGGGGCAAGGTGCCGGCGAGTGAGGCCGAGGCGGCCGAGCGCGTGCGCGAGCTCCTCGCCGATGCGGTCACGAGCCACCTCGTGTCGGACGTGGAGGTGGGCGCGTTCCTCTCGGGGGGCATCGACTCGGCCACGGTGGTGGGGCTGATGACGCAGGCCGGGGTGCGGCCGCGCACCTTCTCCATCGGCTTTGACGAGAGCGACTTCGACGAGCTGCACTATGCGCGGCTGGTGGCGCGGCACTTCGGCACGCGGCACGAGGAGCTGGTGGTGCGGCCGGACATGTGGTCGCTCGTCGACCGGGTGATCCAGGCGCTCGACGAGCCGATGTCCGACGTGTCGGCGCTGCCCACGTACCTCGTCTCGCAGCTGGCGGCCCAGCACGTGAAGGTGGTGCTGTCGGGCGATGGGGGCGACGAGGTGTTCGGCGGCTACGATCACTATCGCACGACGCTCGACGAGACGCGCCGGCTCGACCGGTTCGACGCGGTGGCCGAGCGGTTCTCACCGCTACGCCGCTGGGTGAAGCGCACGGCCGAGGCGCTGCCCGAGCCGGTCTACGGCAAGTACTGGCTGCGCCACGCGGCGCTCGACCCGCGCATGCGTTACATCGACAGCGCGACGCTGTTCCTGCCCGAGGTGCAGGCGCGTCTCCTGACGGGCGACGTGCGCGCCCGGCTCCGCCGCCTGCAGGAGCTCGGTCAGGCCGACGTGCTGCACCCGCAGGAGCAGCGGGCACGCCTGCTCGAGAGCGCCCCCGGCGATGAGCTCGGGCGGCTCCTCTACCTCGACACCATGACCTACCTGCCGCTCGACATCCTCACCAAGGTCGATCGGATGTCGATGGCGCACTCGCTCGAGGTGCGGCCGCCGCTGCTCGACACGGCGCTGGTCGAGGCCGTGGCGGCGATGCCGTCGGCGTGGAAGATCGCGGCCGGGGAGCAGAAGCGGCTGCTCAAGCGCGCGATGGCGGATCTCCTGCCGCCGGAGACGCTCAGCCGCAAGAAGCGCGGCTTCGGGGTGCCCATCCGGCACTGGTTCCGCGGCCCGCTGCGCGAGGCCGTGGCCGGGATCCTCACGGATCGCCGCACGCGGGCGCGGGGCCTCATCGAGCCGGCCATGGTCGACACTCTCCTCCAGCGGCACGTGAGCGGCCGGCGCGATCTCAGCATGCAGCTGTGGTCGCTCCTCGTGCTCGAGATGTGGCTGCGCATGACGATCGATGCGCCGCGCTCACAGCCGCAAGACGGCCGGACCGAGGCGCGGTGGGAGACGCACGCGCTCGCCGGGCAGGGCCCGTCGGCGTCGGGGCTCCTGGCAGAGGGCGGGGGATGAAGAAGGCACAAGGAGAGGGGACCATGGCACACCACACCAACTCGTCGTCGCCTCGGGCGGTGGTCCATCTGGTCGACACGCTCTATCCCTTTGGCACCGAGCGCCAGATGATGGAGCAGCTGCGGCGGCTCGATCGCCGGCGCTGGCGGCCGCTCGTGGCCTCGCTGCACAGCGATGGGCCGCTCCGCGAGGAGCTGATGGCGCTCGCGCTGCCGCACCAGGCCTTTCCGTTGCACACGCACCTCGGTCACCCGAACACGCTCCTCCAGGTGGCGCGCCTGGCGTACTGGTGCAGGAGCGAGGGCGCCGTGCTCGTGCACGCGCACGACTTCTACTCGAACGTGATCGGGCTCATGGCGGGCCGGCTCACGGGGGCGCGGGTGATCGCCAGCCGCCGGGATCTGGCGCACTGGCTGTCGCCCTCGAAGCAGCGGTTCCTCTCCTGGGTCTGCCGCGCCGCGGACCGCGTGGTGGCGAACGCCGAGGCGGTGGTGGAGCACACGGTCCAGGAGCTCGGCGTGCCGCGGGAGCGCGTGACGCTCATCCCGAACGGCCTCGATCTCGAGCGCTTCGACGCCGAGATGCGGCTCGAGCCGGCGCCGCCGCTCGACCTCGCGACGCGGCCCGAGGACGGGGGCGAGGCGGAGGCGGAGGACGCCCCGGTGGTGGCGGTGGTGGCCAACATGCACCTCCCGGCCAAGGGGCACGGGGATCTGCTCGCGGCCGTGGCGCTCCTGCGAGAGCGCGGGCGCCGGGTCCAGGTGCTGCTCGTGGGCGACGGGGCCGAGCGGCCCCGCATCGAGCAGACGGTGACGCAGCTCGGCCTCGCGGACAGCGTCCGGTTCCTCAGCCGGCGCGACGACGTACCGCGCATCCTCGCGCGCGTGGATCTCCTGTGCCTGCCGTCGTGGGCCGAGGGGTTCCCGAACGCGGTGATGGAGGGCATGGCCGCCTCGCTGCCGGTGGTGGTGACGGCCGTGGGCGGCTGTCCCGAGCTCGTGGCCCACGGCGAGAATGGGTTCGTGGTGCCGCCGCGTGAGCCGCCGGCGCTGGCCGAGGCGATCGAGCGGATCCTGTTCGGGATGGGGCGCAAGGCGGCGCGGGCCATGGGGCGC
>DATAGU010000060.1:0-19247 GCA_036263495.1 Polyangia bacterium | reverse complement strand
AGCTGGTAGAGGCGGACGTGGTCCTCCTGATCGGCGATCTTGTCGGCGTCGTTGCCGGCGGCCGCGAGCAGCATCTTGCGCACCGTGTCGGGGTCGTACTTGGTCGACGTGGGGCGGATCGCCTCGTGCGCGTCCTGCGCCCCCTTCTTCGAGCGGTACTGGATCGGCTCGTCGGGCAGGCTGTCCTTGCCGTAGCGCTCGGCGATGTAGGCGCGCGCCTCGGTCACCGCATCGGCCGAGAGCCGCGTCGAGTCCGTGCGCATGTAGGTGATGAGGCCCACCGCGCCCTCGTCCCCGAGGTCCACACCTTCATAGAGCCGCTGCGCCACCGCCATCGTCTTCTTGGCCGTGAAGCGCAGCTTGCGGGCCGCCTCCTGCTGGAGCTTCGAGGTGATGAAGGGCGGCAGCGGGTTGCGCTTGCGCTCCTTGCGCTCGATGCGGTCGACCACGAGGTGCGCCTGCTGGAGCCGCGCCACGATGTCCTCGGCCGTCTTGCGGTCCGAGATCTCGGCCTTCTTGCCGTCGAGCTTGGCGAGCTTGACGCGGAAGGGCGGCGGCACGCTCCCTTGCACGTCGCACTCCACCGACCAGTACTCGACCGGCACGAACGCGCCGATCTCGCGCTCCCGGTCCACGACCAGGCGCACCGCCACCGACTGCACCCGACCGGCCGAGAGCCCGCGCCGCACCTTCTTCCATAGAATGGGCGAGATCTGGTAGCCCACGAGCCGGTCGAGGATGCGGCGCGCCTGCTGCGACTCGAACTTGTGCTCGTCGAGCTCGGAGGGGTGCTGGAGCGCGTCGGTGATGCCGCGCTTGGTGATCTCGTTGAAGAGCACACGCTTGATGCGGTTGTTCGTGGGCCGGATCTCCTCGGCCAGGTGCCAGGCGATGGCCTCCCCCTCGCGATCCGGGTCGGGGGCGAGGTAGACCATCTCCACGTCCTTGGCTGCCTTGCGGATCTCGGTGAGGATCTTGGCCTTGCCGCGGATCGGGACGTACTCGGGCTGGAACCCGTGCTCGATGTCCACGCCCATCTTGGACTTGGGCAGGTCCTTGATGTGCCCGACCGAGGCCTTCACCGTGAACGCCGACCCGAGATACTTCTTGATGGTCTTCGCCTTGGCCGGCGACTCGACAATGAGGAGCGATTTACTTTTGGCAGCCATGTTGTTCCTTCGCAGCCCCCGTTTCCCTGGCCCTGGACGCCGCCCTGGCCCTGGCCCTTGCCAGGAGCGCCACGGCGGACGGCCGCAACCTACCCTGTTACCCTCGCGTAGCGTCCTCCTGCGGTGCGCACGATCCAACCGCCGATCTCGAGGTCGATGGCCGCCGCCATCGCCGCTCCCGCATCCAGCCCGGCGCGCGCCGCCGCCTCGCTGAGATCACAGGGTTCGCGACCGAGTACGCGGAAGAGCTGCGCCGCACGACCTTGCACGGGCGCCTCTGTCCCCTCGTCCCGCTCCTTGTCCCGCTCCTTGTCAGATGTTGCCACATCGATCCCATCCACCAGGCGCAGGACGTCCTCCACGCCGCGCGCAGAGACCGCCCCCTCCGCGATCAGGCGATCGCAGCCCGGCGCCCCGAGGAGGGCGATCACCGGGCGGCCGAGGTCGCGCGCCGCGCACGCCGTGTAGAGGGCGCCCGAACCGGCCCCCGCCTCGATCACCACGCACACCTCGCCGAGCGCCGCGATCACCCGGTTGCGCACCGGGAAGGCCCAGGGCCGAGGCGGCGAGCCCGGGGGGAACTGCGACAGCAGCGTCCCGCCCGTGGCCAGCACCCGCTCGAACAGCGAGCGATGCCGCGCCGGATAGGCCACGTCCACCCCGGTCCCGAGCACCACCGCGGTCCGGGCCCGGACATCGAGCGCGCCGAGATGGGCCGCCCCATCGATGCCGATGGCGCCGCCCGAGATCACGGTGCAGCCGCGGGAGCCGAGCCCCCGTGCCACCTCGCGGGCCAGGCGGAGCCCGGCCTGGGTCGCGGCCCGCGCCCCCACAAGGGACACCCGCCGGCCCGACAGCGGCCATGCGCCGCGGACCCAAAGACCCGCCGGTGCCCGGGGAAGCGATGCGATTTCAGGCGGATAGTCCGGCTGTCCTCGCTCGAGGTTGTACATGTGGGTTGAAATACGAATCTCCTGCCTGGATCTAGTGAAGGAGATCCAATAGCGATGCGTTCAGGGGGCGTCAAGTTGCAATCGGTGACAGCCGCTCGCTCCCTGCCCCGCTGGAAGAGCCGCCATCGTCGCCCTGGAAGGGGCCGGACTGGCACGTCCGCAGGGGCAGATCTCTGCCGTTGTGTTGTGGGGTGCGCTGGCGAGCGGCAGGCCCCCGGTGCCGAAAGGGCTCCTCAGCACCAGAAAGACGGTCCTCAGCACCAGAAAGACGGTCCTCAGCGCCAGAAAGACGGTCCTCAGCGCCAGAAAGATGGCCCTCAGCGCCAGAAAGGGGGTCCTCAGCACCAGAAAGGGGGTCCTCAGCAGCCCGGAGCATGACCTCAGCGGCCCGGAGCATGACCTCAGCGGCCCGGAGCACGACCTCAGCGGCCCGGAGCACGACCTCAGCGCCCCCGCGCGTGACCTCAGCGCCCCCGCGCGTGACCTCAGCAGCCGGACATCACGGCTCGCGGCGCAGTTCGACCCGGTCGCCGAGAGCGGTCTCCTTGAGCGCGGAGACGACCACCCCCCCGGCGGTCTGCTCCCGCACCTCAACGATCAGGATCTCGGCCACCACCTCGCGCGGGAAGCGCTCGTCATTGAGGCCGCCGGCCCCGAGCGGCAGGCGGTTCGGATCGCCGCGCCGCACCACCTGGAACCGGTTCCCCTCCACCACCCCGTCCTTGCGCCCGCGGTCGATGAACACGAGCATGTCCTTGCCGAGCAGCTCCATGGGCCGCAGCGTGGCCACCACCACTCCGTCCAGATCCACCCGCGCCTGGGTGGGCTCCACGAGCTTGACGTGGCGATGGAGCGGGCCGATGCGATCGCCCCGCTCGATGGGCTCGAGCGCCTCCATGATGCGCACCTTGCACGGTCCGCTCGCGGGCGCGTCGAGCACCTCCACCTCGCCCAGGATCTCCACCAGCGACCCGAGCGGCTGGCGCGTCTTGGGGTGCTTCACCTCGCTGCGCTCGCGATAGACCGTGTACCGCTGCCCGGGGCTCGGGCGTATCGGCGCCTGGGCCCCCCGCGGCTTCCGGAACTCGACATACACCTCGTCGAGCGTGACGAGCATGCTCTTTTCGTCAGCCGAGCCCACGATCTTGCCGGCCGCCGCCAGCTCGCCCCCTTCCACGAAGGCGTTGCGCAAGAGCAGGACGCCCGCCGGGGGCCGGGGCCGGGAGACGGTCACGCTCGGGCGCGGTGTCGGCGCCGCGGCGGGGGCCGGCGCGCTACGCGTCGGCGCCGGGGCCGCCGTGGGGGGGGCCAGCCTGAGGGTCGCGCCGGGATAGATCCAGTGGGGGTTGGTGATCTCGGGGTTGAGCGACCACAGGCGCGGCCAGGCGTCGGGCGTGCCGTAGTAGCGCTGCGCGATGCCCGAGAGCGTGTCCCCGGGCTGGATCTGATGAAGGAGCTGCCGGCCGCCGGGCACCCGGGTCGGCTGGCCCAATCCCTCTCCGGCCTCGATCTGGACGCGCGGCGCGCCCCGCGCGTCTTCGTCGAGGACCGCGGCCCCATGCCCGCGGCCGTCGGCCTCGCCGCCCTCGGCCGCGCCCTCCTGGGCCGCGCCTTCGGGTCCACCGGCGGGGGCGCCGCCAGTTCCCTGGCCCTGGCCCGGCGGGGCGGACGGGGAGCGCAAGGTCTGCCCGGTCACGGCGCGCCAGCCCGGCTGCTGCAGCTCGTTCTGCCGCTCGATCTGGTTCTGCACCGGCTTCATGAGATCGCTCGTCTCCTGCGCCCCCGCGGCCAGGGGCACGAGCGAACACCACAGGATCACGGCCGAGCGTCTCATCGCGGCCTCCCCTGCTGGGCGAGACGGCGGCGCGCCTGGCGCGCGACCGGGCTGCGCGGGTAGTGCGCGATCACGGCCCGGAGCGCCTCGCGGCCCGCGGCCTGCCGGCCCTGGGCGAACTGACAGTCGGCCAGCTTGAGCTGCGCCTCGGGCGCCTTGTCCCCGTGCGGCCAGCGGTGCAGCACCTCGCGGAACGCCGCCGCGGCCTCCGCATATCCATGACGCGTAAAGTGTAGTTCCCCGAGCAGGAGCTGGGCATCGTCGGCCAGCGGGTTTTGGGGGAACCGTTCCACCAGCTCGCCCAGCGTGTCCATGGCCTCTCGCTTCTGCCCGGCGCCGATCTGACCGCGCCCGCGGCGGTAGAGCTCCCTGGCGCTCGCCGCCCCCTTGCCGCCGGCCCGCGCCGCCTCGGCCTCGGGCCGCTTCACGACGCCCAGGTTGGGTAACGCGGCCTGGGCCGGCGCGGGCGCGGCCGGCGCGGGGGCCGGGGCCGGCGCGGTCGCCTCGGCCGACTCCTTCCCCGGCCGCAGCGTCACCACCGGCAACGGCGGCACCGATTCGCGGTGCGCCGCCTCTCCCTTGCGCTGCTCGATCTCCCCCACCAGCGCCGCCATCCGGCTCTCGAGCTCGTCGATGCGTTTGGCCTGCTCGCGGCGGGCGTCCTCGCTCTCCGCCGCCTGCTGGCGGAGCTGGCGCAGCTCCTTGTGCAGGGTCGCCGACACACACCCGGTCCCCGCGAGCCCCTGCGCGAGACCCCATGCGAGCCCTGCGAGCCAGAGCCTTCGGCGCATGAGCAGAGTGTATCGATCCCCGCGGAGGAGCGCAAAAAGACTCTGCTTCCTCAGGTGCAGAAGGGCGTGCGCGGAATGCGCGCGGACCCATTGACATCACCCCCTCCGCGACTGACATTTACCAGTGGATGGAGGAGGTGATGGGCGGCGTCGGAGAGCCGATGTCGGTCGCCTCGGGCAGAGAGTAGAGGTTCTCTGCCGTTCCAGGGCGCCGACGCGACAGGTGCAGGGCTTTGTCCCACACGCGTCGTGCAACGTGCTCTCCCAGAGAGCGCCCGCCTGCTCCACCCCGACAGCCGCATGGCGGCGAGTGGCTGCTGCGCAGCTCCGAGGGCGCAGCACCGCGAAGAAAGGAGGGTCGCACTGGAAGAAACGTCGTTCGTAGGTGGGGGCGGCGGCACCGCGCATACCTTCCGCAAGGCTCTGCCCGTTGGGCGGGCACGCCTCGAGTGACGGCCCCTTGGCCGCCGCGTCTCGGACCGCCGCCCCTGTTGTTCGCTCCTCTTCGCCGGTCCGTGCAGACTTTGGCCTCGCACGGGCCGGCGCTCTTTTTTGGGGCGGGTCGGGCTTCACGGCCCTCCCGCACGCAGGCTAGAGTGGTCGCCGAGCCCCATGTCCACGTCCACGTCCATGTCCCGCCCCTCCAGCATCGACCAAGAACTCCTCGCGCAGGCGCACCGCGCCGCGCTCGAGATCGCGCCGCTCGCCGGCGAGATCGAAGCCGCGCGGCGCTTGCCCCCGGCCGCCGTGCGCGCGCTCGCCCAGGCGCGCATCTTCAAGCTGCTCGTGCCGCGGGCCCAGGGCGGCGCCGAGGCGGCGCTCGCGACCTACGTCGCCGCCATCGAAGCCGTCGCCCGCGCCGACGGCTCGGCCGGCTGGATCGCCATGATCGGCTCGGCGTCCGGCCTGATGTGCGGCTTCTTGCGCGACGACGTGGCGCGCGCCGTCTACGGCCCCGAGGACGTCCTCACCTGCGGCGTGTTCGCGCCCCTCGGCCGGGCCGTCCCCGTGGAGGGCGGCTTCCGCGTCACCGGGCGCTGGCCGTTCGCCAGCGGCTGCCAGGACGCGGCCTGGTGCATGGGCGGCACCCTCGTCGAGGGAGACCTCCTGCCGAGCGGCGCCCCCAACGTGCGCAGCGTGCTGTTCCGCGCCTCCGACCTCCACATCCTCGACACCTGGGACGTGAGCGGCCTCCGCGGCACCGGGAGCCACGACTTCGCAGTGAAGGACGTGTTCGTCCCGAGCGAGCGCAGCTTCTCGCTCTTCACCGACCGCCACGCCATCGCCGCCTATCGCGAGGCCTTCTTCGGCGCCCTCGCCTCGGGCGTCGCCGCGGTCGCGCTCGGCATCGCCCGCGCGGCCATCGACGCCTTCGTCGCCCTGGCCAAGACCAAGCGGACCCTCGGCGCCCAGAAGAGCATCGCGCAGCGCGAGTCGGTCCAGCTCACGGTGGCGCGCGCCGAGGCCAAGCTGCGGGCGGCCCGAGCCTTCCTGTTCGACACCCTGGAGTCCGTGACCCACGACATCGAGACGCGAGGCCAGGCCACCGTCGAGGAGCGGGCCCTCCTCCGGCTCGCCGCCTGCCACGCGGCCAGCGACAGCGCCGCGGCCGTCGACCTCGTCTACGAGGCCGCCGGGGCCAGCGCCATCTATGCGACGAGCCCGCTGCAGCGCCATTTCCGCGACGTGCACACGGCCACCCAGCACCTCATGGTGAATGCCGGCACAGCGACGCTCGCCGGCCGGCTCCTCCTGGGGATCCCCACGGACACATCGACCCTCTGATCCCCTGTAGATGAGGTAGATGAGGCGGGGACTCATGGCCCCGGGCGACTCTGGGGCTGGACGTAGAGGTGCGCGCGCAGCTGCAGGGCGCGGCGCCGGCCGATCCCCTTCACCTTCCTCAGATCGTCGACCGACCGGAACGGACGCGCCGCGACCAGGCGGGCCGCCAGCCCCGGGCCGATCCCCGGCAGGGACTCGAGCTGCGCCGCCGTCGCGCGGTTGAGATCCACCGGCACCTCGAACAGCGCCAGCCGCTCGGGTCCGAGCTCCTCCTCGGTCCTGTCCCCGGCCCGCGGCACACCCCCACCCTCCCCGCGACAGAGGATGCCCTCTCCGGGCCGCTCGAACGGCCCGCGGCAGCGCCACCCAGCGTGCGGCGGCCCCAGGGTGTGCCCGGGCCCAAAGACCCCGAGGCCCAGAGCGCCCGTGAGGATCCAGAGGGCCGCATGGATCACGCGCCGACCATGTTCCGTCATGCCCCTTCTTCGGCCGGACGCGTCCGGAGTTGTGTGCCCCCTCTGCCGGCGCCCCCGCCAGCCGGAAAAACCCAACCAGGACGCCTACCTGCGGACCCACCTCGCACCACCTCGGCGACTGACATCCCTCCCCCTCCGTGCTACAACGAGCGGCAACCCCGTTGTACGGAGTACACATGGACAAGCAGCGAAGGCATTTCTCCCCCATCACCATAGGCTCTCTAGGCGTTCTGGCCCTACCGCTCGTGCTCCTGGCCGGCGCGTGCGGCGGCTCCAAGGACGGCGCGCAGCAAGGCGTGTCGCAGAACGCACCGTTCGTCGCCGTCCCCCTCACCTCCGCCGAGGCAGGGCGGCCGAGCGGCGGCGCCCAGGATTTCTACCTGGCCATCAACCGCAGCCAGCTCGGCCAGCGGTGGTTCTACTCCACCTACCTCAAGCAGTTCTTCCCCGGCGCCGTCTCGTCCGGCGCCGCGCGCTCGCTCGGCACCCTGGTGGTCTCGTTCCGCGAGCAGAACAACCGGCTCTACATCTATAACGAAGGCGACGGCAAGGCCTCGAGCGACACCTTCGATCCCCAGCTGATCGTCGACGCCTACCCGGTGATGGACTACGCGCCGTTCCGCCAGATCAAGGGCTCGGAGCGCTACGTCCTCTTCGACCCGGCGAGCGGCCTCAACCGCTTCTCCGTCATCAGCGACGCCTTCGCCGCCGGCGGCGCCCCGGATCGCTTCTCGATCGAGCTCAGCTACATGCAGCGCTACCGCGAGATCGACGACGGCATCACCTTCGAGAAGGTGTTCGTCGGCTATGGCGAGCTCCCGGCCGGCGCGGATCCCACCGAGCCGAACCAGTTCCGCGCCTCCGGCACGCTCGGCATCGGCCTGCGGCGCTACAAGGCGGACGCCGGCTTCCAGCCCGCCGAGCTCCCGCCCGAGGAGTATTACTTCCGGAGCGAGCCCCTCCAGGTGCGCAACACCGGCGAGATCATCCAGGTCCCGGTCAAGTGGAACATCAAGCCCGGCATGAAGCCCATTCGCTGGGTCATCTCGAACCAGTTCCGCGAGGTGCAGAACGACCCGTACTTCTCGCAGTACGACATCGTGGCCGCGATCAAGGCCGGCATCGAGAACTGGAACGAGGTCTTCGGCTTCAAGGCCCTCGAGGCCGTGGAGGCCACGCCGGATCAGTCCTTCGCCGACGATGACGTGAACTACCTCATCTTCGATCTCGATCCCACCTTCGGGGCCGCCTTCGCCGACTGGCGCATCAACCCCAACTCCGGCGAGATCCGCGGCGCGAGCGTGTACTTCAACTCCATCTGGCTGCTCATCGGCGACCAGATCTTCTCGGACGACGCCGGCCTGAAGGCCCAGGCCCTCGCGCCCAAGGCGCGGCCGCAGCTGCCGAGCATCACCTGGGAGCCGGCCCAGCAGCGCCCGCTGTGCCTGCTCTGGGCGCCGCCCTACCGCGACATCGACGGCGCGCCCGCCGGCGCCAGCAGCAGCCGTTCGGCCGCCCTCGCCGGGCTCACCAAGAAGCAGAAGGTCGAGCGGTACCTCACCCACGTGGTGCTCCACGAAGTCGGCCACACCCTCGGCCTGCGGCACAACTTCCGCGGCTCGACCGAGCCCCCGTCGAACTCGGTGATGGAGTACGTCGACGACTTCGACGCGCCGCTCGTCGATCATCCCCAGGCCTACGACATGGAGGCCATCCGCTACCTCTATGGCCTGTCGCAGAGCCTGCCGACCCACCCCTTCTGCACCGATGAAGACACCGTCGCCGACGTGGACTGCTCCACCTTCGACGTGGGCGCCGATCCCCTCAACGACTCCTACGGACCGAACTACGAGCAGGTGGCGGACAACTATCTCAACAGCCGGCCCGGCTCGGTCCTGCCGAACAACTCGCTCAACGGCGTCCTCAAGTACGTGCGCGCGAGCACCGACTCCGCGCAGCGCGTGACCGCCTGGTCCATCGTGAGCGCCCCCGTCGTGGTCGGCGCCTTCACCGACCAGGTCGCGCAGAACCCGGTCCTCGGGCAGCGCATCGACACCCTCACGCGCCGCATCTTCTCGCGCATGTTCCTCGACGCCGCCTCGCTGCGCGGCGACTTCACCGCCGATCCCCCCATCGCCTCCGACGCCCGCCTGCAGGCAGGGATCGTCAGCGAGCTGCGCGGCAACCTCCTCAACACCGACGGCTTCCGGAGCTACGGCACGCGGCGCGTGTGCATCGACGTCCTCAAGCGCATGCAGGTCGTCGCCGCGTACCGCACCCTCCTCGAAGCCTCCGAGGCCCTCACCGCCCAGCTCCCGAGCCTGACCGGTGACGACGCCCTCCTGACCGAAGACCTCATCGCCCGCATCAACCGGGCCGTCAGCCCCTACTACAACTAACCCCCCGCAACTGCACGCCCCCCGCGAGGCCCCTGCGCACCAGGGGCCTCACGACCTTGGGGTCCCTCCCGATCTCAGGGGCTGACCGGCCGAGACTGCTCCGGCCGCTGAATCACCGCCGTCGAGACCGTGTCCATCCAGGCCCGCAGCCCCGCAGGATCCGCCGGCGGCGCCGGCTCGGACTCGATCGGCCACAGCCGCGCCGTCCGATCCATGCTCGTAGAGGCGATCTGCCGCCCATCGGGCGAGAACGCGACGTGCGTCACGAAGTCATCGTGATGGTGGGTCGTGATGCAGACCCCCGTCTTCACGTCCCACAGCCGCACCGTCCCATCCCCGCTCCCCGACACGAGCGACTGCCCATCCGGCGAGAACTCGATCCGCGCCACCCGGTTGCGATGCCCGACGAGCCTCCGGCACTGCCCCGTCTCCACCTCGCAGAGGTGGATCAGCCCGCCCTCCCCCGCCGCCGCCAGGCTCCGCCCATCGGGCGAGAAGGTCACCGTGCGGAACATCCCCTTCTGCTCGATCACCCGCCGCACCTCCCCGGTCGCCGCATCCCAGATCCGCGCCGTCCCATCCTCGCCCGCCGAGCCGATCACGCGGCCATCCGGAGAGAACACCGCCCGCTGCACCCGCGCCGTGTGCCCCCGCAGGAGCCGGCACTCCCCGGTCGCGACCGTCCACAGCCGCACCTCGTGATCCAGCCCCGCCGAGACCAGGAGCCGGTCATCGGGTGAGAACGCCACCGACCGCACCTCCCCCTCGTGCCCCTGCAGCCGGCGCCCCTGCCCGGTGGCCACGTCCCAGACATACACGAGGCCATCCACGCCCGCGCTCGCCACCCGGTGCCCGTCGTTCGAGAAGATGACGTTCCGGATCGCGTCCTGATGCCCCCGGAACACCCGGCTCGTCCCCGTGGCCACGTCCCACAGCCGCACCGTCCGGTCCAGGCCGGACGAGGCCACCTGCCGGCCATCGGGCGAGAACGCCACGCTCAACACGCCCCCATCGTGTCCGCGCCAGACCCGGGACTCCGCCGTGCGTGCGTCCCACAGCCACACCACGCCGTTCCGCCCCGCCACCGCCACCTTACGACCATCGGGCGAGTAGGCGAGCTCGGTCACGAAGTCGTCGCTGTAGAGGACGTGGAGCGGGGTCCCCGACAGGGGCCAGATCCGGGTCGTCCGGTCCGCGCTCGCGCTCAGGAAGTGCCGGCCATCGGGCGCGAATTTCACATAGAGGACCGTCGCCTCGTGCCCCTTCAGGATCTTCTGCTCGCCCGTGTTCACGCCCCACAGCCGCACGGTCTGATCCCGGCCGGCCGAGAGGATCCGCCGCCCATCCGGAGAGAACACCACGGAGGTCACGCCGCCGAGGTGCTCCCCGAGGGTGCGCTGCTGGCCCGTGACCACGTCCCACAGCCGCACCGTCCGGTCCACCCCGCCCGAGACCACGAACCGCCCATCGGGGGAGAAGTCGACGTCACCGATGTCGCCGCTATGACCGACCAGCTTGCGGCTGACGCCGGTCTTGAGATCCCACAGCCACACGATGCCGTCCTTGCCCGCCCCCACCAGGCGCTGCCCATCCGAAGAGAAGGCGAGGTCCCACAGCTCCCCGACCCCGGCCGGGAACTTCCGCTCGGCCCGGGTCGCCACGTCCACCACCCGCACCGAATCGTCCGTGCCGGCGTAGGCCACGTAGCGGCTGTCGGCCGAGATGGCCAGCTCCGAGCCGACCCCGCGATGCTCATCGAGGGTCATGCTCACCTGGGACGCGAGATCCCACAGCCGGAGCTGCTGCGCCGGCCCGCCGACCAGGAGCCGCCGCCCATCGGGGGAGAAGTCGATGCTGATGATCATGCCCTCGGGGCTCGGCAGCTCCTGGCTCTGGTCGGTCACGAGATCCCACAGCTGGAGCTTGCGGCTCTCCCACTCCACCAGGGCCAGGCTCCGGCCGTTCGGCGAGAAGCGCGCGCGCAGGAGCTCCCCCGCGAGGGGATGCCGCGCCAGCACCGCGCCGCTCGCGAGATCCCGCACCGCCACCTGGTGCTGCTCGTCGAAGTAGGCCACGCGCCGGCCATCGGGTGAGAAGTCGCCGTACGAGTCCTTGCCCTCCTTCTTGTCGAGGACGTGGAGCGCCACGCCCCGGCTCCAGGCATCGAGCGCCAGGTCGCGGACCTGATCCAAGTGGGCCCCATTCAGAGGATAGAGCTTGAGCCAGGCCAGCGCGGCCGTGGGGTCGCGCTCGAGCGCGGTGTGCGACTGCACGAGGACGAGATCGTTGCTCCGCTCCTCGGCCACCTTGCGCTCGACCACGATGCGCCGCACGCTGAGCGCGCCGAGCACCATGAGCAAGCCGAGGAAGGCCGCGCTCACCGCCACCGGGCCCCGGTGCCGCCGCACCCAGCGCCAGATCAGGGTCCGGCGCGAGTACCGGTAGGCGCTCACGAGCTGGCCGGTCTGGAAGCGGCGCAGATCCTCGGCCAGCTCGCGCGCCGTGGGGTAGCGATCCTCGGGCCGGCGGGCCATGGCCTTGGCCACGATGGTCGCCAGATCCTCCGGGATCCCCGGCACCCGCTTGGTGAGCGGCAAGGGCGGGGCGGTCCGCACCCTGTTCAGGATCTCGAGCGCGGTCGTGCCGCTGTAGGGCGAGACGCCGGCCAGCACGTGATAGAGGAGCGCGCCGAGGGAGTAGACGTCGGCGCGCTCGTCGACCGTCCTGGCCCACGCCTGCTCGGGCGGCATGTACTCGGGCGTGCCGAGGACCGAGCCGGCCATCGTGAGCTCGGGCGGCTGCGACGGCTCGTCGGGCTCATCGGGCGCCTGCCGGGGAGCGCGCTCGACGGACGGATCGGGCCGGGTCCTGGGCTCGACCAGGACCGGCGAGGTGACCTCCAGCTCCGGCCGGGTGAGATCCTTGGCCAGCCCCCAGTCGATGACCACGGTCTCGCCGAACGGGCCGATGAGGATGTTGGCGGGCTTGATGTCGCGGTGGATCACCCGCTGGCTGTGCGCGTAGGCGATGGCGTCGGCCACGGAGATGACGTGCGGCAGGAGCGCGAGCCGTTCGTCGAGGCGCTGGGCGTCCCCGATGACCTGATCGAGCGAGCGGCCGCCGGAGATGAGCTTCATGGCGTAGAACAGCTCGCCGCTCGGCCAGCGGCCGGCGTCATAGATGGGGACGATGGCCGGGTGCTGCAGCCGGGCGCTCACCATCGCCTCGCGCACGAAGCGCCCCATGGCCTCCTTGTCGTTGTCGAGCAGCTCCTTGATGGCGACCGGGCGATCGAGCCGGTGATCGCGCGCCTTGAGGATGCGGCCGAGCCCGCCGCGCGCGTGCTCGCCCTCGATGCTGTAGCGATCCTCTTCTTCTTGGCCGAAGGACGGCGGTCCCTCGCCGCCGCCCTCGCCCGGGGGACGAGGCGGCTTGCGCGCCTGGGTCGGGAAGTCCAGGGGAAGGGTGGCAGCGCCGTCGCCGCTTTGGTCTGGCTGCTTTGACACGTCGGGTCCGGGCCGGGTCCTCAAGAGCTGCGTCTCGGGCAGCGGGCTCAACCCCACGAGGCGTGGAGCACCAGGTCGGGTGGCCTCCTGCCCCGATGCCACCAGTCCCAAGACGCTACCAGTCTTCCGGGGGGTCCGGCAATGGCCCCCGACCGGGCCCCGCGCACCACCTGCCGGTGGACATGCACCGCGTCCTGCCCCACCATCGACCTGGCGGCCCATGGCACGGCTCTTCAACCATGCCCTCCTCCTCAAGGCGCGACTCGACCTGAATCTCACCCAGGAGCAGGCCGCCGCCGCCGTGCACGTGGACGTGCGCACCTACCGCCGCTACGAGAGCGGCGCGGTCAACGCCCCCGCCGGCTTCTCGGTGCGCAGCCCCACGCGGCGCCGCATGCTCTCCCGGCTGGCCATCGAGTTCGGCATCTCCGAGGTCGATCTCCTCATCGACTCCGAGCAGCCCCGGCCGCTTCCGGCGCAGCGTCCGCCGCGGCCCACGCCCGTCCGTCCCCTGCCCGCGGGGGGCGTGGGAGCCGCCGGCCCCGCGGCCGAGGACCCGGACGTCGCAGCGCTCGCCACCACCGCCTGGCACCCGCTGCACCTCCATACCCTGCAGCGGGCCCGCCACTTCGCCGGCCGCGCCGACGTGCTCGACCTCCTCATCCGCTGGGTGGGCGAGACCCCGCCGCACCACCGGGTGGTCGCCCTGCGCGGCGTCGGCGGCATGGGCAAGACCGCCGTGGCCGATCGCTTCGTCTCCTCCCTCGGCGAGGACCCCCGCCCGGGCGGCCTCCTCGTGTGGAGCTTTTACGAGGATCTCCGCAGCGAGAGCTTCCTCACCCAGGCCGCCGACTACTTCGGCGTGGGCGGCGCCGGCAGCCACAGCGGCGACCGCTTCGAGCAGCTCCTCGGCGCGCTGCGCCTCGGCCCGCCCCACCTCCTCGTGCTCGACGGCCTCGAGACCATCCAGGCGCAGGGCGGCGGCGGCCGGGCCCTCGGCGAGGTGCAGGATCCCTTCGTGCGGCGCCTCCTCTGGGCCGCCGCGCGCGGCCTCGGCAACACCCGCATCCTCGTCACCTCGCGCTTCGAGCTCACCGACCTCGCGGCCTGGGAGGGCAGCGGCCTCCTCACCCTGCAGCTCGGTGAGCTCGCCCCCGGCGAGGCGCTGCAGGTGCTCGAGCGCTGGGGCATCCGGCGCGGCGCCGAGCAACTGCTCGAGCAGACCGGCGGCCACCCCCTGTCCGTGGCCATGATGGGCTCGTACGTCGGCGCCCTCCTCGGCGGCGACGCGCGCCGCCTGGAGCCCGTGCTCCTCGATCAGGCGGCCCGCGACGACCTCCACGCGCGCCGCCTCGCCGCCGTGCTCGCCGCCTACGCCCGCGCCCTCGCCACCGAGGAGCGCGACCTGCTCGCGCGCCTCGCCGCCTTCCCGGTCGGCGTCACCGAGGAGGCCCTGCTCGAGCTCGGGCGCGCCGGCGGGGCGCTGGCCGGCAGCCTGGCCGGCTGGAGCCGCCTGCAGCTGCGCCAGGGCCTGGCCCGGCTCGAGCGGCTCGGCCTCGTGTTCGCCTCGCGCGAGCCGCCCGAGCGCTACATGACCCACCCGTTCGTGCGGCAATACTTCCAGGGCCTCCTGCAGGCCCCGACCGAGGCCGCGGCCGTGGCCGACGGCGAGACCACCGTCGTGCCGCTCGAGCGCCAGACCAACGACCTGTCGCGCGATCGCGGCCAGCGCGACGCCTACGAGGCCCTGCTCGGGCGCATGCTCGCGGCCGGACACGTCCGCGAGGCCTACGACATCTACGCCCGCAGCCTGGGCGGCTTTGGCCAGCTGGCGCTGCGCCTCGGGGAGATGCGCCGCGGCCAGCGCATCGTGCGGGCCTTTGCCCAGGCGGCCGGCGCGGCCGGCGCGGCCGAGGTCGATCCGCGCCGCCTGCCGGTCCGGCTGCCGCCCGCGGCGCGCGCCGTCCTCACCTATGATCTCGGCCTCTACTCCGGCGCGCTCGGCGAGCTCGAGTTCGCCTGCCGCTGCTACCAGGCGTTCGGCGAGCTCGGCGAGGCGCTCGGGGAGCCCGCCATCCAGGCCACGTCGCTCCGGACCCTGGCCTACACCGAGCGGCTGCGCGGCCGGCTCACCCTGGCCCACGCCTGCATCGAGCGCTCGCTCGCCCTGTCCGCCGCCGCCTCCCTCGCCGGCCACGCGGATCACCTGGCGCGCGGCCAGGCCCTGCGCGCCGCCATCCTGTGCGATCGCGGCGAGACCGCCGCTGCCGACGAGCTGTTCGCCGGCCTGCGCGCGAGCGGCGAGCAGACCCTCGCCCGCCGCGGCCTGTGGGAGGCGGAGCTGCACCTCATGCTCGGCCGCTACGAGGCGGCCTGCGATCTCGCCCACAGCGTGCTCGACGAGTGCCGGCAGCTCAGGTGGGCCGGGCACGTGGCGCACGCGCACACCGTGCTCGGCCTCGGCGTGCTCGCGGCGCAGGGCGACACCCGCGAGGCCCTCGGGCACCTCGGGCGGGCGCGGCGCTGGGTACAGCTGAGCGGCGAGGTGGAGATGGCGCTGCGCTGCCTCGAGCTCGCGGCGCGCATCGCCCTCGCCCGCAAGCGCCCCTCCGAGACCGTGGCCGAGGCCCGCGCCGGCGTCGAGCTGGCCGAGCGCTACGGCTTCGGCCTCTGGCGCACCCGGCTCGCCTGCCTGGCCGTGCAGGGCGAGCTCCTGCGCCGGCCCGCCGCCGCCGTGGAGCGCGCCGAGGAGGCGCTCCGCCAGCTCGGCCAGGAGGACGTCTGGGGCCGGGCGGATCTCTTGCATTGGGGCGGCCTGGCCCGCGCCCGGAGCGGCGACCGCGACGGCGCCCGCCGGCTCCTCGCCGAGGCCGCGGTGCTGCGCCAGCAGCTCCGGCACCCCGAGACCGCCGCCACCCGCAGCGCCCTCGCCGTAGACGGGTGATCCCTAGCCGTCGAGCGCCGCGCGCACCGCGTCGAGCAGCACCCGGCGCCGGAGCGGCTTGCCGATGAAGTCGTCGGCGCCGAGCCCGAGCGCCCGCTGCCGGTGCGCCTCCCCCGTGCGCGACGACATGATCAGCACCGACAGGTCGCGCAGGTTCGGGTGGCGGCGGATGCGGCCGAGCAGCTCCCAGCCGTCGATGCGCGGCATCTCGAGGTCCGTGAGCAGGAGATCGAAGGGCTGATCCTGCAGGAGGTCCCAGGCGTCCCAGCCGTCCGTCGCCAACTCCACCTGATACCCCCCCTGCTGGAGGAGCAGCGCCGCCGCCTCGCGCAGCGTGCGCGAGTCGTCCACCACCAGGATGCGCCGCACCGCGCCCGCCCGGGGCCGCGCCCCGAGCTCCTTGCCCGCCCGCGCGATCGTCGCCAGCGTCCCTAAGTCGAGGATGAGCTGCACCTTGCCCGCGCCCGAGATCGTCGCCCCCGCGAACAGCCGCAGCGGCGCGAGCAGCGGCCCCAGGCTCTTGATGACGATCTCGCGCGCCCCGATCACCTTGTCGCAGGTGATGGCGAAGCGCAGCTCGTCGTGCTCGACCACCACCGCCCAGCGCCGGTCCGGCGCCCCCGGCGGCGGGGGCACGCCGAGCAGCGCCCCAAGACGCACGAGCGGCAGCCGCTCTTCGCGCACCGTGATCCACTCGCCCGCCGGCCCGCGCTCGACCGCCGGCGCCGACACCTGCGCCGTCTCGATCACGCTCACCACCGGCACCGCGTACACCTGCCCGCCCACCTTGAAGAGGAGCGCCTGCAGGATCGCCGTCGTGAGGGGCAGGCGCACGACGAAGCGCGTCCCCGCGCCCGGCGTCGACTCGACCGCCACGTCGCCGCCCAGGCGCACGATCGCCTCGCGCACCGCGTCGAGCCCCATCCCGCGGCCCGCCAGATCGTCCACCGCCTCGCGCGTCGAGACCCCGGGCAGGAAGATCGCCTCGCACACCGCCGCGTCGTCGAGCCCCGCCGCCGCCGCCACCCCCATGCGCCCGCCGCGCACGAGCGCCGCGCGCACCCGCTCGCGATCGATCCCCGCCCCGTCGTCGCTCACCGTGATGAGGATCTGGCTCCCGCGCTGCGTGGCCCCGAGCCGGATGCGCCCCGTCTCCGGCTTGCCGAGCGCGCGCCGCCGCGCCGACGTCTCGATGCCGTGCGCCACCGCGTTGCGCACGAGGTGCAGGAGCGGGTCCGCGACGCGCTCCACCATCGATTTGTCGATGCGCGTCTCCTCGCCCTCGAAGAACACCTCGATCTGCTTGTCCGAGCGGCGCGCCATCTCGCGCAGCGGCGCCTCCATGCGGCGGAGGAGCTGGCCCACCCGCATCATGCGCACCCGCTGCAGCCCCTCCTGCAGCACCTGCGACGGCAGCCGCAGGCGATCCGCGTCCTCCGCCATCCCGCCCACCGCGCGCTCGAGGTGCATGAGCGCGTGGCCGAGCTCGGCCTCGATCTCGCGCACCGCCGCGTCCGCCGTCGCGGCCCGGCTTCCCGGGCCGAGGCGCTGGCCCTCGCCTTGGGCCCCCGCCTCGGACAGCGGCTTTTGGAGCAGCGTGCGCAGCCCGCGCCGCGCCGCCCCGAGATCCCGCGCGCAGTCGCGCAGCTCCTGCAGCCGGCGCGCGATGCGCGTGCGCGCGATCACCATCTCCCCCATCGCGTCGATGAGCTCGTCGACGCGCTCGACCTCGACCCGCAGCGTGGCGCGGCCCGAGCGCTCCGCCGGGACCGTCCCCGCCCGCTCCTCGCGCGGCCGCACGCTCCGCCGCCCCGTCACCGGCCCCGGCGGCAGCGGCCGCGGCGCGGCCAGGTGGTGCACCATGTCGCGCAGCCCCTCGCAGTCCCTGAGGAGCCGCTCGAGCGCCGCCGGCCCGGGCAGGCGCCCCGCGTCGCGCAGCGCGATCACGCGGTCCTCGAGCGCGTGCGCCGCCTGCGCCACCACGTCGAGCTCCACCGTGGCCGCCGAGCCCTTGAGCGTGTGCAGCTCGCGGAGGAGCCGCGTCACCGCCTCCGTCACCTCCTCGCGCGGCGCCCCGCCCGCGGCCGCGCGCAGCCCATCCCCCGCCGCCGCGATCGCCTCCAGCTGCTCGCGCGCCTCCTCGAAGAAGGCCTGGCGCAGGAGGGCCAGCTCCTCGGGCGAGTAGCCGAAGCGGCTCACCGCGGTCCCGCCCCTCCGGATCCGTCCGTGCCCCGGCGCAGCTGGGCCCGCACCTCGGACAGCGCCGTCTCCGCCGTCGTGAGCGCCCGCTCGATCGCCTCCCGCGCCCCGCCGCCGCCCTCGCCGCGGGCCAGCTCGAGGAGGCTCGTCACCACCCGCTCGAACTCCGCCTGCCGCCCGGCGAGCGCGCGCCCGATCGCGTCCACCGCCGGGCTCAGCTTCACCCGCGCGAGCGCCTCCTCGAGCGTGCGCGTCGCCGCCGTCGCCGTCTCCGCCACCTCGCTCTGCTCGGCCGCCCCCTGCGACGTCGCGCGGCTCGCCGACTCGATCTCCGCCATGGCCCGCGTCACCTCGCCGATCGACTCCTGCATGGTGTCGAGGTAGGCGCCCACGTCCTTGGCCGCCGTCGACGAGCGCTCCGCCAGCTTGCGCACCTCGTCGGCCACCACCGCGAACCCCTTGCCACCCTCGCCCGCGCGCGACGCCTCGATCGAGGCGTTGAGCGCCAGCATGTGCGTCTGCGCCGCGATCTCGTCGATGGCCTCGACGATGTGATGGATCTCGGTCGAGCGCTCGGCGAGCGTCTCCATCTTGTGCGCCACGTCGGCCAGGGCCGCCGCCTGACGGGCCGCGCTCTCGGCCATGCGGCGCGACGCCCCCGCGATCACGTCCACCGCCAGCGACGCGCGCGCCCCCGAGCGCCGGATGTCGGCCATGAGCCGCTCGAGCGCGTCGAGGGCCCGGTTGAGAGCCGCCGCCACCTCCCCGAGCTCCCCGTCGCCCATGTCGCCGCGCACCGTGAGGTCGCCCTTGCTCGCGCGTCCGAGCGCCGCCACCAGCGCCGCCACCTCGCGGCGCAGGCTGCTCTGCCGCTCCTCCCCATCGAAGAGGCGTTCCACCCGCTCGAACACCCCGCGTACCAGCTCAGCTGCCGCCGCTGCCCTAGGTCCCCTGGATTCCATGCTCATCCAATGTTGTCGCCGGCATAGTCTACACCCGATTGGGCGGGGAGCCGGGGACCCCGTGAACGTCACCGCGCGGCCTCGGAGCGTCACCGTGCGGTCTTCAGATGTCGCCATACGGGCGCCAAACGTCACCGCGCACGCTCCAAGTGTCACCGCGCACGCTCCAAGCGTCACCATCCGGCTTCCAAGTGTCACCGCGCGGGCTCTGAGCGTCACCGCGCGGGCT
>DATAGU010000059.1:0-7793 GCA_036263495.1 Polyangia bacterium | reverse complement strand
TTTTCGCCAGGCCCATGTTACCGTCGCTGGCTCGAAGAACATGAGCACGCGCCAAGGTGATCCTTCGGGCGGCAAGCCGCCGGTGAGCAAGAATATGGGCATGGCCCCGGAGGGCCCGCGGGTCCGTCCGGCGGGCGATCTGGTCGACGAGGTGGCCGCACGGCTGCGCGCCGGCGAGCTGACCCCGCTCGAGGCCGTCGAGATCCTGATCGACGACGCGCTCCAGCGCCAGCTCGGGCCCTTCAGCGAGGCCCATACGGCGCTCGCGGCCGAGCTGAAGCTGCTGCTGCTCGAGCAGGCCCAATCGGACCCCTATCTCTCCGCCAAGATGAAGCGTCTGGGGAACCGCCAGTGAAGCACACATCGCTGTCCTGCCGCCGGTCGAACCCCACTTCTACTTCCAGGATCCCCGGCCGAACGGGTGCGCGGCGCGGGCTGCGCGTCCTGCGCGTCGCCGCCTGGGCCATCGGCCTCGCCGGGCTGGCCGCTGCCCGCCCGGCCGCCGGCGCGGCGCCGCAGCAGCCGCCGGTCAAGGCCACCGCCGTGGGTCTCCCCCATCCGGACATCTCCGAAGAGGTGTTCGCCAACGTCATGCGGGCGCTCGGCGGGCAGCTCAAGGAGAACCCGCGCCTCGAGTTCAAGGACCTCGACACCCGCCTGGCCGACTTTGCCCAGGACGTGCCCGGGGATCAGGTGGAGGCGGCGCGCCAGGCCCTGGCCGATGGACAGAAGGCCCTCCTCGAGCTCGACCTCGACAACGCGGCCAAGAAGTTCGAGGAGGCGACCAAGCGCCTGGCGGACGTGTTGCCCTTCATCAAGAAGCAGGAGCTGGCCGATGCCATGGTGGGCCGGGCGCTGGCGCTCGCCGAGGCGGGCAACATGGCCGAGGCCCGCAAGCAGTTCGTGCGCCTGCTCATCTGGCGTTCGGACTACGTGTACGACGCGACCAAGCTGCCGCCGCAGCACCTCCACATCTTCGAGGAGGCGCAGAAGGAGGTGGGGAAGCTGCGGGCGGGCTCGCTGCGCATCCAGTCCAAGCCCGAGGGGGCGCAGGCCTTCGTGGATGGCAAGTACTACGGCCTGACCCCCTGCGTGGCGGGCAACCTGACGGCCGGCGAGCACTTCGTCACCTTCAAGAAGGAAGGCTATCTCAAGGCGGCGATCCCGGCGGTGGTGCCGGCGCGCAAGGAGAAGCGCGTCGACGTGAGCCTCAAGCAGAACGAGAAGTACCTGCTCATCGAGCAGACGGTCCAGGTGATCGACAAGAGCATCGGTGAGCCCACGGTGCCGGCCGAGATGGACACGTTCCGGCAGGTGCTGTTCGTGGACGTGATCGTGTTCGTGCGCGCCCGGCCCAAGGAGGGCGATCAGGGGGAGATCGACGTCACGGGCTACCTCTACGACCTGCGGACCAAGAAGTGGGTCTCGCAGATGAACAAGGTGATAACGCCGGCGGACATCGACATGCAGGCGGGGCAGCTGGCGCAGGGGCTGTCCGCGGCCATCAACCTGACGGGGGAGCTGGCCCGGCCCGCGGAGCCGGCGCTCCCCGAGCAGCGCGTGCGCAAGCCCCTCTACAAGACCTGGTGGCTGTGGACCGCGGTCGGCGCGGTGGTGGCGGCGGGTATCGGCACGGGTCTCGGCGTGGGCCTGACGGCCCCGCCCTCGTGCCCGAGCGGCAACTACTGTCCTTCGATCCGGTTCTGAGCGAGCGTCCCCCCTCCCCTCACGCCCCGCTCCCGCTCATGGGGCCACCGGTAGGCCCCCTACCCGATCGACCCTATCGACCGATCTCTCCGCCCCTGCATCAGCGGCTCACCGCGGCGGGGAAGCACTCCCCGTTCACGTTGCTGCCGACCAGGCCCCAGCACCAGGCCGCGAGGTAATGGGTGGACGCGTCCATGCCGGTCTCGTTGTACGCGGGGCCCCAGTAGCCGGAGGTGCCGTAGAGGAGGCCGGGGCTGCCCCAGATGCCCGAGTACTGGATGAAGACCTGGCCGTTCATGGGATGGAGCTTCTCGCCGACGTTGAGCAGGCCTCCGCTGGTGGTGCGCCGCCCGTCGGGCCAGGCCACGAGGCCCCCGGCCCAGGTCTCCTGCCGCACGTAGGTGGCGGGGTTGTTGGGATCGATCACGCAGGGGAAGTAGCTGCAGCCGCGGGCGGCGATGCCGCTCCCGGTCTCGTGCGTCGCGTGGCCGCCGCCCTCGGAGAAGACGCGGGGGTGGGTCCCCTCCACGGTGAACGCGCTCCACAACTTCTCGTCGATGCTGGTGTGCCCGAGGAGGGCGATGCGGGAGGCGTTGAGCTGGCCATCGAGGATGACGTGCAGCCCCTCCCAGTCGCCGCCGTGGTTGTTCACGGCGTCGTTGTAGGCATAGAACCGCCAGTACTGGAGGGTGACGCCGCCGAGCGTGTTGCGGTAGGCGTGCACGTACGTGCGCCAGTCGTTCGTGTCCGGGCTCCCGGGCCGATAGGCGTCGGCCACGTCGGCGAGAAAGAATGTCCGTTGCTTGTTCTGGCTGCGCGTGCCGTTCGAGTAGACGCTGTCGGTCGAGCCGCAACCCCCGGTGACGTACCAGGAGAGGAGGCTCGATTGGGTGGGCGCCGCCTGCGCCTGCACCTTCCAGTCGGGCTCGCAGGCGTCGTCGTAGAACCAGAGCGAGGTCTTGGGCAGGAACCAGTCGACGTTGGTGGGGAAGTTCGACTCGTCGCTCGAGTGGTAGACGATGGGGGCGTAGCGCGTGGCGAGCGCCTGCTCGCACGCGTCGGGGATGCCGTCGAGATCGACGTCCGCGGGCGCCGGTGCTCCAGACGGGACGCAGCAGACGGACTGGAGATCGGCGGGCGGGGTGCCAACGCACTGGGGCGGCGGGAGCGGCCGGTCGACGGTGATCTGGAGGTAGGCGGCGCCGACGTTGAGGCACTGGTTCTGCGTGCCGTCGTCGTGGCTGTAGTAACCGTTGTCGGAGTAGTTGTCGTCTTCGTAGCCGAGCTTGAGGTAGGCGTTCGTGGTGTCGATCCCCGTCGGGATGACGAAGGGGCCGGGGCCCATGTCGAGGATCCGGCGCAGGCCGCTCGTGACGCCGGGGAGCTGGATGAGGCCGTGGTAGAGCCGGTCCGAGTTGGTGCCGCTCGGGTTGACGTAGCGCTTCCAGGTGCTGCCGCTGCCGCCGGTCTGGACGCAGCCGCCGGCGGTGATCTGGACGCTGTCGTTGGCGAGGAAGCGGATCGCGGGGTAGGTCGTCGCCGGCTGGTTCACGTTGGGCTCGTCGATGCGGCAGTGAAAGCGGGTGGCCGAGTCCTGGACGCACTGCACCCGCTCGGTGGCCTGCGCGGGCGAGGTGAGGCCGAGCGTTCCGAGGAGGGACGCCGTGAGCCAAAGACGGGTGACGGAATGGAAGCGCTTCATGATGAGGTCCCTTGAAGGAGGAGGAGGAGCGACAGGGCGTCCTCGACGGAAGGCCCGAGGGTCGGGGGTCGATGGGCGACCCCTCTGGGCCCGTTCGAGCAGGGCATATCAGAAGTCGGGGTCCGGATCCATCCGGTCTCCCGTGGCGTGCGCCATCCGCGCAGGACACGCCCCACCGGCCCGACCGGGGCCTGTAACAGCGCGGAGCTATGGTAGATTGGCCTACACTCATGAACCCGAGCCGGCGGCCGACTGGAGGTCCCTCTGCGCTTCGCAGCAGTCTTGTCCTGGCCCTCGGGTTCAACCTCTGGCTGACGGCGCTGGTGGTGCCCGCCATCGGCCTGCGCGCCGCGGATCTGGCGGCGCTGTCCCTGCCCGCGCCATTGCTCCTCGCCTTTGGCGCCATGACCCGCAACGCCGCCGCGCTCCTCGTCGGCATGCCGCTCGCGACGCTCTTGCCGCTCGGGCTGTCGGAGCTGTCGGCGGCGCGGCAGTCGGCCGGGCCGTTCGTGATGGTGTCGCTGGCGCTGGTCCTCTATCTCCTCGCCGCGCTGCGGATGCTCGCGGCCGCCCAGGTCCCGGCCTGTGACGCGCTCGTGAGCCGCCGCTCCCTCCCGCCCGAGGCCCCGCCGCGCTACTGGCAGGAGCAGCGCTGGCTGCGCCGGATTGCGATGGCGAGCGCGGCACTGGTCCCGGCCTTCTTTCTCTACTTCATCGATCTCGACCCGGGCCTGCGGCGGGCGGTGGCCGCGCAAGAGACGCACCCGGAGTCGGCGCTGGCGCTGTGGACCGCGGGGGGGACGCTGGCGAGCGTGGTGTTCATCGGTCACGGGCTGCTCCGGCCCCTCGCCGGTCACCTCGAACAGGATCGCGCCGTGTGGCGCGAGGTCACGGCGGCGCGGCGCACGCGCTGGGTGTTCTTCTGGATGCTGGGCCTCGGGCTCATCGTGATCGCGGCGGCGCTCATGCTGCGGCTCGGCAAGGGGCAAGGACAATGATCCGGCACCGGGGGTCTCGGCGATGAGGGGGTATTTCTTCGAGCTGCTGGCCGCCATCCTCCTCCTCTCGAGTCTGGGCTTCTTCTATTCCTGCATCGGGTCGCTCGCGCGGCACGACTACATCGGCGCGGCCCTCTTGTCGGGCATCGGCTTCGTCGTGATCCACGTGGGCGCGGAGATGGCCCGCCTGGCCTTGGCGCAACGCTCATGAACACACGCATCCCTTGGCTTCTCGTGCTTTGGCTCGGGGCCTGTCACGGAGGGCCTTCCGGGACGGGGACAGGGACGGGGCCGGGATCGGGGAGTGCGGTGGCCCTTGCCGCGAAGGGGGCTCAGGCCTTGGGGCCCGAGGACGTGGTGGCGGTGGTCGATGGCCGGCCGATCTCGGCTAGTGAGGTGGCGGAGCAGGCCCGGGCGAGCGGCGTCGATGCGCGCCGGGCCCTCGAGGCCTTGATCGACGCCGAGGTCGTGGCCGGGGCGGCGGAGCGGCGGGGGCTCCTGCAGGCGCCCGAGGTGATCGAGGCGATGCAGCAGACGCTCGTGCGGCGCCTCCTGGCCACCACGTTCGAGCGCGAGGTGATGCCCGAGCAGCTCCCGGATCAGGAGATGCGGGCCGCCTACGCGCGCAACCGCGCCCGCCTCGACCACCCCGAGCTCATCGAGGTGCGTCACGTCCTCGCGCGAGCGGGCAAGAAGGACGACGCCGGCCGTCGCGAGGTGCTGCGCCGCCGCGCCGTGCAGGTGGCCGAGCGGGCGGCCGGGGTGAAGAGCGCCGACGAGTTCGCCGCGCTCGGGCCCGCGCTCTCCGACGCCGAGGTCGCGCTGCGCACGGAGACGGTGGTGACCGCGCGCCGCGGCTGGACCGTGGACGCCTTCGCCGACGCGGCCTTCGCGCTCCCCCGGGACGGCGCGGTGTCGGGCGTGGTGGAGACCGAGTTCGGCTACCACGTCCTCTATCGGGTGCGCCGCATCGCCGAGGAGCACATCTCGTTCGACGAGGCCCGCCCCAAGCTGCGCGAGCTCCTGTGGCCGGACTTCCAGCGGCGGGAGTTCCTGCGCTTTGCCGAGGCGCTGGCCGGCCGCCACGAGGTGGCGGTGCACGGCGAGCGTCTCGGGGAAGTGGAACCCGGGCGATGAGCGGCTTCACCCCGATCCTGCAGGAGCTCGTGGAACGGGTCCCGGGGGCGATCGGCGCCATCTTCGTGGACTGGGACGGCGAGGCGGTGAGCCAGTTCGCGACCAGCCTGCCCGAGCTCGAGATCCAGATCGTGGGCGCGCAGTGGGGGGTGGTGTGGACCCAGACGCTCAAGGCGCTGCGACGCGCCGGGCTCGGCGGGCCGGTCGAGCTCATGGTCGATGGCACGAACGGCTCGGTGGTGGTGCGTCAGGTGACCGAGAACTATTACGTCGTGCTGTCGCTGCGGCGAGGGACGCACCTGGCCAAGGCGCTGTCCGAGCTCGACCGGGGGGTGGCGGCGCTGCGGGCGGAGATGTGATGCTGGCGCCGCTGATCCTCGGCCTCTCCGCGGCGCTGGCCGCGGATTACCGGGTGGAGTCGAGCGCGTGGAACGGGCTCGGGACCCTGGCTCGGCTGGGTCAGGAGCTCGGCTGCCCGGTGACGGCCACGGAGACGCTCGACTGGGGGGCGCTCTCGAGCCGCGACGTGCTGTTCCTCGTGTATCCGACGTCGCCGGTGGCGGCGGACGACGTGGCGGGCTTCCTCCGCGCCGGGGGGCGCCTGGTGGTGGCGGATGACTTCGGCGCGGCGGGGCCGGCGCTCGCGCGCCTCGGCATCCACCGGACGGAGCTCCAGGATCAGGAGCCGATCCCGGGGGCGGCCATCTATCGCGGGCGGCCGCAGCTCGTGGTGGCCAGCGCCCGCGGCGACAGCCCGCTCGGCCGCGCCACGAACCTCATCGTGACCAATCACCCGGCGGTGTTCACGTCGCGGCGCCTCGAGCCGGCGTTCGAGTTCGCGCCGGGGCGGGCGGCGGTGTACGAGGGGCGCCTCGGCCGCGGCCGCTTCGTGGCGCTCTCGGATCCGAGCGTGCTCATCAACAACATGCTCGCGCTGCCGGAGAATCGTCTGTTCGCCGCGGCGCTCATCGCCCAGATGTGCCGGCCCCAACCCGCAGCGAAGGCGGACCGGATCGTGCTCTACACTGGGGCGTTCGCGGTGCGTGGGCACCCGCCGCGGCGGCTCTCGGGCATGCCCGAGGAGCCGCAGGAGCCGTGGTCCGAGCGGGTGAGCGAGCTGGGCGACGCGCTCAACCAGGAGGCGGGCCAGCGTGGGAGCCGGGTGGCCCTCGGGCTCGGGCTGGTGGCGCTGGTCCTGCTCATGGTGGCGCGGGTGGTGCCGCGGCGGCTCCTGCCGCATGCCACGGACTGGGCGCGCGTGCCCCTGCCGGCGCGCACGGGCTTCGAGGCCATGGTGCGGCGCTACGCGACGGGCGAGCTGCCCTGGGGCGACCAGCTCCTCGGGGCGGTGCTGCGCGAGGAGGTGGTGGCGCGGCTCGGGCTGGCGCTCGGGGAGGCGCTGTCGCTCGAAGCGGATCGCCCCGCGGAGATCGGCCGGCGGGTGGGCGCGAAGTACGGCAGCGGCGTGGGGCGCCGGGCGGAGACGCTGTGGCGGGAGGTCGGGCGCCTGCCGTCGCCGGCCCGGATGGGCACGCGCATCTCGCGGCGCCGCCTGGTCCGGCTGCATCGGCTCACCGCGGAGCTGCTCGCCCGCCTGCCCGGGGAAGAACCAGGAGCACGGCCGGGGACAAGAGATGCCACTACATAGCGTGCGACGACAAAGATCATGACGCCCAAACTGGAACGCAATGTCCTCGACGGGGTGGCGGAGACGGCCGGGCGCGTCTACGCCGAGGTGGGCAAGGCCTATATCGGCTCCTCGACGACGGTGGAGCTGCTCCTCACCTGCCTGCTCGCGCGCGGTCACGTGCTGCTCGAAGGCGTGCCCGGGGTGGCCAAGACCACGCTGGTCAAGGCGTTCGCGCAGGCGCTCGGCTGCTCCTTCCGCCGCATCCAGTTCACCCCCGATCTCCTGCCCTCGGACATCACGGGCACCTACGTGCTCGACCAGCGCACGGCGCAGTTCGTGCTCCGCCGCGGGCCGGTCTTCGCGCAGGTGGTGCTGGGGGACGAGATCAACCGCGCGCCGGCCAAGACGCAATCGGCGCTGCTCGAGGCCATGCAGGAGGGGCAGGTGACGATCGAGGGCGAGACGCTGCAGCTCGTGCCGCCCTTCCTCGTGCTCGCGACCCAGAACCCGATCGAGCACGAGGGCACATACGCGCTCCCAGAGGCGCAGCTCGACCGATTCATGTTCAAGGTCGTCGTCGGGTACCCGGGCCGCGAGGCCGAGCGCAGGATGCTCGACC
>DATAGU010000058.1:0-14729 GCA_036263495.1 Polyangia bacterium | reverse complement strand
GCGAGGACCTCGGCCAGATCGTGGCGCGGGCCGCCCGGAGGGCCAACTGATGGCCCGGTGCGAGTACAAGTTGGCGTCTCCTGCCGGGCCGCTGCCGTGCAGACTTGAGGAAGGGCACGCGGGGCCCCACACAGCCTTGTGCGGCGGCGTGTTCGCTCGGCGTGGAGAAAACGTCCTGTGTGTCCTTCTGGCGGGTCACGTAGGCCCATGCGCCGACTTCTCCGTTCTCATGGAGATCAGGGAGGCGCTTGAGCGCGGCCGGGCCGAGCCGGGACGGTGCGGTAGCCGGTTTAGCTGCTTGAGGGAGCGCGATCATGAGGGACCGTGTTCGGCAGTCTTTACGCAAGCCGTGCCCTCGCTGTGCGGCAAGGTTGCTCGCTGTGATCTCGAGGTCGGGCACCCCGGGACTTGTTCGCCAGAGCGTCAAAAGCTCGGCGGCGGCGATCACTCGTCCGAACGGCCCAACCCACCGTTAGAGCCCGACTCGTCGCCGTGGTGCACCTGGGCCGAGATCTGGTTGTGGCACCCGCATCCGGCCAGCCGTCATGCGCGCGTGCACGGCTACGTGCACGAGCCCGTCTGGGAACCGGGGGTGTCCGCGCGGGTGCGCCTGGACCTCCTCGAGCTCGACGGCAGATTCGCGAGCGACAAGGTGCCTCTCCGCACGGTCTGGGCAAAAGAAGACGACATCGTCACCATCGAGCCGCTCGCTGAGGATGAGGCGCTCGAGCGGGCGCGCCGCGGCCAGCAGCTGTGCTTGGCGCTCGGGAGCTAGCCATGATCGTCTTCGCGGTCGATGTAGAGGTGGCACTTCGCGTACGGCTTGCCGCTGCCACACCAGCATGGCTCTCTGCGGGTTGGTTTTTTCTTCGGGCGAGGGTTTGGCGCGGACGTGGGCGCGACCTTGGGTGTGACCTCGAGGATAGGAGCGGCGGGTGCGGGCCAGGGGCGCCAGGGGCAATCCGGCTGAACCGCCCCGCAGCACGGCGTGCCGTCCGGGTGCGGCAAAAAGAGCTGACCCGGAAGCGCATCGGGTTCGAGACGGGGGATGTCGGGCAACGGACCTCCGACGGCAGATCTTTGCCTTGAAAAACGCGAACCCCTAGGGGACGGGCCTCTAGGGGTTCAGCGCCGGCGCACCTCGGGCGTTGGTCGCGCTCGCGGGGCCTGGCGACAACCTTTGAGCAAGAAAGGCGTCGCTATGGGTCTAACGCTACTCGTGTGTCTCGTCGCTGTCAAGCGAACAATCGGCGTTGTATCGTGCTTGTGGGCCTCGATGCGGAGGGTTCGGGAGGCCCGGGAGGAAATGTCCGATAATGCGTATTATGTTAACCAAGGGCAGGATGAGGTAATAACATGAAGTCTCCCCGGTGGCGTCAGTTCGCAATGACGATGGCCTGCGGGCTCGCCGGCATCTTCATTGCCGGTTGTCACCGGGATGTGGCCCCCCTTCCGGAAATGCGTTCAGGGGGGAATGATGGCGGCACGACCTCGGAGCAACTGCTCGTGCCGGACAGTTTTGAGCAGCTATATCCACTATTCCTGACGCGCCGACTGACCCCAAATACCAAGGCAGCGCTGTGGCACAAGTATCAAGGCAAGTGGATTCGTTGGACCGGAGTGCTTGTCTCTTTCTCCCGCGATGGACTGACCTTCAAGCACATTCCGAATACACTCACCTTCGACGTGTCATTACAGATCACACCAGAGGCGCGCCCTAAATTAGCTCACCTCAGACTGGGTGATCGCGTGACGTATATTGGGCGACTCGATACCTACGATGACGTGTTCAGGACGTTCTACCTAGTACACGGCGATGTGGTTCTTCCGAAGAAGAACGAATGACCTGAGGGCACAACGATATCGCACGTGTCGGAGTTACGGGGTTTGGAGGAAGAGTCGAGCGAGGAACTGGGGGCTATTGCGCAAAGGGATCTTTTAGATCCAACTTGGTCTTGGGCTTTGTATTTCCCGATCGGGAACCCGAACGCGTCGTATCGGTTTTATGGCCGGAGCGGTCGCGACGGATGGGCCGTGCCACCGTGGGCGACCGCAGCTCCTCCAACTGAAACTCATAAGAGCGATCACTGTCGGGGGTCAACGTTTCCTCATGCTCCCGGAACGAGGCCTTCCGCAGTGTGATCGCGACCGGCTGATCCTTGGGTAATTCCAGCACCAGTGGCGTCATTCCCCAACTGACCGACCCAATGAGCACCTCGGCGCCGGGAGGAATGGTGCGAAGTTCAAGCTTGGTCATGGACTTCGCGCTCGCAGCAGGCGGAACCACTTTTGTCGCTGCGGGCGCAACCTCTACCGGCGACGGTACCACAGGCGACTGTACCACCGCTGGCCTGCGATGGGCCCAATAATATCCAGCTCCACCGAGCGCCCCCGCTGCGATCATGGCGCCGGCCAAATACCAGGCCGTGCGTGAGCGCTTCTGACCTGCCTCCTGCGCCGATGGCGGCAGGGTGTTCACCTGCTCCATGCGCGCGGAAACCATGGGCGAGAGGCCCGTGATCATGGGCCGCAACCCGGTAGCCGAGCGCTCGACGTGCGATGGCTCATCGCCCCACGCCTCGGCCACATTCATGCCACCACCGCAGGCCGCCAGCGCGAGCGAGAATTCCTTCATTGTCTGAAAGCGCTGATCCCGATCCTTGGCGAGCGCCCGCATCACCACATCTTCCACTCCGGGTGGAAGGGCAATGGCGGGGTTGCGCTGGCTCATGGGCTCCGGGGCATCGAACATGTGCCTCGTGAGCACGCCCATGAACGTATCCGCGTGGAACGGCACGTCCCCGGTCAGCATTTCGTAGAGGATGCAGCCAACGGCATACACATCGACGCGGTGGTCGGGCCGATCCCCGCGTGCCTGCTCGGGCGACATGTACTCGGGCGTGCCAAAGATCATGCCCGTCCGGGTCAACCGTGAGCCCCCACCATCGCTGTCGAGCGAGCTCATCTTGGCGATGCCGAAGTCGAGGATCTTGACGAAGTCCGTCCGCCCTTCCCGCTCGACGAGAAAGACGTTCTCCGGCTTCATGTCACGATGGATGATGCCCTTGGCGTGCGCGGCCCCGAGCGCGCGACAGATCTGCGTGGCGATGTGGCGCGCCCGCTCGAAGGTCATGGGCCCTCCGGCGCGGATATGGTGGGCCAGATCATGGCCATCGAGAAATTCCATCGCGAAGAACACCGAGCCCGAAGGTGTTTCTCCGAAATCGGTGATGTCGACGATGTTCTCGTGGCCGATGCGAGAGGCGGCCTTGGCCTCTTGCATGAATCGCTGCACCAGGTCCGCCTTGCGCGCAAAATCACGCGACAGCACCTTGAGCGCGACCCGCTTCTCGATGATGACGTGCTCGGCGAGATACACCACGCCCATGCCACCTTCGCCGAGTTTGCTGAGGATCCGATAGCGATCGGCGAAGATCGTCCCCTCGTTCTCCTCGTCCACAGCGGGAGCGGGAGCCATCGCGACGGCAGGTGGCGCTGCGTTCGAAATCACGAGCGGGGCGCCGCTCAGCCTGGGGGCGAGGCTGCGCGAGCGCTCGGGAGGCGCTGGAATCGCTGGAGCCACGTTCGCCGCAACAGCCTCTCCCGCTGGAGTCGATGACGGGGCCATCACCGTCGAATCGTCCCAGGTCGGCGGGCCTTCAGAATGTACAGGCGGCGGGGGGGGGATGCTTGCTCTGGGTGGCGCAGGCTGACTCGCCCCTCCTCGCCCACTCGCTGCAGGAGCCGGCGCCGCTTCAACCGGGAGCGGCGGTGGCCCGATCTTCGTCACCCCCGAATTCTCGTCGTCCCAATCGACCTGTACAGAATCGAGCGTGTCCTGCGAGGGTCTCTCATTGTCTGCATCGGCCTGAATGGAAGATACAGGCATGGGAGGCGACGATGCAGAGGGCGCCGGTGGTTCCCTGGAGCGGTCATAATCATTTGGCTTATGTTGTTTCACGTCAAACCCGCGCCAAGCAGCTCGCTGGCAGTATGGAGCCTAACACACCGTGTGCCTGGCAGTATATCAAGTTATCCCTACTCAGTGGTAGCAGGCCAACCCTCTCCACCCTACCGTCCCCCAAACGGATCCTGCAGATTACTCTTGGGGATATAACGGGATTTCTTCGTACCTCCCGCTGCCGGACGAGATTCCGTCTTGCGCCCGCGCGACGAACTGCTGCTCCGTCCTCCTTCCAGCGGCGACAAAGTGATGGTCACCACCCTGTCGGCGCCCAGCTGATTCGCAACAATCTTCGCCGGACGTTCTTGGAATCCCTTCAGCCGGAACAGGAACTCGACAGGCGTATTCCTTGACGGAAGAGATGTCAGCAGGGGCGCATGACCCACGAGGGTGCCATCCCGGTAGATCTCGGCTCCTTCGGGCGCCGACCGCAAGGTTGCCTGGACCGTGCTCGGCGTGGGCGGAGCCGGAGGCGGCACCGGCGTCGTCGCCACCGCCCGGACCGCCGCCTCGCGCTGTGGCGACGGGCTGGCTGGGGCGGCCGGCACCGAAGAGACGCGCAGCATCGCGAAGGCGGCCATCCCCCCGATCACCAGCACGATGGCGGCCGTTCCCAGGATGATGCGCAAGAGCGGCGGCTTGGAGCGCTCAAAGTTCTCCAGCGCATCCGTGGGCGTCGTTATGGTCGACGCGCGTGCGCTCGTTCGCCCCGCCCCCTCCTTGCCCGCCTCCGGCTCCGCCGGGATCTCCATCGCAACCCGTTCGAGGGCTTCGAGGAGTTCCTTCATCCCGGAGAACCGATCCGTCGGATTCTTGGCCATTGCGCGCACCACCAGCGCATCCAGGACCAGAGGGATCCGCAGGTCCGGCCGCTTCTTGTGCAGAGGCACGATCGGATCGAAGACGTGCTTGTGCAGGGTGCTGGACGAGTCGTCGGCGCGGTAAGGGACGTCACCCGTCAGCATCTCGTACATGATGCAACCGAGAGCATATTGATCGACGCGGTGATCCGACTCCTTCCCCGTCGCCCGCTCGGGGGCCATGTACTCAGGTGTGCCGAGGACCATACCGACCTGGGTCAGCCGGGGGCCGCTTGATGCGGGCGCCCCTCGCTCTTCCAGCAAGGCGATGCCGAAGTCGACGATCTTGACGAAATCGGAGATCCCGTCCCGGGACAGGAGAAAGATGTTGTCCGGCTTGAGGTCACGATGGATGACACCGTTCTGGTGCGCGGCCTGGAGCCCTCGGGCGATCTGGGAGGCGATATGGATGACTCGCGCGGGCGCAAGGGGCCCCTTGCGGAGCGCCTGCCCAAGCGTGTGCCCGTCGAGGAACTCCATCACGAAATAGGCGCTGCCATCGACCAGCATGCCGAAGTCCGTGATGTCGACGATGTTGAGGTGGCGCACCTTCGAGGCCGACTTGGCCTCCTGGATGAAGCGCGGTCCCGCCGTGGGATCGTCCTGCGCCTCGGCCTTGAGCACCTTCATGGCCACGCGCTTGTCGATGATGGCGTGGCGTGCCGCATACACCACCCCCATCCCGCCTTCGCCCAGCTTGGCCTCGATCAGATACCGACCGTCGACCGTCGTACCGATGAGAGCGTCATAGAGTGCCTGGAAGTTCCGCGTCCTGCCGGGGGGGACTGGCAGGGAGGCTCCGTCGCGCGGGCAGAATTCGAGCGCATCCGGGTAGCTGATCTGGCACTGCGCACAGGTCTTCACGTCGTTTCGATCGTAGCCCGGTGGGGGGGCACGGTCAATTTGTCCTCGGTCCGTACCCCGTCGAGCATCCGCCTCGCCCCTACCCGATGGCAGTCCCCACGGTCCGCCGCAACTCGGCGAACTCGTCTGACACGACGAAGCGCAGGAGTTCGTGAACCTGCCCCTCGTCCTTCAGGCGACGCAGCACCGCCAGACTGTGGGCCCCATTCCCGGCGCACAGCACGCCGGCCCGGTTGGCGGTGTGGATGAGATCGTTGGCCAGCGCGCGGAAATCGAGCCCTGGATCGGCGCACTCGAGCGCAAACGGCAGCAGTTCCTGGTGCAGCTTGCGCGGGATCACCTTGGCCAGCCGCGCCGCCTCCGCCGCCACCGCGGCCGCATCGAAGCCGCGCGGCAAGAACTCGGGGATGAACTGGCGAACGATGCCGCCCATGAGCACGCCCAACTCCTCTCCGCTCAGCCGCAGCGGCACCGCCATGTGCGATTGCACCATCTTCAGGCAGCGCCCTACGCAGAAGCGCAGCTCCTCGGTGCCGAGCCCCGCCACCACCTCCTGCCCGAACACGAGCGCGATCGGGTCCGTCAGCTCGACCGTCAAGAGCCGCGGCGAAGCCGCCGTCACGTACACATCGAAGTCCTTGATGCCGAGATCCGCCGCCACCCGGTTGGCCACGTCGCGCGCCAGCGGTCCTTTCGTTGGCAGCCGCTCCTGCCGATTCACCCCCAGGCGCTTGACGTCCGTGCGGTAGGCGCGCTGCAGCGTCTCGTCGAGGAGCCGGAACAGATGCCGGAAGCCCGGTGGGATGCGGCTCACGAACATCGTGTCATCCAGGCTCCGGTCCGCCAGCGCCTGCCCCGGGTAGCCATCCTTGCTCGCGAACCGATTGAAGAACGTCTCCTCCTCGGTGTCCGCCTTGTTCATGGCCTTGAGGAGCGACGCCACCATGAACGTCTGATCAAAGGAGCGCTTCCAGTTGAAGATGCGGAACAGCGCGTGATAGGGCTCCGGGTCCTCGGGCGTCTGACGCACCAGCTGGCGCATCGCCTGCGCCGATCGATCCAGGTGGACGCGGCCCGAGGTCAGGTCTCCCTGACGCTCGTAGAAGCGCGCCAGCTCCCCGATCGCCGACAGCTGGTGAGGATCCATCTCCACCGCGCGGCGCAAGGCCTCGTGCGCCGCCCGCACATCCTTGAGCCCCTCTTCCTGGATGGTGGCGATGCGGTGCAGATAGGTGATGCGCTTGGCCGGCTCGGTCTCGATCTCGACCAGCCTGGCCGTGGCGGCCAGCGCCCCGCGCCACTCCCCTTCCTTGGTGGCCAGCTGGGAGAGACGTTCCAGCGCGACCTGGTTCTCCGCGTCGTACTGCAGCACGCGCGTGAAACACACCATCGCGCGCTTGGCATCCGGGAGACGCTCGTCATAGATGAGCCCGAGCTTGAAGAAGACGTCCTTCAAGACCGCCGGATCCTTCTCGATGCGCCCGTGCCGGATGAAGATGTCCGCCGCCTCCGCCCATCGCCCCTCCTCGTAATAGAGGCTGGCCAGGGCCCCGAGAGCGCCGAGATGGGCCGGATCGCGCGCCAACACCTCGTTCAGATGCTGCAGGGCCAGATCCCGCCGGCTCAGATGATCCCGTTGGAGGACCGCCAACTCGAAGTGCAGCCTCGCGATCTCCGCCGGATCGCTCTCCTTGCCCAGGCGCTCGGTCAACACCCGGGCCGCGGTCTGCCAATCGCCGCTGTGCGCGAGCGCCCCCTGCAGGCGCTCGAGCGCGTCGCGCTGCCCTGGAACGGACTCGAGCACCCTCCGGTAGGCCGGGATCGCATGCTCCCGATCGTTCAGTTCCTCTTCGGCGAGGACACCCGCCGCCAGGTAGCACCGCGCCCGCTCCTGCGCATCCCGCAGCACCTGCCCCGCCGTCTCGAACGCCCAGACCGCCTCGGCGTACGCTCGTTCCCGGAGCGCGAGCTGTGCGAGCGCGCGCAAGGCCGGCACATGGCGCACCGATTCTGCCGCCGCACGGTAACGCGCGAGCGCCAGATCGTTCTTCCCCAGCGCCTCCAGCGCCTCTCCCATCCGCGTCCCGAAGCCTGCCGCCGAGCCCGGGTGCGTCTCCTCATCCACGATGCGCCCCAGGAGCTCTGCTAGCAGCGCATGATCCCGCCGCTCCCGCGCCAACCCGAGGAGCTGCCGCAGCGCCGGGCGGCAGTGCGCGTCGCGATACAGCGCCCGACGGTAATCGTTGTCGATCGCCTGCGGCTCCTGCTGCGCCAGCCGCTCCCGCAGCCGCACGAGGTCCAGGAACACGGCCACCGCCAGGGCGGTATCCGTCGCCGTCAGCCCCATCTGCTCGTAGATGGCCACCAGCTCGAGCCACCGCTCCCCGCGCACATAGGTCTGCTCGAGCGCGCGGAACGAGGCGTGATGAGCGTGATCGAGGTTCAAGATTTCTTGCCGATCCTGCTCTGCCGCCGCCGCGTCGCCACGCAGCTCGCCATCGATGTATGCCAGCTCTTGATAGAGCGTGATGCGCGACGAGACATCGCTCGCCCGCTCGAGGCGCGCACGCGCCCCTGCCACGAGTTCATCAAAGCGGCCGAGGGCCTGGTACGTGCGGGACCAGCCGGGCAGCGCCAGGGCCTGATCCGACTCGAGCTCGAGCGACCGTCCGTAGAGCGTCGCGGCGTTCTCGATGCGCCCAAGGTGCAGCTCCTCCCACCCGGCCAGCCGCAGCATCAAGGCCGTGCGGTAGAGCCCCTCGGGCAACCGCGCAAGGAGCTGTTCGAGCGCCTCGGCCGCCCGCGGCAGTTCGCCAGTGCGCCGCGCCACTCCCATCAGCGCCTGCAGGACCTCCAGCCCCAGAGGCGAAGTCGGCGGCAGCCGCTCCCGCAGCTCCAGGTAGAATTGAAGAGCGCGTGCCGCGTCGCTGCTCGTCTCGGCCATGCTCGCCAGACGCAAGCGCGCCGCCAGCGCCGCAGGACGCTCGCCGAGCACCGCCAGCTGCGCTTGCCCCAGCGCAAGAAGCTCCGCCGGGCGGGATCCGGCCAGCCGCAACTCCAGCGCCGCCAACGCCGCCGGGTAGCCCGGCACGAGTTCGAGCGCCCGGCGCTGCGCCTCGATGAGGTCCGTGTCCTCCGTTCCGGTCGTCTCATCCGAGCCGAGGCCTCGCTGGTGCCAGAGCCAGGCCCCGCGGTCCGCATCCCCTGCCTGTTCCGCCTCTACCGAGTAGGCCACCGCTGCAGAGCGGCCGGCGACCCGCAAGAGCCGCTCGACCCCTCGCACCGCCGCCATCCCCGGGCGCCCCTCCTTGAGGAGCGGCACGACCTCGAGCGCAGCGTCGAGGTCCCCTGCCTGCCCGAGCAGCCGCACCGCCCGCTCGCGGTAGCGCAGCGCGAGCTCGGCGTCCTCGCTCCTGTCCGCCGCCCGCAACAGCCATCGGGCCGCCTCGGCCGGCCGGCCCGCCGCCAGATGAAGCTCCACCAGCTCCGTGAGGGCCACCGTGAGCCGCGGGTTCTGGTCCAACGCCGCCTCGAGCGCCGCCGCCGCCTCATCCCCCTGGCCCATGTCGACCAGGAGACGAGCCGCCCGCAGCTGCGCCAGATCCGCCCCTTCCGGATCCTGCGCCGCCTCGGCGCGGGCCAGGTCGACCAGTCGCCCGGTATCCCCGCGCCCGCGGCTGATGCGCTCCATGGCCCTCCAGAGCACGACATCGGCCACCTGACCACCCGTGCCCTCGGCCGCCACCTGAACCGCCTGCTCGAAGGCCTGCGCCGCCTCCACCAGCCTCCCCAGCCGCTCCTCCATCTCGCCCAGGCGCACCAGCGCCTCGACGCGCTGGCCGGGCTCCGCCTCCTGCTCTGCCAACCGCTTGAGCGTCTCCGCCGCCGCATCGCCCTGGCCCGCCGCCTCCTCGGCCGATGCGCGCAGCGCCAGCGTGAGCGGTTCGGGCAGCGGCGCGAGCGTGAGACGCTCGATCGCCCGTTCCGGCGCTCCTCCCGCCAACTTGAGCAAGGCGTTCCGCCGCTCCAGCGCGGCGCCCATCCCGCCGCCGAGCTGTCGCGCTGCACGGCCTTGCGCCGCCTCCAGGCCCTCTCGATCCGAACCCCGTAGCAGGCATCGCAGCTCCCCCAGCGCCGCCCCGAGGTGTGTCTCATCGGTCGCCAGCCCCGCCTGGTAGGCCGCGCGGGCCCCCGCGTCATCGCCTTCCTGCTCGAGCCAGCGCCCGAGCTCCGTACGCCACGCGGCCTGGCAGCGCGCGTCCCCCACCGCTGGGACTAGCTCCGCCAGCGCCCCCCGGAGACCTGCCGTATCGTTGCCGAGGGCCGCCGCATCGAGCAGGCCGATCCGCGCTCGCAGCGACTTCTGGTCCTGGGCGATGAGCTGCGCATAGCCTTCCTGCGCTCCCGTCGCCATCCCCGCGACGAAGAGCAGATCCGAACGCAGCGCCAGGAGCGCCGCCTGCTCGGGCGACGACGCGCCCTGCGCCTCGCGGGCGAGCAGCTCCGCGGCCTCATCGGCCCGTCGCTGCGCCAGCGCCGCGCGCCGCTGCCCCTGGAGGGCCAGCGGGTCCTGGGGGGACACCTCCAGCGCCGTGCCGAAGCAGCGCTGCGCGGCCTCCAGTTCGCCCAGGCGCAGCGCCACCCGGCCCGCGGCATGAGCCAGCTCGCCCAGGCGCCCGGGCTCCTTGCACAAACCCATCTCACTCTCGAGGAGCGCCATCTCCTCACGTAGCCAGGAGCTGTCCCCAGAACTCCGCACCTCCGCCGTCACCTGGATCGATGGAGGCGAGATGGTTGCCGGCAGCCGCGATGCGGGCGGCGGTTGATCGACCAGGCGCTGCTCTCCCGGCTTGCGGGGCACCAAGGGCGACCGTGGGGTCGCGGGGAACTCAGGAAGTGGCCGGCGCGAACGCGCCCTCGAAGGCGACGGCGCCTCCTGGTCGAGGGCACTCTCCGGCTCTGCCACGAAGTCCAGCACCCGCTCCGCCGGACTGTCCTCTACCGGCGGCGCTGGGATGGCCTTCATCACCGACGGCGTCTTCGTCGGCACCCGCTCGCCCGGTGGCGTCGGGATGGCCTTCATCACCGATGGCGTCTTCGTCGTTGGCCGACCGAAGGGCTGTGGCGGCGTTCCGCTCGCCGGCGGCGTCGGCATGGGCGTCACCGCCGACGACGTCTTGGTCGTGCCGGGTGGCGTCGGCATGGGCGTCACCCCTGACGACGACCGACCCGACGGGCGATCGAACGGCCTGGGAGGCGGCGCACCGGCCCCCGGCGGCGTCGGCATGGGCGTCACCGCCGCCGACGTCTTGGTCGTGCCGGGCGGCGTCGGCATCGGCGTCACCCCCGACGACGACCGACCCGACGGGCGATCGAACGGCCTGGGAGGCGATGCACCGGCCGCCGGCGGCGTCGGTATGGGCGACACCCCGGACGACGTCTTGGTCGTGGCCCCCGCGGGTGCCGGCGACGTCCCCGGCGGTTCGGGGATGGCCGTCATCACCGAGGGCGTCTTGGTCGGCGGCCGACCGAACGGCCGCGGCGGCGTACCCGCGGGCGGCGACGCCACCGGCGGCTCCGGAATGGCCTTCACCCCCGACGGCGTCTTGGTCGACGGCCGGCCAAACGGCGGCGGCGGCGACGCGGCCTCGGGAGGCGCCGGCATGGGCGATACCCCCGACGACGTCTTGGTCGTGGTCGCGACCGGCGGCTCCGGGATGGCCTTCATCACCGACGGCGTCTTGAGCGGCGGCCGGCCGGACGCCGGCGTCGCGGCCTCGGGAGGCGACGGCATGGGCGACACCACGGAAGACGTCCGCGTCGCCGCGCCCCCGAGAGGGGACGAAGACGCCGCGGCCGGCGCCGCAGGCTCCGCGGTCTTCGCGGGAGCGCTGGGCATGTCGAAGCCCAGGTCGAGATCGAGGTCGAGGTCGAGATCGAGATCCGACGACGCCGCAGGAGGGGCCGCCGCCTCCGCCGCCTCCTTTTCGACCACGATGTCGTCGTAGAAATCGCTGTCGGTGAGGGAGGACGGGGCCGCCTCCAGGGGCGCCGTCACCGGCATGTCCTCGAAGCTGTCGAGCGCGCCCGTGAGCCGCTCCATCATCTCCGGCGACACCGCCCGGGTCACCGCTTCGCTCTCCATCTCCAGCTGCGCGAACGGATCCTCCTCTTGGGCCGAGAGCGGTGCGCCCTGCGGCGGCTCGGGGATCGGCGGGAGCGCGATCACCGGATCGAGCCCCGCATCGATCCCCTCGAGGCTCTCTGGATCGGACGCCGCCTGATCCACCGCGATCTCGAGATCCTCGTCCACCGAGCTCGACTCGGCCGGCGCCATCACCTCGACCGCGCTCTCTGGAGCGGCGGCCTGCTCGAACTCGGTGACGGCGATCTCGTCCGGCAGGACGATCGTCTCGTCGAGCGGCGGCATCGGCGTCACCGGCGCCGGCGGGGCCGGCTCCTCCGGAGGGTCTAGCCGGAGCGGCGGCAGCTCCTCGGGCTCATCGCCCGCCCAATCGACCATCAGATCTTCGCTCGGCCCCGGAGGGTGCGCCTGCGCCTCTTCCTCCTCCCCTACCGCATGAGGCATGGCCCTTAGGAGCTCCCCCAGCGCCTGCTGCGGCACCTCGGGCAGCTCGAGCTCGCCATTGAGCACCGCGAGCAGCGGATCCTCTTCCGCGAGCGGCTCCACCGGCGGCCGAGACGACCAGGGCAACGGCTCCATCACCGAGGCCTCGCGCGGCGGCGCCTTTGGCCGCTCGGCCGCGGCCTTCTCCCGCATCGCCTCCAGCAACGACGGCGATGGCATCACACCCTCAACGGGCAGCTCCAGCGAGGCGTCCCACTCGTCGACCGCGTCGGTCCAGTCATCCAACTTGGCAGGCTGTTCCGGCTTCTTCCCGTCCGTCGCCAACTTCGTTCTCCTCGCCTGGGGCTACCCCCGGAGGCCCAGCTCCCGCCGCAAGGCGGCCATGTCCTCGGAAACAGCGAACCGCGCCAGCACCTGCCCGAGACCGCTGTGGATATCCACCTTCAACTCCGCGTGGGCCGCCGACAGATCGCCCGACACCGCGAGTCCGAGCTGCGCCAACCCCGCCAGGACCTCGCGACGCCACAGGCGGACATCCCCCAGCTCGGAGAAGCGGGGCGCCAGCGTCTGCAGCGCCTTGCGCGCCCGCCGATCGAGGTACTTGTTCAGCAGCTTGACCCGGTCCTCGATCCGCGCCTCGCTCGGGCGGCTCTCCGGCATCCAGGTCGCCCCGGAGCACCGGCCGAGCGCCACGAAGTACAGCTCCAGGTCCGTGTCGTCGATGTCCTCGAGCGGCCCCAACCGATCGCGCATCAACGCCACCACCCGGGTCACCCGGAAGCGCGTCGCCGCCGTCAGGCGGTCCCCGTAGGCCGCTCCGACGATCAGGGCCGGCCCCACCGTAGCGCAGAGATCCGGCCGGTCGGTCGACTGATAGAGCTCGTAGGCCCCCACGCCGAGGGCGCGCGCGATCTTGTCGACCGGGATCCACGTCGACGGTAGCCCCTTGGCGTTCTGGCGATCGTTCTTGCTGACCCCGAACGCGCTCAGCTCCGGCCCGAAGATCGACGGCACCGCGTCACGGGCCTCGCGCCACACCTCGAGCGCCAGCCCGCGCGCCACCGGTGAAAACACCCGCTCCCAGGCCGCCGCCGACAGCTCCCGCGAGGGTTCGACACCGAGCCGGGGCGGGTTCGGCTCGCCCGCCGCGATGGCCGCGCACTGTCCCGCAAACTGGCGAGCATCCTCGTCGCCCAGAAACGCCAGCACGCGCTCGAGCACGCGATAGAGCCCCGGTGGCGATGAGCCCTTCTCGGCCGCGATCTGCGCCCGTGCCCGGTCCGCCGCACGGCGCAGGATCGTGTCCTTGAGATCGAGCTGCCCCTGCCCCTCCAGGATCGGCACCAGTTTGCCCAGCACATCGAGCTGCAGCGGATCGAGATCGAGCGCGCGGGTCATGGCCTCCACCGCCCCCCGCGGATCGCCCATCCCTTCCCCGCAGATCTTGGCGATGCGCAGCTCGATCCGCACCCGCTCCGCGACTTCCTGGGTGAGCCGTGCCAGCGTCTTGAGCTGGGCCACGGCCGCCGCGGCCTGGCCTTGCTGCTCGAGGAGCGCGGCCAGCTGCTCGAGGAGCTCGCGATCCTCGCGCCGCTGCGCGAGCGCTTGCTGCAGATAGGCGATCGCGGACGCCGGATCGCCGCCCGCCTGGGCGAGCTCGGCCATGCGCGCATAGGCCATGCGCAGCTCGCCCGCATCGGTCGAGCCCGCGGCAAAGCGCTCATACAGCTCGAGCGCCCCCTGCAGATCCCCATCCTCGGCCCGGAGCTGCCCGAGGTCGTAGAGCGCCTGCCGATCCCCCGGATCGATCTCCAACAACGCCTGAAGATCGGCCATGGCCGCGCGCGGCTGCCCATGCCGCCGCTTCAGCTCGGCCCGCTCGGCGAGGAGCAGCACCCGCTCCCCCGGATCGTCCACCTGACCGAGCCGCTCGCCGATCAGGGCATCGAGCGCCCCGACGTCCTCGAGCCGCTCGAGCGCCGCATGCGCCCGAGCGTAGGCCTCGTGACCCGCGGCTCCGGTCCGGCGGCGCATTACCTCCATCCACGCCAGCGCCGCGTCGGCGCCGTCCCCGAGCTCCTCGAAGGCCGCCGCGGCCGTAGCGAGCAGCTCGGCCGCCCGGTCGCGATCCGCGAGCAGGGCCCCGAGGCGCGCCGTCACCCGGGCCTCCCCGCGACGGTCCTGGGCCGCCCGCGCGATCCGTCGCAGGAGTGCCAGCAGCCCGAGGTGCTCCGGCGCCTCCGCCAGGGCGGCCTCGGCCTCGGCCGCCGCCTCGGCCAGCCGGCCCCGCTCGAGCAGCGCCTCGATCTGATCCAGGCGCCACCCGCGCGCCGCCGGGCTGCCCGGCGCCACGAGCTCGCGCCGCTTCCCGAGGGCCTCGGGATCATCGAGGAACTCGCACGCCGCGATCACGACCTGCGGCCCGATCTCGGGCTCCGCCCCGGCCCGTTCG